>NZ_CP150188.1:0-32500 GCF_037965805.1 Aeribacillus sp. FSL K6-3256
TTGCTGAATCCAAAATATACTTTTGATACGTTTGTTATCGGCTCAGGAAATCGATTTGCCCATGCTGCATCCCTGGCTGTTGCGGAAGCGCCGGCAAAAGCATACAACCCGCTGTTTATTTATGGTGGCGTCGGTCTCGGAAAAACTCATTTAATGCATGCAATCGGCCATTATGTATTAGAACATAATCCTTCCGCGAGAGTCGTCTATTTGTCATCAGAAAAATTTACGAATGAATTTATTAACTCAATCCGTGACAATAAAGCCGATGAATTTCGCAATAAATACCGGAATGTTGATGTTCTATTGATAGATGATATTCAATTTCTTGCTGGAAAAGAACAAACACAAGAGGAATTTTTCCATACGTTCAACACACTTCACGAGGAAAGCAAGCAAATAGTCATTTCAAGCGACAGGCCGCCAAAGGAAATTCCTACTCTTGAAGACCGGCTGAGATCACGTTTTGAATGGGGGCTCATAACAGATATTACTCCTCCTGACCTCGAAACAAGAATTGCCATTTTAAGAAAAAAAGCGAAAGCTGATGGATTGGATATTCCAAATGAAGTCATGCTTTATATTGCCAACCAAATTGATACAAATATTCGTGAGCTAGAAGGTGCCCTTATACGCGTAGTAGCCTATTCTTCTCTCATTAATAAAGATATTAACGCGGATCTCGCGGCAGAAGCATTAAAAGACATTATCCCGAGCTCCAAGCCTAAAATTATTACCATTCAAGAAATTCAACGTGTAGTTGGACAGCATTTTAATGTTAAATTGGAAGATTTTAAAGCAAAAAAGAGAACAAAGTCTGTTGCATTTCCAAGACAGATTGCCATGTACTTATCAAGAGAATTAACCGACTCTTCTTTGCCGAAAATTGGAGAAGAATTTGGAGGAAGAGACCATACAACAGTCATTCATGCTCATGAAAAAATTTCAAAGCTATTAGAAGAAGACCCACAGCTGCAAAATCAAATAAATGAAATAAAAGAACAGTTAAAGCATTCCATTCATTATCATTAGTTGAGGACATTGTGAATAACTTTGACATTGGCATGCACAGTTTATCCACATGTGGATAGACTGTGCTTCCTTTCATTAACATTGTTATCAACATATCCACAAGCCCTATTACTACTTATACTATATTTTTTAATTAAAAAATAATAATATAAAATGTATTTGATAGATGGCAGTGCAGCCTTAGAAGGAGGATTTACATGCAAGTTATCGTCCAAAAAAATAAGCTTGTTGAAAGCGTCCAAGATGTCATGAAGGCCGTCTCCTCTAGAACAACCATTCCTATATTGACCGGAATAAAAATTGTCGCAACAGAAGATGGCATTTCATTAACAGGCAGTGATTCAGACATTTCGATTGAGTCCTTTATACCTGCAGAAGAAAATGGAACGATTCATGCGGAAATCATCGAGCCCGGAAGCATTGTTTTGCAAGCTCGTTTTTTTAGTGATATTGTGAGGAAGCTTCCGCAGGATAAAGTGGAAATGAAAGTGGAAAACCACTTTCTAACTATTATTCGATCAGGAAGTGCGGAATTTAATCTGCATGGTTTGGATGCAGAAGAATATCCAAGATTGCCGGAAATTGAGGAGCAAAACGTTTTTAAAATTCCATCAGATCTATTAAAAACCTTAATTCGACAAACAGTTTTTGCTGTTTCGGTTTCAGAAACAAGACCAATTTTAACCGGTGTAAACTGGCGTTTAGAAAATGGCGAATTAACATGTATTGCAACGGACAGCCATCGATTAGCTTTACGGAAAGCAAAAGTGGAAACCAATATTTCTGAAGCGCATAATGTCGTTATTCCGGGAAAAAGCTTAAATGAGCTGAATAAAATTCTTGATGAAAACGATGATCTTGTCGAGATTGTCATTACAGAAAATCAAGTTTTGTTTAAGACGAAAAACATATTATTCTTTTCACGCCTCTTAGATGGAAATTACCCTGATACGAGCAGGCTTATTCCATTGGAAAGTAAAACGGATATCATTCTTGATGCAAAAGAATTTTTACAAGCAATAGACCGCGCATCTCTTCTTGCAAGAGAAGGACGGAATAATGTCGTCAAGTTGACAACATTGCCTAACGGGAAGGTTGAAATCTTGTCGAATTCACCGGAGATTGGGAAGGTTGTTGAAGAAATTCATGCCAAAAATGTACAAGGAGAAGATTTAAAAATCTCCTTTAGTGCAAAATATATGATAGATGCATTAAAAGCTGTGGAAGGATCAGAAATTCGCATCAGCTTTACGGGGGCGATGAGGCCGTTTTTAATTCGTGTTCCCGAAGATGAAACAGTTTTGCAGCTGATTCTTCCTGTCCGAACATATTAAACAGCTGTCACCGGTTCTTTATGATAAATTCCTCTATTTTGAAGTACTGGAAATAAAAATGAAAGCTACTAGTAATCAAAAAAGCTAGTAGCTTTCTTTTCGAATTGGGAAATATTTAGTAAAATAAAAAGTTAGAGACTATTTTGAGAAAGCGGATGAAATTCAGATGAAGCGTATGATTCAAATTAAAGGTGAATATATTACACTCGGACAATTTTTAAAATTAGCGGATGTCATCCAAACTGGCGGAATGGCAAAATGGTTTCTGCAAGAGCATGAAGTGCTCGTAAATTCTGAGAGGGAACAGCGCCGGGGAAGAAAATTAAGAGACGGAGACATCGTAGAAGTAAAAGAGATTGGAACCTTTATTGTAAAAAACTGAAGTTGGTGACCTTCATTGTATTTAAAAGAATTCAGTTTAAAGAACTACCGTAATTATGAGTCCCTTCATGTACAGTTTGAAAACAAAGTCAATGTGATAATTGGAGAAAATGCCCAAGGGAAAACAAATATGATGGAGGGCATCTATGTTTTGGCGATGGCGAAATCCCATCGAACCAGCAATGATAAAGAGCTCATTCAATGGAAGAAGGAATATGCTAAAATAGAAGGGAGAATAGAAAAACAAAATCGTTTTTCTACGGTTGAATTAATTATTTCCAACAAAGGGAAAAAAGCTAAATTAAATCATTTAGAACAAAAAAAATTAAGTGAATATGTCGGTCACGTCAATGTGATTATGTTTGCTCCGGAAGATTTGAATTTAGTTAAAGGAAGTCCGCAAATTCGCAGGCGTTTTATCAATATGGAAATTGGACAAGTTTCTCCTGTTTATTTGCACCAACTGAACAAATATCAAAAAATCATTCAGCAGAGAAATCATTATTTAAAGCTTCTCCAAACGAGAAAGCAGACGGATGAAAAAATGTTGGATGTGCTTACACTTCAGCTGTGTGAGACAGCGAGCAATATCATTAAAAAAAGATATTTGTTTGTTAAACAGCTTGAAAAATGGGCACAACCGATTCATTCCAGCATTTCAAGGGGAATGGAGGAATTAAGAATTCAGTATAAGCCTTCTGTTGATGTATCAGAAGAAGCAGACTTGTCGAAAATAGTAGAAGTATACTATGACAGGTTTGCTAAAATAAGAGAAAAGGAAATAGAACGTGGAACGACGTTAGCCGGTCCCCACAGAGATGACCTTATTTTTTATGTGAACGGCCGGGATGTTCAAACATTCGGATCGCAAGGCCAGCAGCGCACAACAGCTCTTTCGCTGAAATTGGCCGAAATAGATTTGATCCATGAAGAGATTGGCGATTATCCTGTATTATTGTTGGACGATGTTTTATCAGAATTAGATGATTTTAGGCAATCTCATTTATTAAATGCCATTCAAGGGAAAGTGCAAACATTTGTGACAACAACAAGCGTAGATGGAATTGATCACAAAACCTTGAAGGAAGCGTCTATCTATCGTGTATCTTCCGGACAATTAATATAAATTATTTTTTTTTGAAACAGATCATGATACATCTGCAGCTTGTTTTTTTACTCATGCATAGATCGTGTCATTACTTTGAAAAAAGCGGATCAATCCATTTAGATTTTTTGTGGATAAAAGATTTTTTTATCTATTCAATCGATTTTATGTTTATAAAAGTGTAGGTGATCATTGTGGCGATGGAACAAAATCATGAGGAACAAACAACATATGATGAAAACCAGATTCAAGTGCTGGAAGGGTTGGAAGCTGTTCGAAAAAGACCTGGAATGTATATTGGATCTACCAGTTCCAAAGGTCTTCATCATCTCGTTTGGGAAATTGTCGATAATAGTATAGATGAGGCTTTAGCGGGTTTTTGTACAGAAATAAATGTGACGATCGAAGAAGACAATAGCATAACAGTAAAAGATAATGGGCGGGGAATACCCGTCGGAATACAAGAAAAAATGGGAAGACCAGCCGTTGAAGTCATCATGACTGTACTTCATGCCGGAGGAAAATTCGGAGGCGGAGGCTATAAAGTTTCTGGTGGACTCCACGGTGTAGGAGCTTCAGTTGTGAATGCACTGTCAACAGAACTGGAGGTATTTGTTCATCGTGATGGAAATATTTACTATCAAAAATATCGCCGAGGTGTCCCTTGTGAAGATTTGAAAATTGTCGGAAAAACGGATACGACAGGAACCATTGTGCATTTCAAGCCTGATCCTGAAATTTTTAAAGAAACAACTGAATATGATTATGATACGTTAGCGTCGCGTTTGCGAGAACTTGCCTTTTTAAACCGCGGAATCAAGATTACATTAGAAGATAAGCGGGACGAAAAAGGACGGCAAAATTTATATTACTATGAAGGCGGCATTATCTCCTATGTAAAGCATCTCAACCGTACAAAAGAGGTTCTTCATGAAGAACCGATTTACATTGAAGGAGACAGAGATGGAATAAAAATAGAAATCGCTCTTCAATACAATGATGGATATACAAGTAATATTTACTCTTTTGCTAATAATATTCACACTTATGAGGGCGGTACTCACGAATCCGGCTTTAAAACTGCCTTAACTCGCGTCATTAATGATTACGCTAGAAAAACTGGATCTATTAAAGAAAACGATCAAAATTTATCAGGTGAAGATGTTCGTGAGGGGTTAACCGCGATCATTTCTGTCAAACATCCTAATCCTCAATTTGAGGGACAAACGAAAACAAAGCTAGGGAATTCCGAAGTAAGAACAATTACTGATTCCATTTTCTCGGAAATGTTCGAAACGTTTCTTTTTGAGCATCCGCAAACAGCCAAAAAAATTGTGGAAAAAGGTCTGATGGCGGCAAGAGCCCGTTTAGCTGCCAAAAAAGCAAGGGAATTAACGAGAAGAAAAAGCGCATTAGAAGTTTCAAATTTGCCTGGGAAATTAGCAGATTGTTCGTCAAAAGATCCATCCATCTCAGAATTGTTTGTCGTTGAGGGTGATTCTGCCGGCGGTTCTGCAAAGCAGGGACGGGACAGACATTTCCAAGCTATTTTGCCCTTGAGAGGAAAAATTTTAAATGTTGAGAAAGCACGTCTTGACAAAATATTATCTAACAATGAAGTGCGTGCTATAATCACTGCCATTGGAACAGGGATTGGCGAAGATTTCGATGTTTCGAAGGCGAGATACCATAAAGTAGTGATCATGACGGATGCCGATGTGGATGGAGCGCATATTCGTACATTGCTGCTTACCTTTTTCTATCGGTACATGAGGGGAATTATTGAAAAAGGATATGTTTATATTGCGCAGCCTCCTTTATATAGAATTCAACAAGGCAAAAAGGTTGAATATGCGTACAATGATCGTCAACTCAATAAAATTTTGTCCAATCTTCCAAACCAACCGAAGCCAAGCATTCAACGCTACAAAGGACTTGGAGAAATGAATGCTGAGCAGCTTTGGGAAACAACAATGAATCCGTCAACTAGAACACTGCTGCAAGTAACGTTGCAGGATGCGATCGATGCGGATGAAACGTTTGAAATTTTAATGGGAGATAAAGTTGAGCCTCGCCGCCAGTTTATTGAAGAAAATGCACGCTATGTAAAAAATTTGGATATTTAATCGATTTGTTCACCCCATTCTCATTTTGATTTCTCCATTAAGTGAGGTTTGGGAATTGCTTTTTACGGAGGTAATAAAAAATGGCTGAAAACAAAGAATCGCAAATACAGGAAGTCAATATAAGCCAAGAAATGCGTTCATCCTTCCTCGATTATGCGATGAGCGTCATCGTGTCGCGCGCCTTACCTGACGTCCGTGACGGACTTAAGCCTGTTCACCGGAGGATTCTTTATGCCATGCATGACCTTGGCATGACTCCGGATAAACCGTATAAAAAATCTGCAAGGATTGTAGGAGATGTGATCGGTAAGTACCATCCACACGGAGATTCAGCTGTTTACGAGACGATGGTGAGAATGGCCCAAGATTTTAACTATCGCTATATGCTGGTGGATGGTCACGGAAACTTTGGATCCGTTGATGGAGACGCCGCAGCTGCGATGCGTTATACAGAGGCGAGAATGTCAAAAATTTCAATGGAACTTTTGCGTGACATTAATAAAGACACCATTGATTATCAAGATAATTATGACGGATCGGAAAAGGAGCCTGTCGTTCTTCCTTCCCGTTTCCCGCACTTGCTCGTAAATGGCGCATCCGGAATTGCAGTAGGAATGGCGACCAACATTCCTCCACATCAAATCGGCGAAGTAATCGACGGTGTTCTGGCATTAAGTAAAAATCCAGACATCACCATTGGAGAGCTAATGGAAATCATTCCTGGACCGGACTTTCCGACGGCAGGACAAATAATGGGGAAAAGCGGCATTCGAAAAGCTTATGAGACCGGACGAGGATCGATCACGCTCCGGGCAAAGGTTGAAATTGAAGAAAGAGAAAACGGGAAACAGGCAATTATAGTGACTGAGATTCCGTACCAAGTAAATAAAGCAAAACTTATTGAAAAGATTGCAGAGCTTGTCCGTGAGAAAAAAATTGACGGTATCTCCGATTTAAGAGATGAATCTGATAGAAAAGGTATGCGCATTGTCATCGAAGTTCGGAGAGATGCAAATGTCAACGTACTTTTGAATAATTTATATAAACAGACGGCATTACAAACAAGCTTTGGAATTAATATGCTTGCTTTAGTAGACGGAGAACCGAAAGTATTAAATTTAAAACAAATTTTAGAGCATTATTTAGATCATCAAAAAGTCGTTATTAGAAGACGTACTGCTTTTGAATTAAGAAAGGCTGAAGCGCGAGCGCATATTTTGGAAGGGTTAAGAATTGCATTAGATCATATCGATGAAGTGATTAACCTGATTCGAAGCTCCAAAACAACAGATATTGCCCGCGAAGGATTAATGGAAAAATTCAGCTTAACGGAAAAGCAGGCACAGGCCATCTTGGATATGCGGCTCCAGCGCCTGACAGGCCTTGAACGAGAAAAAATAGAAGAGGAATATAATGAGCTTATAAAGCTAATTGAAGAGTTAAAAGGTATATTAGCCAACGAAGAAAAGGTTTTAGACATTATTCGCGAGGAATTGGAAGAAATAAAAGAGCGTTTTAATGATGAACGCCGTACAGAAATAATCGCAACTGGTTTAGAATCTTTTGAAGACGAAGATTTGATTCCAAAAGAGAATATTGTCATTACGCTTACCCATAAAGGCTATATTAAGCGCCTCCCTGTTTCTACTTACCGCAGTCAAAAGCGTGGCGGAAGAGGCATTCAAGGAATGGGAACTAATGCTGACGACTTTGTTGAGCATCTTTTAACAACTTGTACACACGATACTATTTTATTTTTTACAAATAAAGGAAAAGTTTATCGAGCAAAAGGATATGAAATCCCTGAATATGGACGAACAGCTAAAGGGCTTCCGATCATTAATTTATTGGAAATAGACCAAGATGAATGGATCAATGCCATCATCCCTGTTCCAGGATTTGTTGATGATTGGTTTTTATTTTTTGCGACAAAAGAAGGAATATGTAAACGATCACCGCTTTCTCAATTTTCCAATATACGTAACAGCGGTTTAATTGCGCTGCACTTACGCGAAGGGGACGAGCTTATCTCCGTACATTTGACAGATGGTACAAAAGATATTGTAATTGGAACAAAAAATGGAATGTTAATTCGTTTTCATGAACAAGATGTCCGGTCAATGGGCCGCACAGCTACGGGCGTAAAGGGAATTACGTTGGAAAAAAATGATGAAGTTGTCGGCATGGAAGTGCTGGACCCAGGTGTCGATGTATTAGTCGTAACTGAAAATGGGTACGGAAAACGTACGCACGAAAGCGAGTACCGAATCCAAACCCGGGGCGGCAAAGGTTTAAAAACATGCAACATTACACCTAAAAATGGATCGGTAGTTTCTGTAAAAGCTGTTCGCGGTGACGAAGATTTAATGATCATTACTGGGAACGGCGTTCTGATTCGCATGGATGTCAATGATATTTCTTCAATGGGACGTAATACAGTCGGTGTAAAGCTTATTAAACTTGATGAAAATGAACATGTTTCAACGGTTGCGCTCGTTGAAAAAGAAGAGCAAGAGGAACAGCAGGAAGAAGAATAAAAAGTGCTCTTTTTTAAAGGGTGATATCTGTTGAAACATATTCTGCCAACGGAAGGAAAAAGTACTAATTTTAGGTCTACCACAGCTTTTAAAGCTGTGGTATTGTTAATTTATGGAGATCAAACGAATATTTCCTAATCTTTATCCTGTGAAAAAAAGGTATTTTTCGTTTTTAGGTTTATTTACGTTCTTAAATGAGTGGGTGCTAATTGATTTTTATTTAAAGGAGGGGGGTTCATTTGCGGATTCATGTCAAAAAATTGAAGCCGGGATTTGTCTTAGCAGAAGATGTTTATTCTTTGTCACCAAAACCAATTGCGAAAAAAGGCACTGTTATTAATGAGGAACATATTGAATTTTTTCGTGCATTTTTAATTAAAGAAGTTCAAGTCCGGACTTCTACTACTACAGGAGTAAAAGAAGCGAAAGAAGATATTTCCACTGATCAACCTCAAAAAAATGAGGCTGACGTTCAAAAAACGGAAAGTTCATCAAAAACTGCTTTTGAAGAAATTTTTGTACATTCAGTAGAACAGCTCCAAAAGTATTTTTTATCTTGGCAGTCGGGTGCTTCAGTAGATATTTATAAAATTAGAACATTACTCCTCCCAGTATTAAAAGCTGGGTTTGATCAACCAAGCAAAATAATGGAGACTTATACAACATGTGATGCAAAAAATTATATTTGCCATCATTCTGTTTCTGTCTCTTTATTAAGCGCTTTAATTGCAAAAAAAATGGGATTTTTAACTGGTGAAGTAAATCAAATTGCTCTTGCAGGTCTGTTAAGTGATTGTGGGATGGCAAAAATTACGCCGGCAATTTTAACAAAAAAAGAAGCGCTGACAGAAAAAGAGTTCCTCGAGGTTAGAGAACATCCTATTCACAGCTATAAATTATTAAAAGATTTACCAGCTTTAACAGAAGGTGCGAAAGTTGCAGTCTTGCAGCATCATGAACGATTTGATGGATCAGGTTATCCTTTAGGAATTAAAGGCGTTCAAATTCATCCTTTTGCCAAAATCATTTCGTTTGCAGACGCATATCAAGCAATGATTTCTCCTCGTCCATATCGCAATGGACAATCGCCTTTTCACGTATTGGATCAAATAGAAAAAGACCAATTTGGAAAATTTGATTTATCGGTTGTTCAAGCTTTCAAAAAAATATTTATAAAAGATATGGTAGGACGAACAGTAAAGCTTTCTAATGGAGCTTATGGGAAAATCGTTTTTATAAATGAAAAATTGGTTACAAAGCCGATGGTACAAGCAGAAGATTCCGATCAAATTATATCTTTGGAAAAGAGCAAGGATTTGTCGATTATAAAGGTTTTTTAGTTTTTTCGAAGATATAAAATAATGCTTGTCAAAAACGATTGAAACTGCTATAATCACTGAAGTCAGCAATTAAAATAAAAAAAGTGTTGACAACCATAAAGTATGATTTTATAATGTAAAAGTCGCTGTTTTTGATATATGATCTTTGAAAACTGAACAAAACGAAAAGCGTGCCTGTTGATTCTAAAAGAGCATTTGGTGACAAACTTTTTTTGGAGAGTTTGATCCTGGCTCAGGACGAACGCTGGCGGCGTGCCTAATACATGCAAGTCGAGCGGACCGAAGGGAGCTTGCTCCTTTAGGTTAGCGGCGGACGGGTGAGTAACACGTGGGCAACCTGCCCTGCAGACTGGGATAACTTCGGGAAACCGGAGCTAATACCGGATAACACCGAAAACCGCATGGTTTTCGGTTGAAAGGCGGCTTTTAGCTGTCACTGCAGGATGGGCCCGCGGCGCATTAGCTAGTTGGTGAGGTAACGGCTCACCAAGGCGACGATGCGTAGCCGACCTGAGAGGGTGACCGGCCACACTGGGACTGAGACACGGCCCAGACTCCTACGGGAGGCAGCAGTAGGGAATCTTCCGCAATGGACGAAAGTCTGACGGAGCAACGCCGCGTGAGCGAAGAAGGTCTTCGGATCGTAAAGCTCTGTTGTCAGGGAAGAACAAGTACCGTTCGAACAGGGCGGTACCTTGACGGTACCTGACGAGGAAGCCACGGCTAACTACGTGCCAGCAGCCGCGGTAATACGTAGGTGGCAAGCGTTGTCCGGAATTATTGGGCGTAAAGCGCGCGCAGGCGGTTCCTTAAGTCTGATGTGAAATCTCGCGGCTCAACCGCGAGCGGCCATTGGAAACTGGGGAACTTGAGTGCAGGAGAGGGGAGCGGAATTCCACGTGTAGCGGTGAAATGCGTAGAGATGTGGAGGAACACCAGTGGCGAAGGCGGCTCTCTGGCCTGTAACTGACGCTGAGGCGCGAAAGCGTGGGGAGCGAACAGGATTAGATACCCTGGTAGTCCACGCCGTAAACGATGAGTGCTAAGTGTTAGAGGGTATCCACCCTTTAGTGCTGCAGCAAACGCATTAAGCACTCCGCCTGGGGAGTACGGCCGCAAGGCTGAAACTCAAAGGAATTGACGGGGACCCGCACAAGCGGTGGAGCATGTGGTTTAATTCGAAGCAACGCGAAGAACCTTACCAGGTCTTGACATCCCCTGACAACCCTAGAGATAGGGCGTTCCCCTTTCGGGGACAGGGTGACAGGTGGTGCATGGTTGTCGTCAGCTCGTGTCGTGAGATGTTGGGTTAAGTCCCGCAACGAGCGCAACCCTTGACCTTAGTTGCCAGCATTCAGTTGGGCACTCTAAGGTGACTGCCGGCTAAAAGTCGGAGGAAGGTGGGGATGACGTCAAATCATCATGCCCCTTATGACCTGGGCTACACACGTGCTACAATGGGTGGTACAAAGGGCAGCGAAACCGCGAGGTGGAGCGAATCCCAAAAAACCACTCTCAGTTCGGATTGCAGGCTGCAACTCGCCTGCATGAAGCCGGAATCGCTAGTAATCGCGGATCAGCATGCCGCGGTGAATACGTTCCCGGGTCTTGTACACACCGCCCGTCACACCACGAGAGTTTGTAACACCCGAAGTCGGTGGGGTAACCCTTACGGGAGCCAGCCGCCGAAGGTGGGACAAATGATTGGGGTGAAGTCGTAACAAGGTAGCCGTATCGGAAGGTGCGGCTGGATCACCTCCTTTCTAAGGATATATACATTGAAATAGGGTGCGCTTTTCCGTTTTGTTTAGTTTTGAAGGATCACATCCTTCCCCGTTTGCTGGTGAATTCGCAAAGTCGATTTCCCAGCGAATAGAAGCTGAATAAAAAAATACAGGATGGGCCTGTAGCTCAGCCGGTTAGAGCGCACGCCTGATAAGCGTGAGGTCGGTGGTTCAAGTCCACTCAGGCCCACCATAAATAAGACCATCCTGGGGCCTTAGCTCAGCTGGGAGAGCGCCTGCTTTGCACGCAGGAGGTCAGCGGTTCGATCCCGCTAGGCTCCACCATAAGTTTGATGAATATTGGAAGCATTGCTCCTATGCGAGAGCCCATTCGAAGGATCGGATGTCCGGCTCGAAGCAACTCAAGCAGCAAGGGAGCTCATTGAAAGAAAAAGCATTGTTCTTTGAAAACTGGATAACGGAAAGACATTCACGAATAGATCGCTCATGTTAGGAAGAAACGGTTAAGTTAGAAAGGGCGCACGGTGGATGCCTTGGCACTAGGAGCCGATGAAGGACGGGACAAACACCGAAATGCTTCGGGGAGCTGTAAGTAAGCGTCGATCCGGAGATGTCCGAATGGGGGAACCCACTGCCCGTAATGGGGCAGTATCCATACCTGAATCCATAGGGTATGGAGGGCAACCCGGGGAACTGAAACATCTAAGTACCCGGAGGAAGAGAAAGCAACAGCGATTCCCTGAGTAGCGGCGAGCGAAACGGGAACAGCCCAAACCAAGAGGCGTGCCTCTTGGGGTTGTAGGACACTCGATTAAGGAGTGACAAAGGAACGGGGTAGACGAAGAGGTCTGGAAAGGCCCGTCAGAGAAGGTAACAACCCTGTAGTCGAAACTCCGTTCCCTCCCGAGTGGATCCTGAGTACGGCGGGACACGTGAAATCCCGTCGGAAGCAGGGAGGACCATCTCCCAAGGCTAAATACTCCCTAGTGACCGATAGTGAACCAGTACCGTGAGGGAAAGGTGAAAAGCACCCCGGGAGGGGAGTGAAAGAGAACCTGAAACCGTGTGCCTACAAGTAGTCAGAGCCCATTAACGGGTGATGGCGTGCCTTTTGTAGAATGAACCGGCGAGTTGCGATTTCGTGCAAGGTTAAGCCGAAAGGCGGAGCCGCAGCGAAAGCGAGTCTGAAGAGGGCGAAATAGTACGAGGTCGCAGACCCGAAACCAGGTGATCTACCCATGTCCAGGGTGAAGGCAAGGTAACACTTGCTGGAGGCCCGAACCCACGCACGTTGAAAAGTGCGGGGATGAGGTGTGGGTAGGGGTGAAATGCCAATCGAACTTGGAGATAGCTGGTTCTCTCCGAAATAGCTTTAGGGCTAGCCTCAAGGGAAGAGTCTTGGAGGTAGAGCACTGATTGGACGAGGGGCCCCCATCGGGTTACCGAATTCAGTCAAACTCCGAATGCCAATGACTTATCCTTGGGAGTCAGACTGCGAGTGATAAGATCCGTGGTCAAAAGGGAAACAGCCCAGACCGCCAGCTAAGGTCCCAAAGTATACGTTAAGTGGAAAAGGATGTGGAGCTGCTTAGACAACCAGGATGTTGGCTTAGAAGCAGCCACCATTTAAAGAGTGCGTAATAGCTCACTGGTCGAGTGGCTCTGCGCCGAAAATGTACCGGGGCTAAACGTATCACCGAAGCTGCGGGTTGACACCGTTGGTGTCAGCGGTAGGAGAGCGTTCTAAGGGCATCGAAGCCGGACCGGAAGGACCGGTGGAGCGCTTAGAAGTGAGAATGCCGGTATGAGTAGCGAAAGAGGGGTGAGAATCCCCTCCGCCGAAAGCCTAAGGTTTCCTGAGGAAGGCTCGTCCGCTCAGGGTTAGTCGGGACCTAAGCCGAGGCCGAAAGGCGTAGGTGATGGACAACAGGTTGATATTCCTGTACCACCTCCTCACCGTTTGAGCAATGGGGGGACGCAGGAGGATAGGGCAAGCGCGCGGCTGGATGTGCGCGTCCAAGCAGTTAGGCTGGCAAGCAGGCAAATCCGCTTGCCGGAAGGCTGAGCTGTGATGGCGAGGGAAAGGAAGTACCGAAGTTCCCGATTCCACACTGCCAAGAAAAGCCTCTAGCGAGGTGAGAGGTGCCCGTACCGCAAACCGACACAGGTAGGCGAGGAGAGAATCCTAAGGTGAGCGAGAGAACTCTCGTTAAGGAACTCGGCAAAATGACCCCGTAACTTCGGGAGAAGGGGTGCTCATCAAGGTGATAAGCCATGATGAGCCGCAGTGAAAAGGCCCAGGCGACTGTTTAGCAAAAACACAGGTCTCTGCGAAACCGTAAGGTGAAGTATAGGGGCTGACGCCTGCCCGGTGCTGGAAGGTTAAGGGGAGCGCTTAGCGAAAAGCGAAGGTGCGAACCGAAGCCCCAGTAAACGGCGGCCGTAACTATAACGGTCCTAAGGTAGCGAAATTCCTTGTCGGGTAAGTTCCGACCCGCACGAAAGGCGTAACGATCTGGGCACTGTCTCAACGAGAGACTCGGTGAAATTATAGTACCTGTGAAGATGCAGGTTACCCGCGACAGGACGGAAAGACCCCGTGGAGCTTTACTGCAGCCTGATATTGAATGTGGGTACAGCTTGTACAGGATAGGTAGGAGCCAGAGACGCGTGAGCGCCAGCTTGCGCTGAGGCGACGGTGGGATACTACCCTGGCTGTACTGACATTCTAACCCGCGCCCCTGATCGGGGCGGGAGACAGTGTCAGGTGGGCAGTTTGACTGGGGCGGTCGCCTCCTAAAAGGTAACGGAGGCGCCCAAAGGTTCCCTCAGAATGGTTGGAAATCATTCGGAGAGTGCAAAGGCAGAAGGGAGCTTGACTGCGAGACCTACAAGTCGAGCAGGGACGAAAGTCGGGCTTAGTGATCCGGTGGTTCCGCATGGAAGGGCCATCGCTCAACGGATAAAAGCTACCCCGGGGATAACAGGCTGATCTCCCCCAAGAGTCCACATCGACGGGGAGGTTTGGCACCTCGATGTCGGCTCATCGCATCCTGGGGCTGTAGTCGGTCCCAAGGGTTGGGCTGTTCGCCCATTAAAGCGGTACGCGAGCTGGGTTCAGAACGTCGTGAGACAGTTCGGTCCCTATCCGTCGCGGGCGCAGGAAATTTGAGAGGAGCTGTCCTTAGTACGAGAGGACCGGGATGGACGCACCGCTGGTGTACCAGTTGTCCCGCCAGGGGCACCGCTGGGTAGCTATGTGCGGAAGGGATAAGCGCTGAAAGCATCTAAGCGTGAAGCCCCCCTCAAGATGAGATTTCCCATCGCGAAAAGCGAGTAAGATCCCTTGAAGATGACGAGGTAGATAGGTCCGAGGTGGAAGCGTGGTGACACGTGGAGCTGACGGATACTAATCGATCGAGGACTTAACCAAGTAGGAGCATCTATTCGTGAAGGAACCGTTATCTAGTTTTGAAAGAATGATATTCAAAAAAGTGTTGACAACTGCGATCAAAAAGTTATAATAGTAGTTGTCCATCGAACTGAATGGAACAATGAATAGAAAAAAATTGCTTGGTGGCAATGGCGAAGAGGTCACACCCGTTCCCATCCCGAACACGGAAGTTAAGCTCTTCAGCGCCGATGGTAGTGAGGGTTTGTCCCTTGCGAGAGTAGGACGCTGCCAGGCAAAAACAAAAAGCAGCAAAACAGCTGCTTTTTTTGTATATAATCATATTTTTGTTAAAGAAGCAGCACAACTACCGTTGGCTGCTTTTATCCATTGAAAATATGGTTTAAATACATTAAGGTTAACCAAGGAATTTTTTTTAATGTGATTTCCATAAATTGATGAATAAAAACGTAATCATCACTATGATGGTTATACATAAGATCATACAGCCATTCGGTTTCATATCGGGAAATCATGCTTAAGTTATAAAGCACAAGGTAGTGGATTAATATTTCCGGCATTAATTTTATATCTTCTTTCGCAGCCGGCAGATAATATTGTTTATTATAAAAGTTGAATAAATAGGAGGATTTCCATAAATAGTGAAATTCGGCTGAATGGGAAAAATAAAGTGAATCTACATCTTCGTTTGAAAGCATCCAATGAAGCTGGCTTTGTAAAATCTCAGCAAGACGCTTAGAGGTAATACAGTAACGATTTGCTATTTCTTTATGTACAATGATGAATGTGTCATTTGTCTCAATTGGGATGGTCGTTGGGATTTGTAAATGAAACTGATATAGATCGCTTAATTCGGGGATTCTTTTCAAAAGGGAATCCATGGAAAATTTTTCTCCAGGCGTGTGATTTAATTGAAAAAGATTGAGGGCAGCATGGCGATATAAACCATTTTTTTGCACCTTAACTTCATCTTTTAAAAAGTTATAATTATGTTTTTTTCGTTTCCTTGTTGATACCCCATGGGATAAAACAGCTGAAGAGGAAGGATAACGAGCATCGACTGTCAGAAGCAGTGCCTTTATCAGCTGGCTGATGCCGTAAAAAGCTAAAACCGGTTTGATCATGATCGGGGCTGTATCAGCCATTTTGTAATAATTTTCTCCATGTTTTAAAAAATAAATAAATGTATAGCAGTTTTGATAAGATGTTTGTTCAGGCTCATGCACGTTAAGTTTTTGATAATGTTTGGTAAGCAGCCGTTGGACTGTTTGAGCAGAGTGAAATGATGAATAAAAATTCCAAATCGACAATGAGACCCCTCCATAACAACTATTCTAAAAATTTAAATTCTTTGTGGATTTCTTGACAGCATCTTTAGCAATTGTTAATCTACATATAATATTTTGCCGTGATTAGGGGGTTTTAATAATGTGGGAATCAAAATTTTTAAAGGAAGGCTTAACGTTCGATGATGTTTTGTTAATTCCTGCCAAGTCAGAGGTTTTGCCGCGTGATGTGGACTTAAGTGTTGAGCTCACGAAGACGTTAAAATTGAATATTCCAATTATCAGCGCAGGAATGGATACTGTTACCGAATCAGAAATGGCGATTGCTATGGCGCGCCAAGGAGGATTGGGCATTATCCATAAAA
Source organism: Aeribacillus sp. FSL K6-3256 (assembly GCF_037965805.1). NCBI lineage: Bacteria > Bacillati > Bacillota > Bacilli > Caryophanales > Bacillaceae > Aeribacillus > Aeribacillus sp. FSL K6-3256. The sequence continues at coordinate 16,664 of NZ_CP150188.1, forward strand.
ATATGTCGATTGAACAGCAAGCTGAGCAAGTAGATAAAGTAAAACGTTCTGAGCGCGGTGTTATTACAGATCCGTTTTTCCTTACTCCGGACCATCAAGTATATGATGCGGAACATTTAATGAGCAAATATCGGATTTCTGGTGTTCCGATTGTGAACAATGCAGAGGAACAAAAGCTTGTAGGTATTATTACAAACAGAGATTTACGTTTTATACAAGATTATTCTACAAAAATTTCTGAAGTGATGACGAAAGAAAATCTAGTTACAGCTCCTGTAGGCACAACATTGGAAGAAGCTGAAAAAGTTTTGCAAAAATATAAAATTGAAAAGCTCCCGATTGTAGATGATAAAGGCATATTAAAAGGCCTTATTACGATTAAAGATATTGAAAAAGTAATTGAGTTTCCAAATTCAGCTAAAGATGCCCATGGAAGATTGATCGTCGGCGCTGCAGTAGGTGTAACATCTGATACGATGCTGCGCGTTAAAAAACTAGTGGAAGCAAATGTGGATGTTATTGTCGTGGATACGGCGCATGGACATTCAAAAGGAGTTTTAGAAACAGTAAGGAAAATTCGTGATGCTTATCCAGATTTAAATATTATTGCAGGAAATGTTGCAACAGCTGAAGGAACGAGAGCTCTCATAGAAGCTGGAGCAGACATTGTGAAGGTTGGAATTGGCCCTGGTTCCATTTGTACTACTCGTGTGGTAGCAGGTGTTGGGGTGCCGCAAATTACAGCCATATATGATTGTGCGACAGAAGCAAGAAAGCACGGAGTAGCTATCATTGCTGATGGCGGAATAAAATATTCAGGAGATATTGTAAAAGCATTGGCTGCAGGTGGACATGCCGTCATGTTAGGAAGTTTGCTTGCAGGTACATCTGAAAGCCCGGGAGAAACAGAAATTTACCAAGGGCGTCGATTTAAAGTATATCGCGGCATGGGTTCAGTTGCAGCGATGGAAAAAGGTAGCAAAGACCGTTATTTCCAAGAAGACAACAAAAAATTTGTTCCAGAAGGAATTGAAGGCCGCATCCCATATAAAGGACCGTTGGCAGAGACAATTTACCAACTTGTCGGCGGTGTGAGATCAGGTATGGGATATTGCGGAGCAAAAAATTTATATGAGCTCCGTGAGCATTCACAATTTATCCGGATGACTGGTGCAGGATTAAGAGAAAGCCATCCGCATGATGTTCAAATTACAAAAGAGGCCCCTAATTATTCCATTTCTTAACAACTGACAGTTCAATAGTCTTATTTAAAAAATTACGACTTTTAGACAGAGTAGAGACTCTGTCTATTTTTTTTATAAGATGTATGTTAAAATCAATTTTGTTGTGTTAACTATTAATTATTTTTTTAAATAGATATTTTCAAATAAATGGAGGTAATCATGGTGCACTTCACGAAAAAATTCATCTCGGCTCTCGTCATCACGTTTTTATTGATGACGGCATTTTCCCCTTTGTCTCCCAAAATAAATGCTGAAGAAAATGACCCATTGGGCATCAATGCCTCTGCAGCCATTGCCGTTGAAGCCTCTACAGGGAAAATTGTGTACGGAAAAAATATTGATAAAACTCTTGGAGTTGCAAGTATGACAAAAATGATGACTGAATACTTGCTGCTGGAAGCGATCCATGAAAAGAAAGTTTCTTGGGATCAAACATATCGTCCAAGTGATTATGTTTACAAAATTTCCCAAAATCGCAGTTTATCCAATGTCCCTTTAAGAAAAGATGGAAGTTATACAATAAAAGAGTTATATGAAGCAATGGCCATTTATTCTGCAAATGGTGCGGCGATTGCAGTGGCAGAAGTGATCGGTGGATCGGAAACAAATTTTGTGAAAATGATGAATGAAAAAGCGAAAGAACTAGGCTTGAAGCATACGAAGTTTGTAAATGCGACAGGTTTAAACAATAGAGACTTAATGGGGATGCATCCGGAAGGAACAGGTGAGGAAGAAGAAAATGTAATGTCTGCGAGAGACGTTGCCAGCCTTGCGTACCATCTTTTAAAGGAGTATCCTGAGATTTTAGAAACGGCCAAAATTACGAGAAAAGCTTTTCGAGAAGGTACGGATGATGAGATTAAAATGGAAAACTGGAACTGGATGCTGCCTGGATTAGTTTATGGTACAGAAGGTGTAGACGGGTTAAAAACAGGATATACCGATTTTGCGGGCTCCTGCTTTACGGGAACAGCCGAACGGAACGGAATGCGAATCATCACAGTTGTTATGAATGCGAAAGGTAAAGGGAGCAACAATTACGTACATCGTTTTAGTGAAACTAGAAAACTAATGGACTATGTTTTCAGCAATTTTTCCATTGAGGAATTATTTCCTGCGCAATATCAAATAAAAAATAAATCAACTGTATCTGTTGTAAAAGGAAAAGAGAAAAAAGTAGAAATAGAAACAAAAGATTCTTTAAAGCTCCCTATTAAACGTGGGGAAAAAGACCAGTATGAGCCGAAATATGTTTTAGATAAAAAGCTTTTAACTGCGAACGGAGAGCTGACTGCACCAATTAAAAAGGGCGCCAAGGTCGGGTATATGTCCGTAGAATATAAAGGGAACAGCCAGGATTACGGATTTGTAACAGGTGAATCCGAAGCGAAAGTTGATGTAGTGACAAAAACAAAAGTCGAAAAAGCTAACTGGTTTGTATTATCAATGAGAGGCATTGGTAGTTTTTTTGGTGATGTATGGAACGGAGCAGCAAACATGGTAAAAAGCTGGTTTTAATGCATAACTCCTAACATTTTGTTGGGGGTTTTTACTATATTTAAAATAAAAGAAATCCTTGAAATTTGATAGGAATTTTATAAAAATTAGGATAAAATAGACGTATGCATTTGAATGTATCATTAAGGAGGAACTATAGAAATGGCAATTACAGGTACTGATCGAGTAAAAAGGGGAATGGCCGAAATGCAAAAAGGCGGCGTCATCATGGATGTGGTCAATGCAGAACAGGCCAAAATTGCTGAAGAAGCAGGTGCGGTTGCCGTCATGGCGCTGGAAAGAGTTCCTGCTGACATTCGTGCGGCAGGCGGGGTTGCCCGCATGGCTGATCCGACGATTATTGAAGAGGTCATGAACGCGGTTACGATTCCAGTAATGGCAAAATGCCGTATTGGACATATTGTAGAAGCTCGAGTATTAGAAGCGCTCGGTGTTGATTATATTGATGAAAGTGAAGTGTTGACACCGGCTGATGAAGAGTTTCATATAAATAAGCGGGAATTTACGGTTCCATTTGTTTGTGGCTGCCGTGATTTAGGAGAAGCAGCTCGCCGAATTGGAGAAGGTGCTTCCATGCTCAGAACGAAGGGCGAACCGGGAACTGGCAACATTGTAGAAGCAGTTCGTCACATGCGGAAAGTGAATGCACAGGTTCGGAAAATTGTCGGCATGAGCGAAGATGAGCTAATGACGGAAGCAAAAAATTTAGGAGCCCCGTATGAAGTGCTGCTACAAATTAAAAAGGAAGGACGACTCCCTGTCGTGAATTTTGCTGCTGGCGGCGTTGCAACACCTGCTGACGCAGCGTTGATGATGCAGCTTGGTGCAGATGGTGTGTTTGTCGGCTCAGGTATTTTTAAATCTGAAAATCCAGGAAAGTATGCCCGGGCAATTGTGGAAGCGACCACACACTATGAGGATTATGAATTAATCGCTCATTTATCGAAAGATCTTGGAACTGCGATGAAAGGGATCGATATTTCTTCATTGCTTCCGGAACATCGTATGCAAGAACGTGGTTGGTAAAGGAGAATACAAAATGAAAGTAGGAGTTTTGGCACTCCAAGGTGCTGTGAGGGAGCATATTCAGTCAATCGAAGCTTGTGGTGCAGAAGGCGTAAAAATTAAAAAATCCGAACAATTGCAAAATATCGATGGACTTATTTTACCAGGCGGCGAAAGCACGACAATGAGAAGATTGATTGAAAAGTATGGGTTGATGGACCCTTTGAAAGAATTTATAAAGGGAGGAAAACCTGTTTTCGGTACATGTGCTGGTCTTATTTTGCTGGCGAAGCAAATTGTTGGACAAGATGAGCCGCACCTTGGTGTATTGGATGTGGTCGTTGAACGGAATTCTTTCGGCCGCCAGCGTGAAAGTTTTGAAGCGGAATTAACCATTGCAGGAGTTGGGGACGATTTTATAGGTGTGTTTATTCGCGCTCCGCATATTGTAGAAGCAGGAGAAAATGTTGAAATTTTAGCAAAACATGAGGATCGAATTGTTGCTGTTCGACAAGGCCACATTCTTGGATGTTCATTCCATCCGGAATTGACGGATGATCATCGATTTGTGCAATATTTTTTAAATATGGTGAAGGAATCAAACGAGAAAGTTCATGCATAAAAAAGTTGAACAAACCCTAAACTTATAGTAAATTTATGAATATAAATAGATGCAAAGCAATGAGAGGAACTAGTAGCAAGTTGTTTTTCTTAAGAGAGCTGGTGGTTGGTGGAAACCAGTGAAAAACGCTTGTGAATCCGTCCTTGAGTGAAATGCTGAATGCAAGTTTTTGTTAGTAAGCATTTACGGCAAAAACCGTTACCTTTGTAAGTGGAAGGCTGATGCCTTCAAGCAGGGTGGCAACGCGGGTATACTCTCGTCCCTTTTTGGACGGGAGTTTTTATTTTGAATATAAAAGCGAAAGGAGTGTCCATGATGCTTGATATGAAATTTTTACGGTCAAATTTTGAAGAAATAAAAAAGAAGCTTGAACACCGTGGAGAGGATTTAACTGATTTTGATCAATTTGTTGACTTGGATAAAAAGCGTCGTGAACTAATTGTTACGACGGAAGAATTAAAAAGCAAAAGAAATGAAGTATCTTCTAAAATCGCCGAATTGAAAAGAGAAAAGAAAGACACAGATCATTTAATTCAAGAAATGCGTCAAGTAGGAGAACGCATCAAAACACTTGATGAGGAATTAAAAGAGATTGAAGAAAAGTTAGAAACCTTGATTTTGTCGATTCCAAACATTCCGCATGAGAGCGTTCCAGTCGGCGATTCAGAGGAAGATAATGTAGAAGTCCGCAAATGGGGAGAAATCCCGACCTTTCGTTTTGAACCAAAACCTCATTGGGAAATTGCCGACCAATTAGGAATTCTCGATTTTGAAAGAGCCGGCAAGGTGACCGGCAGCCGCTTTGTATTTTATAAAGGTTTGGGCGCAAGATTAGAAAGGGCGCTTATCAGTTTTATGATAGATTTGCACGTTGAAGAACATGGCTATGAGGAAGTTTTGACTCCGTATATAGTGAACCGTACAAGCATGATCGGAACAGGACAGCTTCCGAAGTTTGAGGAAGACGCTTTTAAAATTCAAGGTGAGGATTATTTCTTAATACCAACAGCGGAAGTTCCTGTCACAAATTTGCACCGTGATGAAATTTTACAGGAGAAGCAGCTTCCAATCAATTATGTAGCGTACAGCGCTTGCTTCCGTTCTGAGGCAGGGGCGGCCGGAAGAGATACGCGCGGCCTTATTCGCCAGCATCAATTTAACAAAGTGGAGCTTGTGAAAATTGTAAAGCCTGAAGATTCTTATGAGGAATTAGAAAAATTAACAAGTCATGCTGAAAACGTATTGAAGCTGTTAGGACTTCCATATCGAGTTATGAGCATGTGTACAGCTGATTTAGGCTTTACGGCAGCAAAAAAATATGATCTTGAAGTATGGCTTCCAAGCTATCAAACATATCGTGAAATTTCTTCTTGCAGCAACTTTGAAGCGTTTCAGGCTCGCCGGGCGAATATACGGTTCCGACGGGATCCGAAAGCAAAGCCTGAGCATGTGCATACGTTAAATGGTTCTGGGCTTGCAATAGGTCGTACAGTAGCAGCCATTTTGGAAAATTACCAGCAAGAAGACGGATCTGTCGTCATTCCGGAAGTGCTGCGTCCATATATGGGAAATAAAACAGTAATTAGTAAAAAGTAATTCTTACTGAATAGAAAAAATGAAAGGGGGTAGGAGGGGTTCTTCCATATCCCCCTTTTATGTACAAATGTATTTTATATAGGCTGCCGTTGTATCATTTGTTTGGCAATTGTTCTTCCTATTTCAATGGATGCTGTCGCTGCAGGTGATGGAGCGTTCAGCACATGAATGGACCGTTTCGTTGGTACAATATAAAAATCATCGATTAAAGCCCCGTCTTTACTTAAAGCTTGAGCTCGGACACCAGATGGTCCAGGCAGCAAATCTTCTTCTGTAATATCGGGCATGAGTTTTTGAACATTTTCGACAAACTTTTTCTTTGACATCGATCGAATCATTTCTTCGAGTCCTTCTTTCATATATTGACCTGCTAATTTCCAAAAACCGGGGAACGTTAATACTTCAAACAAATCTTTCATATTTGCGTCGCTTTTTTTATACCCTTCTCTTTTCAAGCTTAAAACAGCATTTGGACCTATATCTATAGATCCGTCAATCATTCTAGTAAAGTGAACGCCTAAAAATGGAAAATTAGGATTTGGTACAGGATAGATTAAGTTTTTAACTAAATATGATTTTTGCGGATTTAACATATAATATTCTCCACGGAATGGAACAATTTTCACATCCGTATACAGATTTGCTATTTTAGCAATACGATCGCTGTTAAGTCCTGCACAATTTATAAAAAATCGGCTTTGAAAGGTTTTGTTTGCTGTTTCAACGATAACTTCTTGTTTTTTTTCATGAATCACTTCTACTTTTTCGTTTAAAAAGATCTCCCCGCCCTTTTCGAGGATTAAATCTACCATCCGTTCACTAACAAGACGGAAATTTACAATACCTGTTGATGGAACATGAATGGCTTCTATTCCATTCACATAAGGTTCAAATTCATGAAGCTCCTCCTTTGAAATTTTCCGGATATTGAGGCCGTTTTTTAATCCGCGTTGGAACAGCTTCTCAAGCTCCTCCCGCTCATGTTCATCGCTGGCAACGATTACTTTGCCGCAGACTTCATAAGGGATATCGTATTTTTGGCAAAACATGATCATTGCCTGATTACCTTTTTTCGCAAGCTGCGCCTTATAGCTCCCGGGCTTGTAATATATACCGGAATGGATCACCCCGCTGTTATGACCCGTTTGATGGGAGGCAACTTTATTTTCTTTTTCGATTATTGCCACTTTTGCGTTTGGGTGTTGTTCATATATTGCCAATGCAGTGGATAAGCCGACTATTCCTCCACCGACAATTACATAATCATACATATTTTTCTCCGTCCTCCTCTAGTCATCCGCAAGCTTCTCACTCTGATTTTTTAAGGGATTTACGTTTTGCACTAGGCTTCAGTTGTTTTTATACATGCTGTTTTAAAAGCGCGGCAAATCAATGCAAAGATAGCAGCCGATTGCGGGGAAAAGATGCCTTTGTTCATGTCCCGAAAAAACTAGTGTCCATTTGTGAGCGCTTTAAATTAACTTGCAATACAAGTTTATAACATGATGAATGAAATACAATCGATTTTTTTCGAATTTTTTAATTTTTTCTATTTAAAAAAATAAGCTTCTTTGTAAAGAAGCGTTTAAGGAAAAAAATTATTTGATAACTTTTATGAGTTTATTGACATACATTTTATACTGTGCTATATTAGTCCATGTCATATGGAGGAGTACCCAAGTCTGGCTGAAGGGGTCGGTCTTGAAAACCGAGAGGCGGGTCAAACCGCGCGGGGGTTCGAATCCCTCCTCCTCCGCCATTATTTACCGAGTGCGCATAAATTGGAGATTGGCTAAATTCGTTACGGGCTGTAACGAATTTTTTATTTTTTAAAACAAAATGGCTAATCCTCATGGAAAACAAAAATCATCGATATAAACGTTAAAGGGGCGTCTATAAGCTGAAAAGCAACTTATTAGGCGCCTCTTTTATTTTTTTGAAAAACAAAACAGAAATTCCTCATATTTAAGATCATTTGATCAATAGTTGTTTATAAAGAAGTATTTATTTTTTTACGACTTGAAAATTATCGATAATCAACAGCCAATTTTGCGGAAACGAAATTCCTAGTTTCCAATAGCTGACACCTCGCAAATGCAGCTCTTTTACAAGATCGAATTTGGCTTGTATGGAACGGGCATCTTCAAACCAAACTTCATGAACCTTTTGGTTTTCATCCGTATATCGAAAAGTAGGGGCTTGGGCTTCTTCATCAAATTTGATTTCTGCATTGTATTTTGATGCAAGCTGAATCGCCTGCTGCGGACTTATCGCTTTTGCGTAAGGCCCGCCTTGCACAAAGGGAAGAGTCCAGTCATAACCGTATAAATTTTGTCCCATCATAATTTTCTGTGGAGGAATCTCCGTAACGGCATATTCGAGTACATCACGGACTGGGCCGATAGGAGAAACAGCCATTGGCGGTCCGCCGCTGTACCCCCATTCATATGTCATAATGACGACCCAATCCATAATTTCTCCATGTGCTTTATAGTCGTGGGCCTCGTACCATTGTCCTTTTTGCTCTGCGCTTGTTTTGGGGGCTAATGCAGAGGAAATGAACCACCCTTCACTGTGAATCCTGTCTCTCGCCCTTCGCAAAAATTGATTATAGGCTTCCCGATCGGCAGGAAACAAATATTCAAAATCAAAGTGAATATCTCGAAACTGATATTTTTTTGCTGTGGCAATAATATTATTTAAAAATTTAGTTTGTACATCATCGTCTGTCAGCAATATATGCCCTAACTCTGCACTAAATTGATTGTTCTCCAAATTTGTGACAGCCATTGAAAACACTAAATTTTGTTCATTAGCAATAGTTTGCAAGTTCCCAATCGGTGGCTCTTTTAAAGAACCGTCACGTTGTGCTTGAAAGCTAAAATGGGTAAGGTAGGTTAAATAAGGGGCAGTCTCTCTTGCGCTGTCTTCGAGATTTTGGCTGACTTGAGCACCAAGCGGTTCTAAATATACATTAAATTCTGCTTGCCGTTTAGGCCGTTCTGGGATATATAATCGAAGGCCAATAGGCAATAATTGATTTATATTCAGTCCATTTACTGCTGCAAGCTCAAATACAGAAGTACCAAATTTTCTTGAAATGCTCCAAAGGCTGTCTCCCCGTTGAACGGTGTAAAATTGTCCGATGATTGGAATAACAATTGCTTGACCTACAACAAGCTGATCAGGATTAGGAATTTCATTTGCTTCAACGATGGCTGTTATAGATGTTCCATATGTTTGTGCAATGGAATAAAGCGTTTGCCCAGATTGAACAACATGAATTAGCAAAATCATGACCTCCTGTAAAAACTGTTTGTAAATTTTATGTTTTCATCGCAGAAAACATGCTTTTGGAAAAGGTTGAAAGGAACCCGCACTTTTTTTAAGATGAAATTATATCGATAGGATGAGGAGCAAAAAATGACTAAAGACGAATATTATATGACTTTAGCAATTGAAGAGGCGAAGAAGGCGGAAAAGATTGGCGAGGTTCCGATTGGTGCTGTGCTTGTTGTAGATGATGTAGTGGTTGCAAAAGCTCATAATTTGAGGGAAACCGAGCAGAGGTCAATCGCTCATGCGGAAATATTGGCAATTGATGAGGCGTGCAGGAAGCTTCGAACGTGGAGACTCGAGAACTCGACGCTATATGTGACGCTTGAGCCATGTCCAATGTGTGCAGGAGCGATTGTAATGTCAAGAATTGAACGTGTAGTTTTCGGCGCTTTCGATCCGAAGGCTGGTTGTGCAGGAACGTTAATGAATTTATTAAATGAACCTCGTTTCAATCATCAAACAGAAGTAATTTCAGGCGTGAAGCAGGAGCAATGCAGTGAAATGTTAACCTGTTTTTTTCAAAAGTTGCGGGAAGAGAAAAAACGGTTGAAAATGAAAAATAAAAACAATTGAATTTTTTAACATATTGGGAAGCGTTGCATTTTCTCGAAAAAACATATATACTAAATTTGCGTCCTTAAACGGCGCAAAGTGAAAATCGGTTTAAACTTTGCCGTGCTAAGCGGGGAGGTAGCGGTGCCCTGTACTCGCAATCCGCTCTAGCGAGGCCGAATTCCTTCTCGAGGTTAGTATATTTTAGGGTCTGCCTCAAGTAAGTGGTGTTGACGTTTGGGTCCTGTGCAATGAGAATCCATGAACCATGTCAGGTCCGGAAGGAAGCAGCATTAAGTGGAAGCTCTCATGTGCCGCAGGGTTGCCTGAACTGAGCTAACTGCTTGAGTAACGCCTAGGGTTGCTAATCGACAGAAGGTGCACGGCAGTTATTATATCAAACAATAAGATCCCCTTATAGTAGGCAGAAAAAGAAAAGTCTGTCAACTATAAGGGGATTTTTTCGATGAGAGAAGTATGAACAGCGTATGATGTAAAGCTTAAAAAATGTAATGAGGACATTGGTTTAAAATATGGATTGATGCATGATGGGGAAAACACTTTAAGCAGAAAGAAATGTAGAAAATATTAGGAAGACCTTAAAATTCCCCAGAAGCTCTTGAAACAAAAGTATCCTTAGCGGCTAAAACCATACAGAATACGCCGTCCCATTTCAAGTCTCATCCATACTTTTTCCGCACGTCCGAAAAGATGAAGGATGCATTATGCAATATAACTATCAACGGCTTCAAAAGAGAAACAGCTTAAAGTCCTAATGAATATCGGTCTCAGGCTGTCTACATGTGCTGTCTATTTAACTGGAGACGCTTTTACAGAGATCGGTTTTATTTTTTTTCATAAGTTTTTTATCCTTCTTATGGAAAACTTACATTCGTTTAAACAATCAGGTATAATAAATGAAAGATTACTGTATAAAGGGGAGGGCGTTACTTGAGTTATCAGGCTTTATACCGAGCATGGAGGCCACAGCAGTTTCGTGATGTCGTGGGACAAGAACACGTCACGAAAACATTGCAAAATGCCCTTTTACAAAATAAATTTTCGCATGCTTATCTTTTCACAGGTCCTAGAGGAACAGGTAAAACAAGCGCTGCAAAAATATTTGCGAAAGCGGTCAACTGCCAACAAGCACCAATTGCAGAGCCTTGTAATGAGTGTCCTGCATGTAAAGGAATCACGGAAGGATCGATTTCGGACGTTATTGAAATTGATGCAGCTTCTAATAATGGAGTAGATGAAATTCGCGATATTCGCGATAAAGTCAAATTTGCACCTGCGGCGGTCAAATATAAAGTATATATTATTGATGAAGTTCATATGCTTTCAATCGGAGCATTTAATGCTTTATTAAAAACGCTTGAAGAACCTCCAAAACATGTGATTTTTATTTTGGCTACAACTGAACCTCATAAAATTCCGCTTACCATTATTTCGAGATGTCAACGCTTTGATTTCCGGCGTATTTCTGTTCAATCCATCGTACGTCGCATGAAGGAAATTGTGGAAAATCAATCGATCAAGGTTGAAGAGGAAGCGTTAAAGGTTATTGCGAGCTCGGCTGATGGTGGGATGCGAGATGCACTGAGTCTGTTGGACCAAGCCATCTCTTTTAGCGATGATAAAGTCACATTGGAGGATGTATTATTTATAACTGGATCGGTTTCTCATAAGATGCTCGCAAATTTGGTCCGATTTATTTTTGAGAACAACGTTACGGAAGCTTTAAAAACTATCCACGAATGGTTGGATCAAGGGAAAGATCCTTTAAAATTAATTGAAGATCTCATTTATTACTATCGCGACATGTTATTATATAAATCGGCTCCAAACTTAGAGGAAGTAATGGAACGAGTCGCAATAGACGATGCGTTCGTTTCATTGTGCGAACAAATTCCTATTGAGCAAATTTATGAGACGATTGAAGTTTTGAATCAAAGCCAGCAGGAGATGAAATGGACGAATCATCCCCGTATTTTTGTAGAAGTAGCGATTGTGAAATTATGTCAAACTGAGCGCGTGCAGCCGCCTTCAGTTCATTATGAAGAACTTCTTAATCGAATACAGGAACTTGAACGCACAATATCTTCATTAGTTCAGCATGGAGTTCAAGAACAGTCGCCTGTTAAACAAGAAGCAAAAGTACAAAAAACAATTCAAAGCGGTTATAAAACGCCTGTTGACCGCATTTATGATATTTTGAGAAATGCTACTCGAAAAGATTTGGATTTAGTGAAAAGCCGATGGGGAGATCTGTTAACAACGCTAAAGCAGCAAAATAAAGTGTCGCATGCAGCCCTTTTAAATGAAAGTGAGCCAGTTGCTGCTTGCGAATATGCTTTTGTGCTAAAATTTAAATATGAAATCCATTGTAAAATGGTGGCGGAAAATCAAAATCATGTATTAACAAACCTCCAAACGATTTTACAAGGACTCATTGGACGTCAAATGGAGATGATTGGCGTTCCGGAGAAAGAATGGGGTAAAATAAGGGAGGATTATTTGCGCAATCAACGATCAGACGATGCACATCAACAGGAGCATGAAGACGAAGATCCGCTTATTGCCGAAGCAAAAAAATTAGTTGGCACGGATCTGATTGAAATAAAAGAGTAAATAAATGCTTATGGAGGAGATAATATGATGATGCGAGGCGGTATGGGAAACATGCAAAAAATGATGAAGCAAATGCAAAAAATGCAAAAGGAGATGCAAAAGGCTCAGGAGGAGCTTGCTGAAAAAAAAGTGGAGGGAACTGCTGGCGGCGGTATGGTCACGGTTGTTGCAAACGGACATAAGGAAATTTTAGAAGTGAAAATCAATGAAGATGTTGTAGATCCTGAAGATATTGAAATGCTTCAAGATTTGGTATTGGCAGCAACAAACGATGCTCTTCGCAAAGTGGATGAGTTAACAAGCGAAACGATGGGAAGATTTACTAAAGGTATGAATTTGCCTGGCTTGTTCTAGGAGGATCTATTCGATGCAATATCCAGAACCGATATCAAAACTTATTGATAGCTTTATGAAGCTGCCAGGAATCGGTCCGAAAACGGCCGTTCGTCTGGCCTTTTTTGTTTTAAATATGAAGGAAGAAACAGTATTGGATTTCGCGAAAGCGCTTGTCAATGCAAAACGAAATTTATCATATTGCTCGATTTGCGGTCATATTACAGATGAAGATCCATGTTATCTTTGCAAAGATGAGCGCCGCGACAGAAGCATAATATGTGTGGTTCAAGACCCGAAAGACGTCATTGCAATGGAAAAAATGAAAGAATATAACGGTCTATATCATGTTCTGCATGGCGCCATTTCGCCAATGGACGGGATTGGTCCTGAAGATATTAATATCCCTGATTTGCTAAAACGTCTGCAAAATGATGAAATTCAAGAAGTAATTTTAGCAACAAATCCGAACATTGAGGGAGAAGCGACAGCAATGTATATCTCTCGCCTTTTAAAGCCTACAGGCATAAAAATCACAAGAATTGCTCATGGACTGCCTGTTGGCGGTGATTTAGAATACGCGGACGAAGTCACACTTTCAAAAGCGCTGGAGGGAAGACGAGAGATTTGAAGAGAAAAGGAGTTTGCCAGACATGTTTATTCGGCGAAAGCAATGGTTGAGAAGAGAATTCGATCAGCTGCTTCTTCAAGATTTAATTGAGCTGAAGGAACATTGGGAGTATCAAAAGCGTTTAGTGGAAAAAAGCTTTGATCCTTCACCTGAGGTGCTTAGCAGTTTAAAATTAGCAGAAGCAAAATATTTATTTCTTTTAAAAGAAGCCAAAAAGAGAAATATCAAGATGGAAAAGTAGGTAGAAGGAAGCAGCCACATTCCTGTTTGTTGTTTTCTTAGTTCTAAACAATATGAAATCTTTCATATTGTTAAAGTAAAGCCGAAATAAACAGGAAGGTGGGTTTTATATAATGGAGCCTTATATTATGATCATTTGCATTTTAGGGCTTTTATTCCTTCTGCTTCTTGCTGGTGCTTCTTTGAAACCGGTGAAATGGATAGGGAGTATTTTTATAAAAATTGTGATCGGGGCCTTGCTACTTTTTTTTGTTAATTCTTTTGGGACGAGTTTCGGTCTGCACGTGCCCATTAATATTGTTACATCATCTATTGCAGGTTTATTGGGGCTCCCCGGATTAGCTGCTTTAGTAATTATTAAAATGGTGATTATCCCTTGAAAAACACCTGTATACAGGCGGGTGTTTTTATTTTCAAAAAAAGTGTTGACATTATAAACAATCATGGTAAAATAGTATTCGTCGCTAAGATACAAAATAAAAAAACATTGACAAATGAATTTTTGATTGATAAAATAGAAATCCTGATTGATCCTTGAAAACTGAACAAAACGAAAAGCGTGCCTGTTGATTCTAAAAGAGCATTTGGTGACAAACTTTTGACAAACTTTTTTTGGAGAGTTTGATCCTGGCTCAGGACGAACGCTGGCGGCGTGCCTAATACATGCAAGTCGAGCGGACCGAAGGGAGCTTGCTCCTTTAGGTTAGCGGCGGACGGGTGAGTAACACGTGGGCAACCTGCCCTGCAGACTGGGATAACTTCGGGAAACCGGAGCTAATACCGGATAACACCGAAAACCGCATGGTTTTCGGTTGAAAGGCGGCTTTTAGCTGTCACTGCAGGATGGGCCCGCGGCGCATTAGCTAGTTGGTGAGGTAACGGCTCACCAAGGCGACGATGCGTAGCCGACCTGAGAGGGTGACCGGCCACACTGGGACTGAGACACGGCCCAGACTCCTACGGGAGGCAGCAGTAGGGAATCTTCCGCAATGGACGAAAGTCTGACGGAGCAACGCCGCGTGAGCGAAGAAGGTCTTCGGATCGTAAAGCTCTGTTGTCAGGGAAGAACAAGTACCGTTCGAACAGGGCGGTACCTTGACGGTACCTGACGAGGAAGCCACGGCTAACTACGTGCCAGCAGCCGCGGTAATACGTAGGTGGCAAGCGTTGTCCGGAATTATTGGGCGTAAAGCGCGCGCAGGCGGTTCCTTAAGTCTGATGTGAAATCTCGCGGCTCAACCGCGAGCGGCCATTGGAAACTGGGGAACTTGAGTGCAGGAGAGGGGAGCGGAATTCCACGTGTAGCGGTGAAATGCGTAGAGATGTGGAGGAACACCAGTGGCGAAGGCGGCTCTCTGGCCTGTAACTGACGCTGAGGCGCGAAAGCGTGGGGAGCGAACAGGATTAGATACCCTGGTAGTCCACGCCGTAAACGATGAGTGCTAAGTGTTAGAGGGTATCCACCCTTTAGTGCTGCAGCAAACGCATTAAGCACTCCGCCTGGGGAGTACGGCCGCAAGGCTGAAACTCAAAGGAATTGACGGGGACCCGCACAAGCGGTGGAGCATGTGGTTTAATTCGAAGCAACGCGAAGAACCTTACCAGGTCTTGACATCCCCTGACAACCCTAGAGATAGGGCGTTCCCCTTTCGGGGACAGGGTGACAGGTGGTGCATGGTTGTCGTCAGCTCGTGTCGTGAGATGTTGGGTTAAGTCCCGCAACGAGCGCAACCCTTGACCTTAGTTGCCAGCATTCAGTTGGGCACTCTAAGGTGACTGCCGGCTAAAAGTCGGAGGAAGGTGGGGATGACGTCAAATCATCATGCCCCTTATGACCTGGGCTACACACGTGCTACAATGGGTGGTACAAAGGGCAGCGAAACCGCGAGGTGGAGCGAATCCCAAAAAACCACTCTCAGTTCGGATTGCAGGCTGCAACTCGCCTGCATGAAGCCGGAATCGCTAGTAATCGCGGATCAGCATGCCGCGGTGAATACGTTCCCGGGTCTTGTACACACCGCCCGTCACACCACGAGAGTTTGTAACACCCGAAGTCGGTGGGGTAACCCTTACGGGAGCCAGCCGCCGAAGGTGGGACAAATGATTGGGGTGAAGTCGTAACA
>NZ_CP150188.1:37500-92500 GCF_037965805.1 Aeribacillus sp. FSL K6-3256
TACAAAAACATTTGTATCATTAGAAGAAGCGATAGGAGAGATCTCTGCTGAAATGATTATTCCTTATCCGCCGGGAATACCGTTTTTGATGAGGGGAGAAAAAATTACAAAAAATCAAATTGAAGCGTTGAAAAGGTTAATGAAGCTGCGTGCTAATTTTCAAGGAGGAAAGAAATTAGCAGAAGGCCTTATTTCTATTTTCAAGAAAAGGTGATCTTAATGAAAGGAATTTTTATTACGTTTGAAGGACCTGAAGGAGCGGGGAAAACGACAATTATTAAAAAGCTTGAAAAAAAGTTAGAAAAAGAAGGAAAAGACGTTGTCGTGACGCGCGAGCCAGGCGGTATTGTCATCAGCGAGAAAATTCGGGAAATTATTCTTCATAAAGAACATACAGAGATGGATGCAAGGACCGAGGCGCTTCTTTATGCTGCCGCGAGAAGACAGCATTTAGTCGAAAAAGTAATTCCCGCTCTTCATAAAGGAAAAATTGTACTTTGCGATCGATTCGTTGACAGTTCTTTAGCCTATCAAGGGTATGCAAGAGGTCTCGGGATTCAAGAGGTGCTTGAAATAAATCAATTTGCAATAACCGGCATGATGCCCAATCTTACGCTGTTTTTTGATATTTTGCCGGAAAAAGGATTAGCAAGAATAACTAGCAATCAAAATCGAGAAATCAATCGACTTGACTTGGAAAAATTGGATTTCCATCAAAAGGTTTATGAAGGATACAAGAAAATCATTGAAATGTTTCCGAATAGAATAAAAGTGATCAATGCAGATCAGCCTTTAGAAAAAGTTTTTTTTGAAGCGGAGAGTGCATTGGACTTATTTTGGAAGGAAACATTGTAGTCATATCGTTCTCAAGCTTGATATAATGAAGAAAAATTGATATTCGCTGCAAAATGTCCTGGCAAGATGTCCTGCTTTTCCGTTTTTATTAATAAGGAGGCTTTTCCGTATGAAATTGATTATGGCTGTTGTCCAGGATCAAGATAGCAACCGCTTATTAAAAGCCCTGACGGAACATAACTTTCGTGTGACAAAGCTTGCAAGCACCGGGGGATTTTTAAAGTCCGGCAACACTACTTTTATTATTGGAACAGAAGACATTCGTGTGCAAAAAGCGCTCGATATCATTAAAGCGAACTGCCAATCTCGCCAACAGCTTGTTGCTCCAGTTTCACCGATAGGCGGGAATACCGACTCTTACGTTCCCTATCCGCTTGAAATTGAGGTTGGCGGTGCAACTGTTTTTGTCCTTCCAGTTGAACAATTTCATCAATTTTAAAGGTGAGAGCAAATGAAAGTAAATGAAGATTTAAGAACAATACTGCCTAAACAAACAATTGAACAGAACGGAACACAAAACAGATCTAAAATATTTTCTCAAATGGTTGAAAAGCATGAATCCAAGCTCCATGAAGAACAATGGAAACAGCTTTTAAATGAACTGGAGGAAGCCGGAGAACGTCTAAGTAAATCGAGAAATATGTATGATTTGTCTAAGTTTAAAAGATTAGTAAAGCGGCTTATTCGTGAAACGATTGAATTCGGAATGGGTGTCAAAGAATCAAAGAGCTGGGATTTTTATGGGAACAGACGGAATTTAAAAATCGTTTCCCAAATTGACCAAAAGCTGGTGGAATTGACCGAAGAAATTTTAAATAAAGAAAAAGATGCCGTAAACATTTTAGGGAAAATAGGGGAAATAAAAGGGCTGATCGTGAATTTATATACGTAAGTGAGTGGTACAATAAATGAAAACATGGGAAGAACTCGAAAAACTTCAGCCAAAAGTATTGAAAATAATACAAAATTCTTTTAAGAAAAATAGATTGGCCCACGCCTATTTATTTCAAGGGAAAAAGGGCACAGGAAAAAAGGATGCTGCTTTTTTAACTGCAAAAAGTTATTTTTGCGAGCATTTGGAGAAAAATTATAAACCGTGCGGACAATGTTCAAACTGCAAGAGAGTTGAGAGCGGAAATCATCCTGATCTTCACTTTATAGAGCCTGATGGCTTATCAATCAAAAAAGAACAAATAGAAGCATTGCAGAAGGAATTTGCAAAAACGGGCGTTGAATCGAACCGGAAGCTTTATATCATATCTGGATGCGACCAGATGACTGTCAATGCGGCCAACAGTTTATTGAAATTTTTGGAGGAACCGACGGAAGGAACAATGGCAATATTAATAACAAATCAAGTTCATCGAGTGTTGCCGACAATTCTTTCTAGATGCCAAATATTAACCTTCCAACCCATTCCCCCAAAAATGATTCAGCAGGAACTTGAGAAAAAAGGAACTCCAAGTCATATAGCTGCCCTCGTCAGTCAAGTTACCAATAATATTGAAGAAGCATTTTCACTTAGCCGTGATGATTGGTTTGCGGAAGCAAGAACCAAAGTGATAAAATTATATGAAGTATTGGACTCCCGTCCCGACCATGCATTGCTTTTTATTCATAATCATTGGGTGCCTTTTTTTGCAGATAAAGAGCAAATGGAAATGGGACTGGATTTTCTCCTATTTTTATATAAAGATTTATTATCAATTCAAATCGGAAATGAAGATGACGTTGTTTATTTAGATATATTGCCAATGTTAAAACAGCAAGGGCTAAAGCTTGGCCAACGAACTGTTTTACACCAAATCGTCTCCATTTTGAATGCAAAAAAACGGTTAAATTTCAATGTTAATCCGCAGCTTCTTATGGAAGATTTGGTTTTAACATTGCAGGAGGGATAAGCTTGTATGATGTTGTAGGAGTTCGCTTTAAAAAGGCGGGAAAAATTTATTATTTTGATCCAAATGGTTTTGATATACAGCTTGATGATTATGTCATTGTTGAAACAATCAGAGGGATTGAATATGGAAAAGTAGTAGTCAGCAAAAAACAAGTGGAAGAGCATGATATTGTGCTTCCATTAAAGAAAGTCATTCGGAAAGCTGATGAAAAGGATCGGATGATTGTCCAGGAAAACAACAGGGCAGCAAAAGAAGCGATGGATATTTGTTTAAAAAAAGTAGAAGAACACGGTTTAGAGATGAAGCTTGTCGATGTAGAGTATACATTTGACCGCAACAAAGTCATTTTTTACTTTACTGCTGACGGGCGTATTGATTTTCGCGAGCTTGTAAAAGATTTGGCCTCTATTTTTAAAACGAGAATTGAACTTCGACAAATCGGGGTGCGAGACGAAGCGAAAATGCTTGGCGGAATCGGCCCCTGTGGAAGAATGCTATGCTGCTCCACATTTTTAGGGGATTTTGAGCCTGTTTCGATTAAGATGGCGAAAGATCAAAATTTGTCTTTGAATCCTACAAAGATTTCGGGGTTATGCGGAAGATTAATGTGCTGTTTAAAATATGAGAATGATGAATATGAAACAGCAAAAGAGCAACTTCCGGATATTGGAGATACTATAGAAACTCCGAATGGAACAGGAAAGGTTGTCGGACTAAATATTTTAGAACGTGTGCTGCAAGTCGAACTGATCAATCGCGATCGCGTCGTTGAATACACATGGGAAGAATTAATACAAGACGATGCTGTTTCTATGGAGTTCACAGATTAGAGGTGGAAAACCAGTGAACAAAAAAGAAATTTTTGATGCTGTGACATTGCTGGAGGAACAAATTGGTTATTTGTACCGCCAATTAGGAGAATTAAAGCAGCATATAGGAGAATTAATTGAAGAAAACCAACATTTAAAATTGGAAAACGACCACTTGCGCAAACGAATGTCTTCTTTTGATCAAATGAATTTGAAACAAGAAGAATTGAAAAGCGCTAAGAAGAAGGAAAAAAAGCTTGGACATATAGATATTGGCGAAGGGTATGATAACCTGGCAAGACTTTATCAGGAAGGATTTCATATTTGTAATCTGCATTATGGCAGTGTAAGGAAAGATGGAGATTGCCTGTTCTGCCTCTCATTTTTAAATAAAAAGTAAGTGCAGCTTCCTTTTCAGGAGGCTTTTCTTATGACTAGGACGAGTAAGTAATCTCAAGAAAGGGAAATTTACATGGTATATTTGCACGATGATGAAAGGCTGGATTATTTGTTAGCGGAAGATTTGCGCATCATTCAAAGTCCTTCAGTTTTTGCATTTTCTCTCGATGCAGTTCTTCTCGCAAAATTTGTGTATGTCCCGATCCAAAAAGGGAATTTGATTGACCTTTGTACAGGAAACGGGGTGATTCCACTTTTATTAAGCACAAGAACAAAAGGAACGATCACAGGAGTGGAAATACAGAAGCGGCTGTTTGATATGGCTGTCAGATCTGTCCAATATAATCACCTTGAACATCAAATAAAGATCATTCACGGCGACATTTTGGACATGCCGAAACAGCTTGGGTATGGGAAGTTCGATGTTGTAACATGCAATCCCCCTTATTTCAAAACGCCGGGACAAGAAGAGTTAAATAAAAACGAATATTTTGCGATTGCAAGGCATGAAATATTATGCACTCTTGAAGATGCTATACGTGTAAGCAGCCAATTGGTAAGGCCGGGGGGAAAAGTTGCCTTTGTCCATCGTCCAGGACGATTTTTAGAAATGATCGAACTCATGAAAAAATATCGAGTGGAACCGAAAAGAATTCGCTTTGTATATCCAAAGCTTGGAAAGGAAGCAAATACTTTATTAGTAGAAGGAATAAAAGATGGGAATCCTGATTTAAAAATTCTACCCCCATTGATCGTTTACGATGATCAAAACAATTATACGGATGAAGTTCAAAAAATATTGTACGGGTAAATAAAATGTGACCAAAGCGGAATGTATACATTATGGTGGTGAATAGGGATGTGGCAGCAAAAAAGCTATGCGGAAGATGTAGAGAAGGGCGCACTATATTTAGTGCCGACGCCGATCGGAAATTTAGAAGATATGACGTTCCGTTCAATCCGTGTGTTAAAAGAGTGTGACGTCATTGCAGCGGAGGACACGAGACAAACGAAAAAATTATGTCATTATTATCATATTGATACAAACATCATCAGCTATCATGAACATAATAAAAATTCGAGTGGAAGACAGATCATGAAAATGATTGAAGAAGGGAAAAAAGTTGCACTTGTCAGCGATGCCGGCATGCCAACCATTTCTGATCCAGGAAGTGAGCTTGTTCAGCTAGTTTTAGACCATCGTTATCCGGTTATACCGCTTCCGGGGGCTAATGCTGCATTAACGGCATTGATCGCTTCAGGAATTGCGCCTCAGCCTTTTTATTTTTTTGGATTTTTACATCACAAGAAAAAAGAAAAGAAAAAACAATTGGAGCAATTAAAAAATAAGAAAGAAACCATTATCCTTTATGAATCTCCTCATCGACTCGTTGAAACGTTAAAGGATATTCATGAATTTTTTGGCAATAGGAAAATAGCTGTTGCTCGAGAGTTAACAAAAATGTATGAGGAGTTTGTGAGGGGGACAGTTGATGAACTATTAGATTGGGCGGAAAATCATGAAATCAAAGGGGAGTTTTGTTTAATCATTGAAGGCAGTCAAGAAAATACTCCCGATGATAACAAAGAAACATGGTGGAGTAAATGGACGATTAAAGAACATGTTGAACATTATATAGAAAAAGGCTATCCATCAAAAGAAGCGATCAAATTGGCCGCATTGGATCGAAATTTGCCAAAACGGGAAGTGTATCAGGAGTATCATTTGAAATAAAAGTCCCTGAATAGTAGGGACTTTTAACTTTTTATTTAGAAGATTCCAAAATGGTTTGGATTTCTTTTAAAATTTGCTCTGCACCTTCGCGGCTAAGAACAATTTTTCCTCCTGCAAGCTGGAAGTTATCATCAGAAACTTCTCCAGTTACTTGACAAGTCATGCTAGGCTTATATTTTTTCAAAATGATGCGGTCGTCATCCACATAAATTTCTAAAGCATCTTTTTCAGCAATTCCTAATGTTCTGCGCAATTCAATCGGAATAACTACGCGTCCCAACTCATCAACTTTACGAACAATTCCAGTAGATTTCATAAAATTTGTCTCCTCCCATTTGTAAAATAAAGATTTATCACCTATATACTCCCTTTTTCGTCATTATTCGACATTTGCGATTGTCAATTAATAGAATAACAGTTTTTCCAATAAACGTCAATCCTTTTGATTCGAAATACTGTTCAATTTAAATAACTGTTCAAATCTTATAAGATGATGAAAGATTATGTATATTTTCTTGATAAAACAGGCTATGATGGTATCATAGAATATGTAATCAATGCTTGGTTTTGTCGCTCTCGTCCAACTGACGAGAGCTTTTCTGTAATGTAGTGGCAAAGGAGGATTAATATTGTGGAAAACAGAAAAAAAACATTTTATTTAACGACGCCCATTTACTATCCGAGCGATAAATTACATATCGGTCATGCGTATACAACGGTAGCCGGCGATGCCATGTCAAGATATAAACGCCTTCGCGGTTACGATGTCATGTATTTAACGGGAACTGACGAGCATGGGCAAAAAATCCAGCGAAAAGCGGAAGAAAAAGGAGTATCTCCTAAAAAGTATGTTGATGATATTGTTTCAGGGATTAAAGAATTATGGAAAAAATTAGATATTTCCTATGATGATTTTATAAGAACGACTGAAGAGCGACATAAGAAGGTAGTAGAAAAAATTTTCGACCGTCTAGTAAAGCAGGGAGATATTTATTTAGATGAGTATGAAGGATGGTACTGTACGCCTTGTGAATCGTTTTTTACAGAAAGACAGCTAGTGGACGGAAATTGCCCTGATTGCGGCCGCCCTGTTGAGAAGGTAAAAGAAGAGTCTTATTTCTTTAAAATGAGCAAATATGTCGACAGGCTTCTGCAATTTTATGAAGAAAATCCAGAGTTTATTCAGCCGGAATCAAGAAAAAACGAAATGATCAATAACTTTATAAAGCCTGGGCTGGAAGATTTGGCGGTATCCCGGACGACTTTTGACTGGGGCATTAAAGTTCCTGGTAATCCAAAACATGTTATTTATGTTTGGATTGACGCATTGACAAACTATATTACGGCGCTCGGCTACGGAACCGAGAATGAAGAAAAATTTAAAAAATATTGGCCTGCAGATGTTCATTTAGTAGGGAAAGAGATTGTCCGCTTTCACACGATATACTGGCCGATTATGCTCATGGCGCTTGATCTGCCTCTTCCTAAAAAAGTGTTTGGACATGGATGGCTGTTAATGAAGGACGGAAAAATGTCTAAATCAAAAGGAAATGTTGTGGATCCAGTTACATTGATTGACCGTTATGGGCTTGATGCTTTGCGCTATTATTTGCTGCGTGAAGTTCCGTTTGGAGCGGACGGAGTATTTACTCCTGAAGGCTTTGTGGAGCGCATTAACTATGATTTAGCTAATGACTTAGGAAACTTACTAAACCGAACGGTGGCCATGATCGATAAATATTTTGACGGCATTGTAAAAAAAGAACAAGCGGATGAAACCCCTTACGATGAGGCTCTTCGCTCATTCAGAACCGAAACAGTTAAAAAGTACGAAGAAGCCATGGATAAAATGGAGTTTTCCGTTGCGCTGACAGCCCTATGGCAATTTATTGGCCGGACAAATAAATACATTGATGAGACGGAGCCTTGGGTACTGGCAAAAGACGAGTCAAAAAGAAATCAGCTTGCATCCGTCATGTATCATTTGGCTGAGTCGCTTCGACATATAGCCGTTTTATTAAAACCATTTTTAACAAAAACACCGGATAAAATTTTTGCGCAAATAGGTGTAGAGGACGATCATTTGAAAAATTGGGAATCCATTCATAAGTTTGGACAGCTGGAAGAGGTTCGGGTGCAAAAAGGAGAGCCGCTGTTTCCGCGTTTAGATATCGAACAGGAAGTGAACTATATAAAAGAGCAGATGAAAGGAGCGGCACCTGAGGCTAAAAAAGAAACAGCAGATGATGAGAATGAAATTACAATTGATGATTTTATGAAAGTGGATTTACGCGTGGCGGAGGTTATTCAAGCGGAGAGAGTAGAAAAAGCAGACAAGCTGTTAAAACTTCAGTTGGATTTAGGATCTGAAAAACGCCAAGTTGTTTCTGGAATTGCTAAATATTATCAGCCTGAACAATTAATCGGCAAAAAAGTTATTTGTGCAATAAATTTAAAACCGGTAAAATTGCGTGGAGAATTGTCGCAAGGAATGATTTTGGCAGGGGAAGAAAACGGAACCTTGTCGCTTGCTACCGTCGATTCAGATTTACCGAATGGAACGAAAATCAAATAAATTTGTCGAAGAATGTTTTTTTGGGGTGTTTCACGTGGAACACCTCTTTCCCTTTTATCGAAAAAGGGAAAAAATGATTGGAAAGGATGTCAAAATATGCTGTTTGATACTCATGCACATTTAAATGCGGTGCAATTTGAGGAGGATTTAAACGAAGTAATTGACCGGGCACTTCAAGAAAAAGTGGAAACTATCGTTGTTGTCGGCTTTGACCGCGAAACAATTCCAAAGGCTATAGAGCTTTCTGAAAGGTATGACTTTATATATGCAGCTGTCGGCTGGCATCCGGTTGATGCCATTGATATGACGGATCACGATTTAGATTGGTTAAGAGAGCTTTCCAGCCATCCGAAAGTTGTCGCACTAGGTGAAATGGGCCTGGATTATCATTGGGATAAATCGCCTAAGGATGTGCAAAAAGAAGTGTTTCGCAAGCAAATTGCATTAGCAAAGGAAGTACAGCTGCCGATCATTATTCATAACAGAGAAGCAACTGCAGACATTGTTCAAATATTAAAAGAGGAAAATGCGAAGGAAGTAGGCGGAGTCATGCATTGCTTTTCCGGAAGCTTAGAGGTTGCCATGCAATGTATGGACATGAATTTCTATATTTCGTTCGGCGGTCCTGTTACATTTAAAAATGCAAAAAAACCAAAAGAAGTAGCTGCGGAAATTCCATTGGACCGATTATTAATTGAAACCGATTGTCCTTATTTAACCCCTCATCCATTCCGTGGCAAACGGAATGAACCAAGCTATGTCAAATATATCGCAGAAAAAATTGCAGAGCTGAAAGGACTCACCTTTGAAGAAATAGCAAAAATTACAACCAGAAATGGAAAAAAATTATTCGGCATTTCATGATAAAGATTTCTGTCGAAGCTTGTACAAGCTTGTCTGAAAAAAGAATGATTCAAAAAAGTTCTACACGTCTTCTTTTCCTCATAGGATAAACGTGTCGAGAAGTCTTTCTTCACTTTTTGTTCAAACTTCAAGATAATAGTTACAAAAAACGAGAAAAGTGCAGGAGGGTTGACAGGTTTAAAAATACTCTATATAATCTCACGGAGGAGAAGGAGGCGTTTTCGTGATTGAAAACATGAAAAATATGGTATCCAACCTTTCCAAGAGAAAAAAGTATGTCCTTTCTGCAGTCGGTGTATGTTTAATTGGCACAGGAGCAACGTATGGGGGCTATGAAGGAACAAAAGATACTGTTAGAGTCACTATTGATGGGAAAACAGAGGAAGTAAGGACCCATGCAGACCAAGTCAGTGATCTTTTGAAAGAATTAGATATAAAATTACAAGCTAATGATTATATTTCTCATGCGAAACATCGGGACATTCAAGATAACATGAATATAGTGATAAAATATGCCAAACCTGTCCAGCTGATTGTAGACAATGAGCGAAGGAAGATTTTCACAACTGCTGATACGGTAGAAGATGTTTTAAGGCAGCAAAAAATTTCCATTACCGAAAAAGATGAAGTTCTACCAGCATTAGATGCAAAAATTGAAAAAAACATGGAACTAAAGTTGAATAAAGCGCATCTTATCACTTTAAATATTGGTGGGAAAAACCAACAGATTTGGTCTACTTCGACTACTGTCGCTGACTTTTTAAAGGAACATAACGTAAAATTGAATCCAATGGATAAAGTAAAGCCTGGGCTAACAACAGTGTTAAATAAAAACACAAATGTAGAAATTACCAGAGTAGAAAAAGTCACCGATGTAGTGGAAGAACCAATTGTATTTAAAATCGTTCAACGTACAGATAAAAATTTAGCTGAAGGAACGAAAAAAGTGATTCAAGAAGGCGAAAAAGGAACACGCCAAAAACAGTTTGAAGTCATTTTGGAAAATGGAAAAGAAATTTCCCGTAAGCTTATAAAAACTGTAACAACGAAGGAAAGCAAAGATAAAATTGTTGTTGTCGGGACAAAAGCTTCTTCGCAGCCTGCACTAGCTTCAAGAGGAACTGGCAGCAAGTCTAAAGAATTTTATGTGACGGCTACTGCATATACAGCATCCTGCAATGGCTGTTCAGGCACAACAGCAACGGGGTACAATTTGCGCTCAAATCCAAATGCAAAGGTAATCGCAGTTGATCCGTCTGTCATTCCGCTCGGATCAAAGGTGTATGTTGAAGGATACGGATATGCAGTTGCCGCCGATACTGGTTCAGCAATTTCCGGAAATAAAATTGACGTATTTTTCCCAAATAAGTCTCAAGCATATCAATGGGGTCGAAAAAAGGTCAAAATAAGGGTTTTACGTTAATTTTATCGAGTGCTGTTTTGACAGAGGGTTTCGACCCTCTGTTTTTTTACGTTATAATTGGAAATCAGTAGCCTTTTATACAATTTGACGACAAATATTACAAAAAGGTTTCAAGTTTTGGAGGAAAAAATGAAAAAAAAAATAAAAGAAATTATTATCGTTGAAGGTAAAGATGATACGCTGGCAATAAAAAGAGCAGTGGATGCCGATACGATTGAAACGAACGGCTCTGCCATTAATCAATCGATTATTGAACAAATACGCCTTGCCCAAAACACGCGGGGAGTTATTATTTTTACGGATCCTGACGCTCCGGGAGAAAAAATTCGCAAAACAATAGCTGAACATGTTCCTGGATGCAAACATGCCTTTTTGCCACGCAATGAGGCCAGAGCAAAAAACGGGAGAGGAATTGGCGTTGAGCATGCCAGCGCAGAATCTATTCGGAAAGCGCTGCGTTCGGTGAGAGAGGAAATGAACGAATGGAAAAGCAGCATTTCCATGTTAGATTTGATTTTTTATGGTTTAATTGGCGGTCCAACGGCAAAAAAGCGGAGGGAAAAGCTTGGAGAGCGGCTAAAAATCGGCTATGCTAACGGAAAACAGCTAATGAAACGCTTGGCAATGTTTCATATAACGAAAGAAGCGTTTTTGGAGGCAATTGAGGCGATCTTAAAGGAGGAAGAGGCAGATGGAAAAAGAAATAGCAACGTTAAGCCGAACGAAACAAATTCTTGAAAAATACAGCTTTTCTTTTAAAAAAAGCTTAGGGCAAAACTTTATTGTGGAACCGAACATATTGCATCGAATGATTGAGCGTGCAGGTGTAACAGAAGAAACAGGAGTCATCGAAATAGGTCCAGGGATCGGCGCATTAACAGAACAATTAGCAAAAAATGCTAAGAAAGTTGTTGCCTTTGAAGTCGATGGCAGACTGCTTCCGATTCTTGAAGAAAATTTAGCTCCATATTCAAATATCGAAATCATTTATCAAGATGTATTAAAGACAAATCTCCACGAAATCATTGAAAAAAAATTGAACAATTGCCGTGAAGTCATGGTAGTCGCCAATTTGCCATACTATATCACCACGCCGATCATTATGAAGCTTTTGGAAAACCGTTTGCCACTAAAAGCGATCGTCGTCATGCTTCAAAAAGAGGTGGCAGAACGAATGACAGCCAAACCGTCAACAAAAGATTACGGCTCATTATCCATTGCCGTCCAATATTACACTGAAGCGAAAACGGTTATGTCGGTGCCGAAGACAGTATTCATCCCTCAGCCAAACGTGGATTCGTCTGTCATTCGCCTCGATTTGCGTCCAGAACCGCTTATTCATGTCAAAAATGAAGCATTTTTCTTTCAAGTAGTAAAAGCAAGTTTTGCTCAAAGAAGAAAAACGTTATTGAACAATTTACTCAACAACTTACCCAATGGGAAGGCGAATAAAAACATAATTGAAGAATGTTTGACATCAGCAGGAATCGATGGAAAGCGCAGGGGGGAATCATTGACCATTGAAGAATTTGCTTTATTGAGCGACAGACTTTACGAAATATTTAAATAGGGTAAATCACCATTTTGAAAAGCAAGACATACGTTAAAGAAGAAAAGAAAACTATTCCCGTTCGGAGTGAACATTATGCTAATAAAGCCGGGGATGATAGTGGCCAGAAAGTCTTATCAGTGCGATTTACTTTTTCGGATCTTAGAAATAAAAAAGGATCATACTGGCCGTCTGATTGCCCTTATTTCAGGACAGGACGTCCGTTTAATTGCTGATGCCCCGTATGACGACTTAGTCATCATGAATAAAGAAGAACAAAAAATACGTGAAAAACAAGAAAGGGAAAAAATAGAAAATACGCTTTATCTCCTGAAGCAAGATTATGATCTATCTCGTGAAAAACAAGAATTTTACGCTTCGTCCGAATTTGAATATCAAAATGAATGTTTTCATATTCCAGGCAGAGTATTACATGTAGATGGCGACCCCAATTATTTGGAAAAATGCTTAAATTTATACGAAAAAATTGGTGTTCCTGTTCACGGCATACATTTAAAAGAAAACGAAATGGCTGATCATATTGATGAGCTTTTAGAAAAATATCGGCCGGATATACTAGTCATTACTGGACATGATTCTTATTCGAAGCATAAAGGGACAATATTGGATTTGAATGCTTACCGACACTCGAAGGATTTTATTAAAACGGTCAGGAAGGCACGGAAAAAAATTCCCGGGCTTGATCAGCTGATTATTTTTGCCGGTGCATGCCAATCTCATTTTGAGTCATTAATAAGAGCTGGGGCCAATTTTGCAAGTTCACCGTCAAGAGTGAACATTCATGCTTTAGATCCTGTGTATATTGTTTCTAAAATCAGCTTTACTCCTTTTGTAGAACGTATTAATGTTTGGGATGTACTTCGAAACACCTTGTCGCGGGAAAAAGGATTAGGAGGCATTGAAACAAAGGGCGTCATGCGGTCAGGTTTACCATTTAACCGATATATTGAGGAAGCAGGTCAAAACGAATAAACGTTTGGACTGCTTTTTTTTTTTTGGATAAATCCATATAATTTTTGCAAAAACGGGAAAACTATGACAAGTATTAGAGAAATTTGTTGAAAAGAAAACGTTGACACAGATGTTTAAAGGCTGTTATAATAAAAAATTTATTTGACTTATTAGTCGATTCTGTGTATAATGAACTTTGTGAGGTGGTTCCAATGGCAAAAACGTTATCCGATATTAAACAAGCTCTCGATTCTAATCTAGGCCGTCGATTAACATTAAAAGCGAATGGCGGACGTAGAAAAACAATTGAACGTTCAGGCGTTTTAGCCGAGACGTATCCATCGGTTTTTGTGATTGAACTTGACCAGGAAGAAAATGCTTTTGAACGCGTTTCATACAGCTATGCAGATGTGTTAACGGAAACAGTCCAAATTACTTTTATAGATGAAAACAACAATGTTGCAATGGGCGGGCAGTAAACGAAATTTGTTTGCTGCTTTTATTTTTTTCTCTGGCATTTTTTTAAAAGCATAAATCAAGCTTTTCGCTTGAAACTAACAGTAAGCGGATAAAATCCGCGGGAATGTCTGTTTTTATTTAAGGGGGAGTCAAAGAATGGCTAGACGCCGAGGCATTATGTCAGAAAGCTTTAAGTATGAATTGGCTAAGGAATTGGGCTTTTATGAAACGGTCAAAAATGAAGGATGGGGAGCCATTCGGGCTCGTGATGCCGGAAACATGGTAAAACGGGCGATCGAGATTGCAGAAGAGCAATTGGCTAAGCAAAACGGCAAAACTTTTTAAAAGCAGACATTCGGGTGGCCGGCTCATAGTTTGGGCCGGCATTTTTTTATGTTTTCAATGGACGGATTTTGTCGAATTATGCTATTATATCCCTATTTATGGTACAATGTGAATACATTTTGTCAGAACGAAAAAGTAGGTGAATGTATTTGCGAGTATTGGAAAAAGCTCCGGCAAAAATTAATTTATCTTTAGATGTTTTACATAAAAGATCTGACGGATACCATGAAGTGAATATGGTCATGACGACCATAGATCTAGCTGATCGAATCGAGCTGAAGCTTCTTGATGAAAATAAAATACGTATCATATCGCATAATCGATTTGTGCCAGATGATGATCGGAATTTAGCTTACCAAGCGGCACAGCTTTTAAAGGACCGTTTCGGGATTCAAAAGGGTGTGGCAATCACGATTTCAAAGTGCATCCCTGTTGCTGCGGGCCTTGCAGGAGGGAGCAGTGATGCAGCAGCAACGTTAAGGGGATTAAATAAACTATGGAATTTGGATCTTTCCCTTGATGATCTTGCGAAACTTGGAGCAGAAATTGGTTCAGATGTTTCTTTTTGTGTTTACGGAGGCACAGCTGTGGCGACCGGAAGAGGCGAAAAAATTGAGCTGATTGATCCTCCTCCGCATTGCTGGGTCGTATTGGCGAAGCCTGATATCGGTGTGTCCACTGCTGAAATTTACCGACATTTGAAGATAAATGACATTGAGCATCCTGATGTTAGTGGAATGGTCAAAGCGATAAAGGATCAAAATTATCAAGAAATCTGTGCGAAGCTTGGAAATGTCCTTGAGTCGGTCACAATGAAGATGTATCCGGAAGTTGCTTTGATTAAAGAACAAATGAAACGTTTTGGAGCTGATGCTGTTTTAATGAGCGGAAGCGGACCGACAGTATATGGACTTGTTCAACACGAGTCGAGGCTTCATCGTGTTTATAACGGCTTGAGGGGATTTTGCGATCAAGTGTATGCAGTCAGAATGCTTGGGGATCGGATAGCCCTTGATTAAATGCGAATATTAAGTTATATTTACTTTAAAAACATTCGGGATTTGGAGGTTCGTCTATGAAATTTAGACGCAGTGGGAGACTTGTCGATATGACACACTATTTGCTTCATCATCCACATGCGCTCATCCCATTAACTTTTTTCTCTGAACGGTACGAATCAGCTAAATCCTCCATTAGCGAGGATTTAGTGATCATAAAGCAAACCTTTGAGCAACAAGGGATCGGAACTTTAATCACAACCCCAGGCGCAGCTGGCGGTGTCAAATTTATTCCGAAGGTGACGAGGGACGAAGCAAATGGAATTATTCAAAGACTGTGCGAGAAAGTCTCAGACCCCAGCCGGCTTTTACCTGGAGGTTATTTATATTTAACAGATTTACTGGGAAATCCAAAAATGATGAATCAAATCGGGCGTTTATTTGCTTCGGTTTTTGCGAATCGTACAATTGATGTCGTCATGACTGTAGCTACGAAAGGGATCCCAATTGCTTATGCAGTTGCCAGCTATTTGGATGTTCCCTTTGTCATCGTTCGCCGTGACAATAAAGTGACAGAAGGGCCGATGGTAAGCATTAATTATGTTTCAGGCTCTTCGAAAAGAATCCAAACTATGACGCTTGCAAAGAGGAGCTTAAAAGAAGGATCGAATGTGTTAATTGTTGACGACTTTATGAAGGCCGGAGGAACGATCAACGGCATGATCAGCATGCTGTCTGAATTTGGCGCAAATGTTTCAGGAATTGGGGTTCTTGTGGAATCAGAAAGCGTGGATGAACGGCTTGTAAATGAATATATTTCCATTTTAAAACTTTCCGATATGAATGAAAAGGAACGATCCATACAAGTTAGTAAAGGAAATTATTTCGATTTCCTCTAGCATAAAAATAATGAATCGTAAGGGAGTGTTTCAAAATGAAAGTCGTTTCAACAAAAAAGGCTCCGGCTGCAATCGGACCATACTCTCAAGGAATTATTGTGAATAACATGTTTTATAGCTCTGGACAAATTCCTTTAACCCCTGAAGGAAACTTGGTACAAGGAGATATTAAAGAACAGACTCACCAAGTTTTCGCAAATTTAAAGGGTGTATTGGAAGAAGCAGGCGCTTCGTTGGAAACTGTTGTCAAAGTAACCGCATTTTTAAAAGATATGAACGATTTCGCTGCTTTTAATGAAGTATATGGGGAATATTTTCAAACGCATAAGCCTGCTCGGTCATGTGTGGAAGTTGCAAGACTTCCGAAAGATGTCCTCGTTGAAATTGAAGTGATTGCTTTAGTTAAATAAAAGGTTGATTGTTCAGGATCCGTTTTGCGAATCGGATCCTTTTTTATTTTTCCCAAAAATTTTTTGTGTGAAAAGAAGGAAAATTTAAAAATCCGTTGAATTGTTGAATTATGGTTACTAAAGTTTTTGCGAAGAAAAAGGTGGTGAACAGGATGGAAGTGACAGATGTAAGATTGCGCCGCGTCAATACAGAAGGTCGGATGAGAGCGATTGCGTCCATAACATTGGATAATGAATTTGTCGTCCACGATATACGTGTAATTGACGGAAATAACGGCCTTTTTGTAGC
This sequence comes from Aeribacillus sp. FSL K6-3256, assembly GCF_037965805.1. Lineage (NCBI taxonomy): Bacteria > Bacillati > Bacillota > Bacilli > Caryophanales > Bacillaceae > Aeribacillus > Aeribacillus sp. FSL K6-3256. The sequence continues at coordinate 53,983 of NZ_CP150188.1, forward strand.
AATGCCTAGTAAACGTACACCGGATGGAGAGTTTCGAGACATTGCACATCCTATTAATTCAAATACTCGCGGTAAAATTCAAGACGCTGTTCTAGCTGAATATCACCGTTTAGGTGAGACGGAAGATTTTGAATATGAAGAAGCAGGGGCTTCATAAAAATATGATGTAAAAGAAGGGGCTTAAAGCATTCAGCTTAAGACCCTTTCTTTTTTAAAGGATCTGTTCACTAATACGATTTAGTAAACGTTTGCAAAAGAATAGATGGCCTCCTTTGTTTTTCTTACATACTCAATTGTTATGCAGCTATTGATCATCAAGTCTGATGGTTGTATAGGAAATGGTATTTGTTTCAAAAATTAATGTTCATACATCGGCATTTGAAAAAACGAAGAAATGCAGAGCTGTAAATCGTAAATCAACTTCGTTGAACAACAATGCATCCAAGTATAACCTTCTACGTTCAGCCACCGTCAGAAAATCTGGTTCATCGAAAGGAAGCAATCGAATGAATCAAAAAAACTTTAGGCAATGTTGTTCTGCTGAAATGAATTTTTTTTTGTGTTAAGGCCTCCAATCAGGCGTTCTTTTCCTTCTTGTTTTTTCGTCAAAGTATCAAAACCGGCCTTTAGAGAAGAGGGAAGAAGCATAAAATTTAGGGCTTCCTCGTAGATTTTTAATAAAATTCCTATCCTATTTCTGTACCTTTTTCGAGAAAAATAGAGTGAAACGGAAATTTACGGAATCACACAAGATTTCTTGAAATAGAACATTATTTAAGATAAGATTTTTATGGATAAAAAGGGTATTGGAGGCCTATAAATGGAGAAATGTTTTGCAGTCATCTTAGCAGCCGGGCAAGGAACAAGAATGAAATCAAAGCTCTATAAAGTGCTGCATCCTGTTTGCGGTAAACCTATGGTACAGCATGTGATAGACAATGTTTCCAAGCTTCAAGTTGACGAAATCATTACCGTCGTCGGTCATGGTGCGGAAAAAGTAAAATCAGAGCTCGGCGAACAGACATTGTATGTTTTGCAGGAGCAGCAGCTTGGAACTGCTCACGCTGTTTTGCAGGCGGCTCAATATCTTGAGGGGAAAGAAGGAACGACAATTGTTGTTTGTGGCGATACGCCGCTGATCACCAGCGAGACGTTTGAAAAATTGTTAAAGCATCATCTGGAAACGAAAGCAAAAGCCACCATTCTGACAGCAGAAGCGGATGATCCGACTGGATATGGACGAGTGATCCGCAATGAAGAAGGGCTGGTTGAAAAAATAGTTGAGCATAAAGATGCTACAGAAAGTGAACGTCTTGTGACAGAAATTAATACGGGAACTTATTGCTTTGATAACGCTTCCTTATTTGAAGCTTTAAAGCATGTCAATAATGACAATGCGCAAGGCGAATATTATTTGCCGGATGTAATTGAGATTTTGAAGGAAAAAGGCGAAATCATTTCAGCGTTTCAAACAGATTCTTTTGAAGAAACGTTAGGGGTAAACGACCGCATAGCGCTTTCGCAAGCGGAGCTTATTATGAAAAGGCGAATCAATCAAAAGCATATGAAAAACGGAGTTACAATTGTCGATCCTGATAATACATATATATCAGCAGATGCAGAGATCGGACAAGATACTGTCATTTATCCGGGTACAGTCATTATCGGTAAAACGGTCATCGGAGAGGAATGTGAAATCGGTCCCAACTCCGAAATTAAAGATTGCCAAATTGGCCATAATACGAACATCCGTCATTCTGTTGTTCATGACAGTCAGATCGGAAATCAGGTTAACATCGGTCCGTTCGCACACATTCGCCCAGCCTCCGTTATTGACGATGGAGTAAAAATTGGGAATTTTGTCGAAGTCAAAAAATCTAAAATTGGAAAAGAATCGAAAGCATCCCATTTAAGCTATATTGGAGATGCAGAAGTTGGGAATGGGGTGAATCTTGGCTGCGGTTCGATAACAGTTAACTATGACGGGAAAAATAAATATTTAACGAAAATCGAAGACGGAGCCTTTATTGGATGTAATTCAAACCTTATTGCGCCGGTTACGATTGGCGAAGGAGCATATGTAGCAGCCGGATCAACTATTACAGATGACGTCCCTGGCAGCGCATTATCGATCGCAAGGGCTCGTCAAGTGAATAAAGAGAGATACGTCATCGAAAAAATGAATGGTAAAAAATCGTAATTTGGAGGGTCCCTTTACAATGACAAAAAATCGTTATAAAGACGAAAATTTAAAAATCTTTTCTTTAAACTCAAACGCAGCCCTTGCCAGGGAGATCGCGGATATAGTAGGAGTCGATTTGGGAAAAAGTTCGGTTACGAGATTTAGTGACGGGGAGATTCAAATTAATATTGAAGAAAGCATTCGCGGCTGCGATGTATACGTGATCCAATCGACAAGTGATCCAGTCAATGAGCATTTAATGGAATTGCTCATTATGATTGATGCGCTTAAACGTGCATCTGCCAAAACCATTAATATTGTTATGCCATACTATGGTTATGCGCGGCAGGATCGGAAAGCACGTGCAAGAGAACCTATTACTGCTAAGCTTGTTGCGAATTTATTGGAAACTGCAGGCGCGACAAGGATGATTACTCTTGATTTGCATGCTCCGCAAATCCAAGGTTTCTTTGACATTCCTATCGATCACTTAATGGGAGTGCCGATTTTAGCAGATTATTTCTTGGAAAAACGCTTTGATGATATTGTCATTGTTTCTCCTGATCATGGCGGTGTGACGAGAACACGAAAAATGGCAGATCGGCTGAAGGCGCCAATTGCCATAATCGATAAGCGCCGTCCTAAGCCAAATATGGTTGAAGTTATGAACATTGTTGGGAATGTCGAAGGCAAAACAGCCATTTTAATTGATGATATCATCGATACAGCAGGAACGATTACGCTTGCGGCAAATGCTCTAGTAGAGCATGGGGCAAGGGAAGTTTATGCCTGCTGTACACATCCGGTGTTGTCTGGACCTGCGATAGAACGAATTCAAAACTCGAAGATTAAAGAGTTAGTCGTAACGAATTCAATCGCTTTGCCGGAAGAGAAAAAAATTGAAAAGCTGATTCAGCTTTCTGTCGCTCCATTGCTAAGTGAAGCGATCATCCGTGTTCATGAAAAACAATCGGTCAGCGTGCTTTTTGACTAATATTTTGTCTTTGACTTTTAAACGATTTTAGCAGATTATAATATTATAGGGATCTTCCTTGCGAGTTGTGAGTTGATTATTTCTTTCATTAGCATGTTTAGACTTTGTGATGATGGGAAACCAATAGTAGTAAGAAGGCTTTTTTCGAATTGAGTTGTTAGAAAAAAAGTCTGAAAGAAAGGGGATTACCATGACAGCAGTCATACATGCAAAAGAAAGAAAATCATTTACCAATTCGTCAAGAAGAAAAGCTAGAAAGCAAGGACAAATTCCTGCCGTAATTTACGGAAAAAAACAAGAGAACAAAGCGATTTTAGTGAGCGAATCGGAATTGTTAAAAATTTTGCGCGAACAAGGGCGCAATGCGATGTTGAACATTCAGCTTGACGGCGAAAACCATCAAGCCCTCCTGTACGAACTGCAGCATGACCCAATGAAAAACACGATTATACATGCGGATTTTTATGTTGTCGATATGGATGATGAAGTAGATATCGAAGTACCAATTGTCTTAATTGGAGAAGCAAAAGGAGTAAGAGAGGGCGGTGTGCTGCAGCAGACAACACATGAGGTGGAAGTGAGAGCGAAACCTGCTCATATTCCTTCGGCGATTGAAGTCGATGTAACAAACTTAGAAATAGATGATACAATCCATGTACAAGATATTCAAACAGATGGACAGTTTAAAATTTTAGATGAGCCTGAAAGGGTTGTGGCAACCATCCTGCCGCCGGAAAATGAAGACTTGGATACGGCTGATGAGCAAAAAAGTGAAGAGAAGGAAGACGGAGCTGTAGAAGAATAAATTAGGCGTAACCTATTTTGGTTACGTCTTTTATGCTATTAATTGTCATCTCACTATCATAAAAAATTGGGGGACATTTCATGAAAGTAATAGCAGGGCTTGGCAATCCTGGAAAAAAATATGAACAAACTAGACATAACGTTGGGTTTATGGTAATTGATGAATTATCAAAGCGTTTAAACATATCTTTAAATGAAAGCAAATTTAACGGGATATACGGTATCGGTCATTTTTCAAATGAAAAGATATTATTGATAAAACCGCTTACATTTATGAATTTATCGGGTGAATGCATTCGTCCTTTACTGAATTATTACAATGTCCCAACTGAACAGTTGGTTGTAATATATGACGATTTAGATTTGCCTGTAGGCAAGATTCGCCTTAGAATGAAAGGGAGTGCTGGTGGTCACAACGGAATGAAATCTATCATTCAGCATTTAGGTTCGGAAGATTTTAAACGGATTCGAATTGGGATTGGCCGTCCGAAACACGCGATGGATATCGTCGACTATGTATTAGGAAAATTTACAGAAGAAGAAATGCACCATATTCAACATTCCGTTGATCGATCGGCTAGTGCATGTGAAAAATGGATACACACGCCATTCTTAGAAGTCATGAACGAATACAATTAACAAACGTATAAAAATGGCTCCTGCCGTTCATAATAATCATAAAACCTTTCATTCCACAAGTGCAGGAGGTTGGAGGATGCCGCTTCATTATTATTGCCGCCATTGCGGCGTCAAAATTGGTAGCATTGAAAAATCTGTTTTTAGCGTCGATTTAGGATTTCATCATTTAACGAACGAAGAGCGGAAAGAAATGATCGAGTATCTTCCAAACGGTGATATTCATGTCAAAAGTATTTGTGAAGATTGTCAGGAGGCGCTAGAGCGAAATCCCGATTTTCATCAATATGAAAATTTTATACAGTAAAAGCTTTGGAAACTTGATTTCAAAATTTCCAAAGCATTTTTATATTTGTCGAGAGGAGGCTGGAGATTGGAAAGCCTGTATCAATTTTTTTATGCGCAAAACGACTTTCAAGCAGTTGTAGACGGTATAAAAGAAGGTTTGAAAGAACAAATGGTAGCCGGACTTTCTGGCTCAGCAAGGTCTGTATTTATTTCCGCTTTTTACAAAGATATCAAACAACCGATGCTGGTTGTGACTCATAACCTTTATCAAGCTCAGATCATTTATGAAGATTTAAATAATTTACTAGGCGATTCCGTCTATTTGTATCCTGTAAATGAATTGATCGCATCTGAGATCGCAGTCGCAAGTCCAGAGCTAAAAGCACAAAGGATGGAAGTGTTGAATCGTTTATGTAAAGGTGAAAAAAGCATCGTTGTAGCCCCCGTTGCTGCATTAAGACGAATGCTCCCACCGAAAGAGTTATGGAAAAGCCATCAGCTTTCTATTTCTGTTGGAGGAACATTTGAATTAAACGAGAAGCTTCCGCATCTTCACTCAATGGGATATGAACGTGTTTCCATGGTGTCTGCTCCTGGGGAATTCAGCGTGCGCGGTGGAATTATTGATATTTATCCTTTAACGGAGGAACATCCTATTCGCATCGAACTATTTGATACGGAAGTAGATTCAATCCGAACGTTCAGTCTTGAAGACCAAAGATCGATTGAAATGATTCAAGAAGTGACAATCGGACCGGCAGAGGAAATCATTTTAACGGACAGCCATTATGAAAAAGGAATGAAGCAGTTAGAAACGGCTTTATCAAACAGCTTAAAGAAATTGAAAAAAGATGAGCACAAAAATTTATTTATAGAAAATATCCGCTATGATCTGGAAAAATTGCAAAATAGGCAGAAGGATCAGGAGTTCTTTAAATATTTTTCATTCTTTTATGACAAACCTGCTAGTTTGCTAGATTATTTCCCTGCGGATACGGTTATTGTCATTGATGAAGTAAGCCGTGTGCATGAAATGGTTGATCATCTTGAGAATGAAGAAGGAGAATGGTTTACTTCTTTACTGGAACAAGGGAAAATTGTCCATGATGCGAAAGTGTCCCATAAATACTACCAGCTTATACGTGACACATCTTATCCAATTGTTTATTTATCACTGTTTTTGCGGCACGTCCCCTATACAAACCCACAAAATTTGATGAACGTGTCTTGCAAGCAGATGCAAAATTTCCATGGACAAATGCACTTGTTGAAATCAGAAGTTGATCGCTGGATCAAGGCAAATTACACCGTAGTTTTTCTCGGTGCAAATGATGAACGGGCCAAAAGACTTGAACGGGTGCTTGGAGACTATGAGATTGAAGCGGTCATTTCTGATTCAAACCACATTCTGTCAAAGGGGCTGCACATTTTAAAAGGAGATTTACAGACAGGCTTTGAACTTCCTTTAGGACGACTTGCGGTCATAACGGAAGAAGAACTTTTCAAAAAGAGGGTTAAACGAAGACAACAAAGGCAGAAGCTTTCAAATGCAGAAAGAATTAAAAGCTATTCTGAGCTTGAAGTGGGAGATTATGTCGTACATGTTAATCATGGAATTGGAAAATATCTTGGAATTGAAACTTTAGAAATTAACGGTATACACAAAGACTACCTGCACATTCGTTACCAAGGAAATGACAAACTGTATGTTCCAGTTGAACAAATTGATCAAGTTCAAAAATATGTGGGCACAGAAGGAAAAGAGCCGAAAATTTACAAATTAGGCGGAAACGAATGGAAAAGAGTCAAGAAAAAAGTGGAATCGTCTGTTCAAGATATTGCTGACGATTTAATTAAACTGTATGCTGAGCGGGAAGCAAGCAAAGGCTATGCGTTCAGCCCTGATTCGGAGATGCAAAGGGAGTTTGAAGCAACATTCCCTTATAAAGAAACAGAAGATCAGCTTCGTTCCATTCAAGAGGTGAAAAAGGATATGGAACGGGAGCGGCCGATGGATCGACTTCTTTGCGGAGATGTCGGATATGGGAAAACCGAGGTGGCGATTCGGGCTGCCTTCAAAGCGATTATGGATCAAAAACAAGTTGCCTTTCTTGTTCCGACAACCATTTTAGCGCAGCAGCATTACGAAACGATCAGGGATCGTTTTCAAGATTACCCAATTAGCATTGGTGTATTAAGCCGCTTCCGGACGAGAAAAGAGCAGAATGAAACGATTAAAGGCTTGAAAAATGGAACGATCGATTTAGTCATTGGAACACATCGTTTGCTTTCCAAAGATGTTCAATTTAAAGATTTAGGCTTGTTGATTATTGATGAGGAGCAGCGATTTGGAGTTACACATAAAGAAAAAATAAAACAAATGAAAGCAAACATTGATGTGTTAACTTTAACGGCAACTCCGATTCCAAGAACACTCCACATGTCCATGATCGGCGTGCGTGATCTATCAATCATTGAAACTCCTCCAGAAAATCGCTTTCCTGTTCAAACATATGTAGCGGAATATAACCCAATGCTTGTGAAAGAGGCGATCGAACGTGAATTAGCGCGAGGAGGTCAAGTATACGTTTTATATAACCGGGTTGAGGATATCGACCGGAAAGCCAATGAAATCTCTATGCTTGTTCCAGATGCAAGAGTAACCTTTGCGCATGGAAAAATGTCTGAAAATGAGCTTGAATCGGTAATATTAAACTTTTTGGATGGCCAATATGACGTGCTTGTCAGCACAACTATTATTGAAACAGGTGTGGACATTCCGAATGTAAATACATTGATTGTTTATGACGCCGATAAAATGGGGCTTTCTCAGCTCTATCAATTGCGCGGGCGTGTCGGTCGTTCCAATCGTGTCGCTTACGCATATTTTACTTACCGGAAGGACAAAGTTTTATCAGAAGTTGCTGAAAAACGATTGCAGGCCATTAAAGAATTTACTGAATTAGGTTCAGGTTTTAAAATTGCGATGCGTGATTTGGCCATTCGGGGAGCCGGTAATTTGTTAGGTCCTCAACAGCATGGCTTCATTGATTCGGTAGGTTTTGATTTATATTCCCAAATGCTGAAGGAAGCGATCGAACAACGGAAAGGTGAACGGCCAAAAGAGACAAAAAGGGAAGTTGAAATTGAGCTTGAATTAGATGCCTACATTCCGCAGTCTTACATTGATGATGGAAAACAAAAGATTGACATGTACAAAAGGTTTAGAGGCATCGAAACGTTTGATGATTTACAGGAATTGCATGAAGAATTATTGGACAGATTTGGCGAGTATCCAAAGGAAGTAGACTTTTTGTTTAAAGTAGCGAAGCTAAAGTTATATGCACGGCAAGAAAAAGTCGAAGTCATTAAACAAACGAAAGATCTTATCACGATTCTTATTTCAGAGGAAGCAAGCAGCTCCTTTGACGGACAAAAGTTGTTCGAGCTAACGGATGAATTCGGTCGCATAGTCGGGTTTGGCATGGAAGGAAAAAGGCTGAAATTAACATTGCAAATTCATAATTTAGAAACTGAAAAATGGCTGTCTATTTTAATGAAGCTGTTGGCAGGCTTAAAAGACGCAAAGAAAGAAGAAGTTTCTGCCGGCTAATATTGAAAGCAGGGTTAAAATGGAAATGCTGGCAATGGGTTTTTAAGCAGTGTTTGGAAAAAATTCGCTTTCATCATGTATATTACGTGGTTAGTGAAGGATACTAATTTCAACGATGGTGATTGTTCCAAAAATGGAAAAAGGGCAATCGCTACTTTACTAATCTTTAGATGAAAGTGAGGCAGCATAAGATGAAAGCAACTGGTATCGTTCGACGGATTGATGATTTAGGCCGTGTAGTCATTCCTAAAGAAATTCGAAGAACATTGCGTATCCGTGAAGGCGACCCATTAGAAATTTTCGTTGACCGAGATGGTGAAGTAATACTGAAAAAATACTCCCCAATCAGTGAATTGAGTGATTTTGCGAAAGAATATGCTGAAGCGTTATTCGATAGCTTAAACAGCCCCGTTCTCATATGTGATCGTGATGCTATTATTGCTGTTTCCGGAGTTTCGAAAAAAGAGTATTTGAATAAAAATATAAGCGAGCTGCTGGAACGGGTGATGGATGAACGGCAATCGGTTTTCATTTCAGAAGAAGAAGAAATTGAAATCGCTGATGGTGTAACAGAACAAGTAAAATCTTATTGCATTGGACCGATCATTGCAAACGGTGATCCTATCGGGGCTGTTGTCATATTTTCGAAAGAGCAGCCTTTAACAGAAGTAGAAAGTAAGGCAGTTGAGACAGCCGCTAGTTTTTTGGCAAGACAAATGGAACAATAAAGGGAATAATTACTTTTTTACTTCTTCCACAAGCAGACTGTCTCCAACACCACGTTAATAAAAGAGACCACAGAATTCACAACAGTTTCTGTGGTCTCTTCTTTATTTCCACTCTTCACGTATTTAACGAACGACGGCGCTACCTGTTTAAAACATCTTTCGGATGGAAAGCTACAACGTAAAACATGATTGTGTTGGATGGATTTATTTCCATCATTTTCAAAGTTCATCTATATGATATTTCGACACGGTTTGTTGAAGTTTTGTTTTTCCTCTTTAGGAACAGACTAAAACCTTTTGTTCCTCTAATTCACCTTCTTATTTTGGGGAATTTTTCTAAAATCCTGCCGATGAATTTGCCAAGAAAGCTCATCACTTCGAAGGGCGGACAGCCAATTCCCTTCACAATAGTCAACAGGATAGCAGGCATTTCATCGCTGTTAAATTTTATTGAGCGTGGCAAGGAGCAGAAAATAAACCTTTCAGGAAAGGTGTCTCTAGGTTTGCGATAACCACGAAGGTTAAAAATGGGGTATGTGTTAGATTTTTTTTATTTACGGAACTTATGCCGGAATTTGGACTTAAAAGCCGTGAAGTTTAGCCGAGCGCTCTAAAGATTCTCTTTCGGCCGAATGTGGACGAGATTATGTTATAATATGCTGGAAAAAGATGAAGCATGAATTTTGGAAGGAGTAAACGTGTGATTCAAAATGTGCCTCAAGCAAGAACGAACAAATTTTTGCAAGGTGCGGTTTTATTGACGGCTGCTGGAATCATTACGAAAGGATTAAGTGCTATCTACCGAGTTCCTTATCAAAATATTGTAGGGGATATCGGCTTTTATATTTATCAGCAAATATATCCGTTTTTAGCAATTGTCATGGTTTTATCGACAACGGGATTTCCGGTTATTCTGTCAAAGCTGCTGAATGAGTATAGCGATGGCAGCAATTTTAAAAATTTCCGGAAAATATTGGTCGTCTGTTTTTCTTTTTTTGCTTTGATCAGTCTGTTTTCGTTCACGAGCTTGTTTTTAGGAGCTGACAAGCTTGCCCGTTGGATGGGTGATCCGAAACTGGCGCTTTTATTAAAAGCGGCTGCATGTTCGTTTCTGTTTTTTCCATTTATTTCAATGCTAAGAGGCGTTTTTCAAAGCTGCCATGAAATGCTGCCGGTATCTTTGTCGCAAATCGTTGAACAAGCTATACGGGTCGGTGCTTTTTTATCGATCACTTGCTATTTCGTTTATAAAGGATTCGATCTTTATGAAACAGCTGCCGGCGCCATTTTTAGCTCCCTCATTGGGTATATCGGGGCGTTTATGCTTTTGCTTGTATATTGGAAAAAAAGAGTGCCGTTACCGCTTTCCCGATCATCGAAAGAAGCGGCTGTATCTGTGAAAAAGATCTTAACCAAATTGCTGATTTATACTGTGACCTTTTGTTTGACGAGCATGCTGATGATTTTTATGCAATTGGCAGATTCATTTCAGCTGTATAAACTGATGGTCAACAGCGGTGCAGATCCTGAAGCAGCGAAAATAGCAAAAGGCATATATGATCGGGGACAACCGCTATTGCAGGTAGGAACGGTTGCAGCTACATCTCTTGCATTGTCTCTTGTTCCGCTTATTTCATCGTTTCGGCATAAAGCATTTCAATATATTCAGCAGCATGTCGCCTTATCTTTTAAAATTTGTTTGATTGTCGCCATCGGGGCTACGGCAGGTTTAATTTCCATCATCGAGCAAGTTGATTTCATGCTGTTTGCCGATACAAAAGGGGCGGGCGTATTATCGGTGTTCAGCATTTCGATTTTATTTAGCTCGGTTGCGATAACGTCTGCCGGCATTTTGCAAGGAGTCAATGAAACCGTCTGGCCGGCTTTATCTGTTTTAGCCGGAGTAGCCGTGAAAATCTTACTCAATGAATGCTTCATTCCGTTTTTCCATACATACGGGGCGGCATTGGCGACTGTTTGCGGATATGGAGTCGTGTGCTTGTTGAATCTAGCGGTTTTAAATCGGAAAAAATATAAGTTAGCTTCTTTCAAGGCTGTATGGAAAATGATTGGCTCTGCTGTTGTCATGTTTTTATCGATCAAGCTTTACTTTTTTCTATTTGATTTTTTTATATCAGACGAAACGCGTATGAGCGCTTCCATTCAATCATTGACAGCTGTCGTTTTCGGAGCGGCTGTGTATATGTTTTTCATCATCCAATCAGCCATTTTTACAGGGAAGGAAATAGAGAGCTTGCCTTTTAAAAATAAACTGGTTTGTTTGATCAGTGCATGGAAAGAGAGGAAGGAAAATGGATAAGCAAATTACGATTGTTGGCCTGGGTGCGGGGGATGTCGATCAGCTGCCGCTAGGGGTTTTTAAAATTTTGACCTCCAGTCTGCCGCTATTTGTAAGAACAGAGGATCATCCTGTTTTAAGTGAAATTAAAGACGAAATTGGCTCGTTTCAGTCTTTCGATTCCGTTTATGAAATGTTTGATCAATTTGAAGATGTTTATGCGGAAATTGCAAAAAAACTATTGGAGGAAGCAGAAAAATATCAGCATATCGTATATGCGGTACCTGGACATCCGCTTGTAGCAGAAAAAACCGTTCAGCTTTTGCTGAAGGAAATGGAGCAAGGAAAAGTAAATGTGTCGATACAGGGCGGACAATCGTTTTTGGATGCAATGTTTCAAGCTCTGCGCATCGATCCTGTCGAAGGCTTGCAATTCATTGATGCGCAGGATATGAAGCGGGAAGAGCTTTCCTTTCGGCAGCATTTGATTATTTGCCAAGTTTATGACAAGATGATTGCATCGGATGTGAAATTGACGTTAATGGAAGACTTGCCGTTCGATTATGAAGTTTACCTCGTAACGGCTGCAGGGAGCAAATACGAGGACATTAAAAAAGTTCGATTATATGAAATGGATAGATGTGTAGAACTGAGCAATTTAACATCGTTATACATCCCGCCGGTCAAGGATGAACAATTGCTGTATCATCGCTTTTCAGCGTTGCGAAACGTCATTCGAACACTTCGCGGGCCAAACGGCTGTCCGTGGGATCGAAAGCAAACCCATCAATCATTAAAGCGGTACTTAATTGAAGAATGCTACGAGCTGATTGAAGCTATTGATGAAAATGATATTGATCATATGATTGAAGAGCTCGGAGACGTTTTGCTTCAGGTGGTGCTTCATGCCCAAATTGGAGATGACGAAGGATTTTTTACCATTGATGATGTGATTCGCATGTTAACAGATAAAATGATCCGCCGCCATCCCCATGTTTTTGGCAATGTCGAGGCACAAAATGCAGAAGAAGCTGTAAAGAGCTGGGAGGAAGCAAAAAAATCTGAAAACAGGAATGAGAGCGAATCACTTTTAGATTCTGTTTCAAAGGCGCTCCCAGCTCTGTCAAAAGCTTATCAATATCAAAGAAAGGCGGCGAAAGTCGGTTTCGATTGGCCTGATGTACTGGATGCTTGGGAGAAGGTGTCAGAAGAACTGCAGGAGTTTAAAAAGGAAATCGATAATGGAGATGGCGGAACGGAAAAAGCAAAAGAAGAGTTCGGCGATATTCTGTTTGCTCTTATTAATGTTGGAAGATTTTACGAAATTGAGCCTGAAGAAGCATTAGTCATGACAAACGAAAAGTTTTCGCGGAGATTTCGGTTTATAGAACAAAAGGCCCGTGATGCTGGGAAAAATTTAAAAAGTATGTCTTTGGCAGAAATGGATCAATATTGGGAAGAGGCTAAAATGAAAGAGGGGGATCGGACATGAGATTAGATAAATTTTTAAAAGTATCGAGGCTGGTGAAAAGACGCACGCTTGCCAAGGAAGTGGCAGATCAAGGAAGAGTGACAATCAACGGGCATCCAGCAAAAGCGAGCTCCAATGTGAAGGTTGGCGACGAGCTGTCCATTCAATTTGGACATAAGGTAGTGACAATAAAAATCGAATCTATAAATGAAACAGTAAAGAAGGAAGAGGCAAAAAATCTTTATACCATTTTGAAGGAAGAACAAAGGACAGATTTATAAAACGCTCCCTGTATTGTACAAGGAAACAACAAGGCTTGTTCTAAACCCTGCACATCTTACATAAAAATGTAAAAGGAAAGCATCCATTAATTAGAGTGCGGGGGGATGATAATGAGCCAGTATTATGGCGGTAACCATTCACATAAAGAAACCGTGCAGGAGCATAATGTAGTCATGAAGGACCGGAAGCTGTTAGATATTTCTGGCGTGAAGCAGGTGGAAAGCTTTGATAATGAGGAATTTTTGCTTGAGACGGTAATGGGTCCGCTCGCGGTTCGGGGAGAACATTTACAAATGAAAAACTTGGATGTCGATAAAGGCGTCGTATCCATAAAAGGAAAAATTTATGAAGTTTCTTATTTAGATGATTTCAGCTCGGAGAAGGCTAAAGGCATTTTTAGCAAGTTGTTTAAATGACCCTTACCACTCAATTTTACACCATGATTGCGATGATCGGCATGGGCAGTTTTCTAGGCGCCGCACTTGATACTTACAATTTTTTTTTAAAAAGATGGGATCGAAAAAGGTGGGTTGTTTTTTTAAACGATTTAGTATTTTGGGCGGTTCAAGGACTTTTAACTTTTTATGTTCTATTGTATGTAAATCAAGGGGAATTAAGATTTTATGTATTTTTAGCACTTTTATGCGGTTTTGCCGCCTATCAAAGCCTCCTACGGAACGGATACATGACCTGTTTGCGGATTATGATAAAAATCGCTGTTTCTATATACCAATTTTTTGTAAAAATCGTTTTACTGCTTCTTATCAATCCTATTAAATGGATAGTTCATATGGCGATAGCATGTTCTATGTCTCTTTTACTATTTTTATGGAAGGTTATCAAATGGTCTTCACAACTCTTATTCAAGTTATGTAAAATATTATTAGCGCCATTACTATGGGGATTGAACATACTTTGGGGAAAAGCTCCTCAACCAATAAAGCAAAAGATGCTGCATTCGAAACAAATCATAGAAGGAATATTCATAAATATAAAGAATATGTTACGTAAGCTGTATCGTCGGTTCCGCTAAATTTAGGAGGGATTGCAGGAATGAGAGAGAAACGAGAGTTGAATGTAGCTATGCTGCAGCAAACAAATGAACCTGGACAAGAAGTTAAAGCTGAGATGAGACAAAGAAAAAAACGAGGGCTAATTCGACGGTTAGCTGCATTTGGTATAATGGCTGTTACTTGTATTGCGATTATGGCGTCAACGCTCGTTTCTCAATCAATTGCTATCAATAAGAAGCTTGAAGAAAAAAAACAGCTTGAAACAAAACTGGAGAATTTAAAAGAAGAGGAAAAAGATTTGAAGGCGGAAATCATCAAGCTGAAGGATGAAGAATATATCACAAAGCTTGCAAGAAAAGATTATTTTTTATCTGATGAAGGAGAAGTCATTTTTAATATTCCGGGGAATGAACAGTAATATTGACCCCGTTTTTTTATTTTTGTATAATTAAATAAATTATTTTTAATTTTTTTATGATTTAAGGAGGAGCATTTTTTTTATGTCAATTGAAGTTGGCAGCAAGTTACAAGGTAAAGTAACTGGCATTACGAATTTTGGAGCATTTGTGGAGCTGCCAGGAGGCTCAACAGGACTTGTTCATATTAGTGAAGTTGCTGACAATTACGTGAAAGACATTCATGATCATTTAAAAGTCGGCGATGAGGTTGAAGTCAAGGTTATTAATGTAGAAGAAGACGGAAAAATCGGATTGTCCATCAAAAAGGCAAAAGATCGTCCAAAAAAACATGATCATCGTTCCAAAGAAAGTTTTGAGCAAAAAATGAGCCGCTTTTTAAAAGAGAGCGAGGACCGTCTTGCTTCACTTCGGCGTCACACTGAATCAAGACGAGGAGGGAGAGGAGCAAGAAGGGGGTAACTTGCTGCTGTTAATGTTATAGATGATCGCAGACCGCCACCTGAAGATTCAGGTGGTGTATTTAAATTGTCCGAAAATTATTTTTTTATTTTATTGTTGACGGCTCTCATGTTCATATGTATTATAGAACATGTGCGTATTTTACATGAACATAAAGATGCAGTTGATTTGGCGGCGTAGCTCAGCTGGCTAGAGCGTACGGTTCATACCCGTGAGGTCGGGGGTTCGATTCCCTCCGCCGCTACCAATTGAATATTGGCCCGTTGGTCAAGTGGTTAAGACACCGCCCTTTCACGGCGGTAACACGGGTTCGAATCCCGTACGGGTCATGAGAAGAGGCTCTTTCTTTAAAAGAAAGAGTCTTTTTTTATGGAAAAGTTTAAAATTTTGTATTTATATAGGATAGATAAATTTAATTTTTCACCGATTTCAACAAGTTCCGACTCATGTTTTTCGGCTTTTGCTTTTAAAACGGACCAACACGCTGTTACAATCATCTCTTTGAAATGACGCGACTCAATGTCTCAATGGGCTGCTCTGTTCCTTTTAAAAGATTTGTCGTCTATAACAGAAATCGTCGAAATATTCTTATAAACAATTTCCTCCTTTTGACAAATTCCTTTATGAAAAGCTTGTATAATGACTATCAATTACGGTAGTAGGAGGAGTGTCGCTATAATGGAAAAAGTTGAGAGAAGATTTCTGATACCTTTTGCCAATGTCCAATTGGAAAGAACACAATCACTTCTATGGAGATCTTGGAAAAGAGCGGGGCTGCATTTGCATTCTTTTCTGTTTCACAAAGGGTTTGTTTATGTATTGGTCGGGTTTTTGCTGGGGAGAGCTTTTATTTTATCTGAAATTATTCCGTTCGCCCTTCCTTTTTTTGGAGCTGTATGGCTTTTAAAAAGGGACAAGGCATTGCTTGCTGCACTATCACTAATTGCAGGGGCATTCACCATCTCATTGGAATTATGTTTGTTAGTGCTTTCTTCTATATGTATATTTCTTTTGCTTCATAAAATGACTAGTTTTTTCATTAAAACAGATGAAATAAAAATATTGCCTTTTACGATTTTTTCGGGACTTGCTGCCAGCCGCCTTTTATATTCAAAGTTAACTGCAGGATTTATCAGCACGTACGATCTTTTAATGACAGGGGTTGAGGCAGGTCTGTCGATCATCCTGACGTTGATTTTTTTGCAGAGCATCCCGCTTCTTTCAGTGCGGAAATATAAACAAACTTTACGAGTCGAAGAGATTATCTGCTTGATGATTTTGCTTGCGTCCGTCATGACGGGCTTAGTTGGAATCAGTTACCAAAATATACAGGCGGAACACGTTCTTTCACGATATATTGTCCTATTGCTCGCTTTTACCGGAGGTGCAGGCATCGGATGTACAGTTGGTGCTGTAACAGGTTTGGTGCTTAGCCTGGCGAATGTCTCCAATTTGTATCATATGAGCCTACTTGCATTTTCAGGTTTATTGGGAGGTCTGCTAAAGGAAGGACAAAAAGCAGGAGCGTCAGTTGGCCTGATCATTGGCTCACTTTTAATCACGCTATATGGAGAAGGATCGGCTGATGTTTGGACAACCTTATGGGAATCGGGCGCCGCGGTTTTGCTGTTTTTACTGACCCCGAAAAGCTTTACAGAACAGTTGGCAAAGCATATTCCTGGAACAAACGAGCATGTTTTGGAGCAGCAAAAGTATGTTCGAAATATACGTGATATAACTGCTCGGCGGGTTGATCAATTTTCTAACGTTTTTCGGGCATTATCTGAGAGCTTTTCGACTTTTTACCCGGAGGATGGAGAGGATGTAGAAAGAGAAACGGATTTATTTTTAAGCAAGATCACCGGACAGACATGCCAAACTTGTTTTAAGAAGGAGAAATGCTGGGTCAACAATTTTGACCAGACATATCAATTAATGAAGCAAGTGATGAATGAAACGAAAGAAAAGACGTATGCAAATAATCGCAGATTGCAGAAAAAGCTTCACAGGCATTGTTCGAAAGCTAATCTAGTGGTCGGGACGATTGAGCAGGAAATGCACTTTTTAGAAGCGAATCGGAAATTAAAAAAGCAAGTGCAAGAAAGCAGAAGATTGGTAGCTGAACAGCTGCTAGGAGTTGCTCAAGTAATGTCCGACTTTTCTCGGGAAATGAAAAAGGAACGGGAACATCATTTTCTGCAGGAAGAGCAAATTTTCTATGCTCTTCAAAACTTCGGTTTAGAAATTGGCCATATTGATATATACAGCCTTGAAAAAGGGAACGTCGATATAGAAATGAGCATTCCGTATTGCGGCGGCCATGGAGAATGTGAAAAAATTATTGCTCCGATGCTTTCCGATATATTAAACGAAATGATCATCGTGAAAAATGAAGAATGTGCAGGTTATCCAAATGGATTTTGCCACGTTGTGTTCGGTTCTGCAAAAGCATACAAAGTAGAAACGGGTGTTGCTCATGCTGCAAAAGGAGGAGGTCTTGTTTCAGGCGACAGCCATTCCATGATTGAATTGGGCGTCGGAAAATTTGCCATAGCCATTAGCGATGGAATGGGGAACGGGGAAAGGGCTCATTTTGAAAGCAATGAAACGATTAAATTGTTGGAAAAAATTCTTCAATCAGGCATTGATGAAAAAATTGCTATCAAAACCATCAACTCTATATTGTCGCTGAGAACGACAGATGAAATTTATGCAACATTAGATTTGTCTATCATTGATTTACAAAGCGCCAATTGCAAATTTATGAAAATCGGATCTACTCCGAGTTTTATTAAACGAGGAAATAAAATTATCAAAATCGAGTCTAGTAATTTGCCGATCGGCATTATCGATGATTTTGAGGTGGACATTGTAGACGAACAGCTAAAAGCAGGAGATTTATTAATTATGATGAGTGACGGAATATTTGAGGGACCAAGGCATGTAGAAAATTATGATTTATGGATGAAAAGAAAAATAAAAGAAATAGAGACTGATGATCCACAAGAAATAGCCGATTTAATTATGGAGGAGGTGATCCGCTCCAGATCGGGGGCAATCGATGACGATATGACGGTTGTGGTGGCTCGAATTAATCATAATACACCGAAATGGGCGGCGATCCCTGTTTCAAATTTTTATAAATCGAAAAAGATAAGCTGATTTTCTGCCATGCTTAGTATAAAACGTTTTCCTTCTGGTGAGGATGGTAATAAATCATTGACCAGGAGGAGGAAAAATGAGAAAAGGGACATTAAAACAAATTTTGTTGTTAACTGACGGATGCTCAAATCATGGTGAAGATCCAATTGCTATGGCGGCTTTAGCTAAGGAGCATGGGATTACTGTCAACGTAATTGGGATTTTAGAAGAGAATGTGATAGATCAAGATGCAATGCAGGAAATAGAAGGAATTGCTGAGGCAGGGGGAGGAGTGAGCCAGGTAGTTTATGCCCATCAGCTTTCACAAACAGTACAGATGGTCACTAGAAAAGCGATGACACAAACATTGCAGGGAGTTGTTAATCGTGAATTAAAGCATATTTTAGGAAAATCAACTTCTATTGAAGAGCTGCCGCCTGAACAGCGTGGTGAAGTTATAGAGGTTGTGGAAGAGCTTGGTGAAACGGTCAATTTAGAAATTTTAATTCTCGTAGATACGAGTGCAAGCATGGGGCCAAAGCTTCCAACGGTAAAAGAAGCGCTTTTTGATTTATCCATTAGCCTAAATTCAAGAATAGGCAATAATCAATATTCGCTGTTTATATTTCCTGGGAAAAGATCAGAAACAGAAATTTTATTGGATTGGACTCCGAAACTGGATTCTTTATCAACCATTTTTCCGAAATTAACGACAGAAGGATTGACACCAACTGGTCCGGCGATAAAAGGAGCTATACAACATTTTAAACAAAAACGCTCATTGAGGGGAATGCTCGATGATGAATACCTCGATGAACAAAGCATGTAAAGTTCTTCCCGGTACCATTATTAAAGGAAAATGGCATGGAAACACGTATCGGATATTAAAAATGCTGGGGTGCGGAGCAACAGGGTCGGTTTACCTTATTGAATCCAGTAAAGGGTATGCAGCATTAAAAATAAGTGAAAATAGCATGGGAATCACTTCAGAAGTAAACGTGTTAAAGAGACTGGCCAAGGTCCAAGGTTCGTGCCTTGGGCCTTCTTTGATCGATGTGGACGATTGGTTTAACACAGCTAGCGGAAAGATGCTTCCGTTTTATGTTATGGAGTATGTTAAAGGTGAACATTTTATCCAGTTTATTAAAAATAATGGTGCGATTTGGATTGACGTGCTAATCTTGCAGCTTTTGTCCAATTTGGAGGAGCTTCATCAGTCAGGCTGGGTTTTTGGTGATTTAAAGCCTGACAATCTAATTGTTACAGGACCTCCTCCTAAAATTCGCTGTATTGATGTAGGTGGCACAACGATAAACGGAAGATCCATTAAAGAATTTACAGAGTTTTTTGACAGGGGATACTGGGAATTGGGGACGAGAAAAGCTGAACCGAAATATGATCTTTTTGCAGTCGGTATGATTATTATCAATGCTGTTTTTCAAAAACGCTTTTCAAAAAAAGGAAACAGTAAGGAGCAATTGATGCAAATCATTAACTCCCATCCTTTTTTAAACGAAAGAAAACAAGTGTTGACGAAAGCTTTATTTGGCTCCTATTCATCCGCTTTGGAAATGAAGCAGGATCTTTTGCATCATGTTTCAAACGCTAATTTGCAAAGAAAGAGAAATGTACAAGCACAATCTAAACCGAAAAGGACAGCTAACAATCGAAAAAGAAAGAAAAAGAAAAGCAAAGGGCTGATCGAAACATTGGTGATTATGGTTTGCCTGGCATTTCTATATTCTTTATATATTTTTGCGACACTTCTGTAAATGGCTGCTGCTTGTTTAAAGCGGCAGTGCTTTTCCCCCTTCTCATGCTTCCGCGAGTGCCCCGACTATTTCAAAAAATGTCCGATCTGAACTGCTTCCCTTTTAGGAAAATAACAGTAAAATGCAAAAGGCTTTGTCTTTGCAGAAGGCAGGCAAATAATGATAGGATAAAGATAACTAGAGAAATATTGGATGTGACGGTCTTTGATTCAAAATGTATGTGCGTTTATTGAAAAACATCAATTGCTCCAAAAAAATAGTACGGTCATAGTAGGTGTGTCCGGCGGCCCGGATTCACTGGCACTTCTACATTTTTTAAATACATTTAAAGATCAATTTGGCATCACTGTTATAGCAGCACATGTTGATCATATGTTCCGAGGCATAGAATCACAAAAAGAGATGGAATTTGTCATCAATTTTTGCCGGGAATTAAACATACCTTGTTACGCTAAGCAAATCAATGCGGCCCGTTATGCTGAGAAACACCGGTTGAATGCCCAGCAGGCTGCTAGAGAATGCCGCTACCAATTTTTCTTAGAGTTGATGGATCAGCTTCAGGCGGATGCTTTGGCTCTAGCTCATCATGGAGATGACCAAATTGAAACGATTTTAATGAATCTTGTTCGCGGAACAATAGGGAAGGGACTAGCGGGAATTCCTGTCATACGGCCTTTCGGCAGAGGGAGAATCATACGCCCCTTTTTAGCCGCAACAAAGGATGAAATTTTAAAGTATTGTGAAGAATTTCAGCTGGCGCCCCGATTTGATCCAAGCAATGAAAAAGATACGTATACACGGAACAGGTTTCGCAAATATGTTTTGCCGTTTTTGAAAAAGGAGAACAAAAGGCTGCATGAACATTTTCAATATTTCAGTGAGGTCTTTTTGGATGATGAGCGATTTTTGGAGGAATTAACGAAGGAAAAATTAAATAAAGTAGTGATAAGAAAAACGAATTCTTCCGTTACTATTCATAAACAAGAATATAAAAAGCTTCCTGATCCGATCAAAAGGAGAGCGGTTTATCAAATATTGAATGATCTGATAAAAAGCGGCTCCTTCTCGGCTGTTCATATTGAAAATGTAAACGAATTTTTGATGAAAGCGCACCCTTCGGGGATGCTTCATTTGCCTATGGGGCTCAAAGTCATAAAATCTTATGATGAATGCACCTTTACGTTTCAATCGCCAAATAGTGAATCTTTCTGCTACACGGTACCGGTACCGGGAAAAATACATTTGCCGAACGGAAAAATATTTTTTACTGAAACCTTTTTTGGGATTCCTTCGTATAAAGGTGATGACGTTTTCTATCTTCCAAAAAAATGGTACGTTCCGCCTTTAATTATTCGGAGCAGAAAAAAAGGAGACAAAATGACAATTAAAGGCATGAACGGCACGAAAAAGGTAAAAGATATTTTTATTGATAAAAAAATACCGAGGGAAGAGCGCAACCTTCTCCCAATCGTTGAAAATGGCAACGGCCAAATCATATGGATTCCGCTTGTAAAAAAATCAAATTTAGAGGAAATTAGCATTACCAATGAATCTTATATTGTATTACAATATAAAGAGCAGTGATCTCATCAGGAGGAAAGAAAATGATCGAGGATATTGAAAAAGTCTTAATTTCAGAAGAAGAAATCAAAGAAAAAGTGAAAGAATTAGGGGCGATATTAACGGAGGAATATAAAAATAAGTTTCCCCTCGCTATCGGGGTTTTAAAAGGCGCTATGCCGTTTATGGCGGATTTAATAAAGCATATTAATACATATTTGGAAATTGATTTTATGGACGTTTCCAGTTATGGAAACAAAACCGTTTCATCGGGTGAGGTGAAAATAATTAAGGATTTAGACACTTCCGTCGAAGGCCGGGATCTTTTAATCATTGAAGATATAATCGATAGCGGATTGACATTAAGCTATTTAGTCGATCTTTTCCGGTACCGGAAAGCAGCATCCGTTAAAATTGTAACCCTTTTGGACAAACCGAGCGGGCGAAAGGCAAATATTGAGGCAGATTATGTATGTTTTGAAGTTCCGGATGCGTTCGTTGTCGGTTATGGTCTGGACTATGCGGAAAAATACCGCAATCTTCCGTTTATAGGGATATTAAAGCCTGAAGTTTATCAAAATAAATAATGATCGTTGAAAGGATAGCGTATCAGTTGTGCTGGGATGATTTTCTATGATACTATTGAATATAGTTTGTTTCATTGTGGGAGGAGGTAAGGAATGAATCGGATTTTCCGAAACACCATATTTTATTTGCTGATTTTTTTAGTGGTTATCGGCGTTGTGAATTTTTTTCAGGGCGGTAACCAAAAAACTGAACAAATGACATATAGTACCTTCATCTCCAATTTGGAAAACGGAGATGTTGAAAATATAACGTTAAAACCAGTAAGAGGAGTATATGAAGTCAGAGGACAGCTGAAGGGATATGAAGAAAATCAATACTTTATCACCTATTTATCAGGCGATGACGCATTAAACCTCATCAATACGGCTGCTTCAAAAAATCAAACGGAAGTTAAATGGTCCCCAGCAGATGATACAAACGGATGGGTGCAATTTTTCACATCCCTCATCCCATTTATTATAATCTTTATTTTGTTCTTCTTTGTGCTCAATCAGGCTCAAGGCGGCGGAAGCCGAGTTATGAACTTCGGGAAGAGCAAGGCAAAGCTGTATAACGACGACAAGAAAAAAGTAAAATTTAAAGATGTTGCAGGAGCCGATGAGGAAAAGGCTGAACTAGTGGAAGTTGTTGAATTTTTAAAGGATCCCCGCAAGTTTTCTGAACTTGGAGCGCGCATACCGAAAGGAGTCCTTTTAGTAGGCCCTCCGGGAACTGGTAAAACATTGCTGGCCCGCGCGGTGGCTGGAGAAGCAGGTGTGCCGTTTTTCTCCATAAGTGGATCTGATTTTGTTGAGATGTTTGTCGGTGTAGGTGCTTCTCGTGTTCGGGATTTGTTTGAGACGGCTAAGAAAAATGCCCCATGTATCATTTTTATTGATGAAATTGATGCTGTTGGACGCCAAAGAGGAGCGGGATTAGGCGGCGGTCACGATGAACGTGAACAAACGTTAAATCAGCTTCTCGTTGAGATGGATGGATTTAGCTCCAACGAAGGAATCATTATTATTGCGGCGACAAACCGTCCGGATATTTTAGACCCAGCCCTTCTCCGCCCTGGTCGATTTGACCGTCAAATTACGGTTGATCGTCCGGATGTGAAGGGGCGCGAAGCAGTGCTCAAAGTACATGCACGCAATAAACCGTTGGATGAATCGGTGAATTTGCGGAACATTGCGATGAGAACGCCGGGCTTTTCTGGAGCTGACTTGGAAAACCTATTGAATGAGGCTGCTCTCGTTGCTGCTCGCCAAAATAAAAAGAAAATCGATATGGCGGATATAGATGAGGCAACCGATCGTGTAATTGCGGGACCTGCGAAAAAAAGCAGGGTTATTTCGGAAAAGGAGCGCCGTATTGTTGCCTATCATGAAGGCGGACATACCGTTATCGGTCTCGTTTTAGATGAGGCGGAAATGGTGCATAAAGTAACGATTGTTCCTCGGGGTCAAGCTGGAGGATATGCTGTCATGCTGCCAAAAGAAGACCGCTATTTCATGACAAAACCTGAGCTCCTTGACAAAATAACAGGATTGCTTGGCGGTCGGGTTGCGGAAGAAATTGTTTTCGGTGAAGTTAGCACCGGTGCCCACAACGACTTCCAGCGTGCGACAAATATTGCGCGCAGAATGGTTACAGAATTTGGAATGTCAGAAAAATTGGGTCCATTGCAATTTGGAAGCTCTCAAGGCCAGGTCTTTTTAGGGCGTGACATCCAAAGTGAGCAAAATTATAGTGATGCGATTGCTTATGAAATTGACTTAGAAATTCAGCGCATCATTAAAGAATGTTATGAAAAAGCAAAACGAATTTTGACAGAAAATCGCGATAAACTTGAACTAATTGCAAAAACGTTATTAGAAGTGGAAACACTTGATGCAGAACAAATTAAACATCTGGTGGAACACGGTTCATTGCCTGATAAGTCTGAACAAAAAGCAGCTTCAGAAAATGTGAAAAAAGAAGAGAACAACCAAAAAGATGAAGCTGTAAAAGTCAATATTCAGACAAAGAAAGATGAGGCTCCCTCTATCAAACCGGAGCTTAAAGAAGAATAAGTAATAAAGCCGTCAACTATACAAAGTTGGCGGTTTTCTATTGCCTTCGTGCCCGATAGCAGCCTACTGCGATCAATATGTGATATGATGATGAGGGAATGTTTGAACGAAGGGAAAAGGTGATGGACATGATTTTAGCTTTAGATGTTGGGAATACAAACACCGTGATTGGAGTATACGAAAAAGAACAATTGCTTTACCATTGGCGAATTGAAACCAATCGACATAAAACCGAAGATGAATACGGAATGATGTTTAAATCATTGTTTGAATACGTAGGATTAAAATTTTCGGACATAACGGGAATCATTATTTCTTCTGTCGTTCCACCGATTATGTATGCCATGGAAAAAATGTGCGAGAAATATTTTCATGTAGATCCGCTTATTGTCGGCCCAGGAATTAAAACAGGCCTTAATATAAAGTATGATAATCCGCGTGAAGTTGGGGCGGACAGGATCGTCAATGCAGTTGCCGGTGTTCATTTATATGGCTGTCCGCTTATTATTGTTGATTTCGGCACAGCAACAACTTATTGCTACATTAATGAAAAAGGACAATATGAAGGCGGTGCCATTGCACCAGGGATTAACATTTCCACCGAAGCTTTATACTCAAAAGCCGCGAAGCTTCCTAGAATCGAAATCGCCAAACCCGATCATATTATTGGGAAAAATACAGTAGCCGCCATGCAATCAGGAATTTTATTCGGCTATGTTGGCCAAGTAGAAGGAATTGTCAGAAGGATGAAAGCGCAAGCTAAAAAAGAACCGAAAGTTATTGCAACAGGCGGTCTAGCTGGGTTAATCGCCAATGAATCTGACATGATCGAAATCGTTGATCCATTGTTAACATTAACAGGCTTGCGGTTAATTTACGAACGAAATCTCGGAAGGGAGTAGGAAACAAATGAACGATTATTTAGTCAAATCTTTGGCCTATGACGGAGGAGTGCGTGCATATGCAGTGAAGACGACTGATACAGTGAGTGAAGCTCAACGTCGCCACCAAACATGGCCGACTGCTACCGCTGCTCTTGGAAGAGCAATGACAGCCGGCGTGATGATGAGTTCGATGCTGAAAGGTGATGAGAAGCTGACGATAAAAATAGAAGGCGGCGGTCCAATAGGAGCCATTGTTATTGACAGTAATTCAAAAGGTCAAGTGAGAGGTTATGTATCCAATCCTAAGACCCATTTTGAATTAAATAAACATGGAAAACTGGATGTAGCCCGCGCAGTCGGGAAAAACGGTACATTGTCGATTGTTAAGGATTTAGGATTAAGGGAGCATTTTTCCGGTAAAGTCCCTATTATTTCCGGGGAGCTGGGAGAAGATTTTGCCTATTATTTAGTGACGTCAGAGCAAGTCCCGTCTTCAGTAGGAGTGGGAGTTTTAGTCAATCCTGATAACTCTGTTCTGGCTGCTGGCGGATTTATTATTCAGCTTATGCCGGGAACTGAAGAATCAATCATTACGGAAATTGAGACGCGGTTAAAAACAATAGAGCCGATCTCTAAGCAAATTCAAAAAGGGCTGACTCCTGAAGAAATATTGGAAGGTGTTCTGGGCGAAGGGAATATGAAAGTGATCGATCGCATGCCTGTCAGCTTCCACTGCAGCTGTTCTAAAGATAGGTTTGCAAATGCCATTATTAGTCTAGGAGAAGAGGAAATTCAACAAATCATCGATGAGGATGAAAAAGCTGAAGCTCAATGCCATTTTTGTAATGAGATATATGTGTTTTCAAAAGAAGAGTTGCAGGAATTAAAAGAAGCGGCATCTAGAAAATAGCTTATGGCAGGGAGCTGGAGGAATGAGTAAAAAAGCGCTTTTGGTCATAATTTTCAGTCTTGTATTAACGAACTGCGTGACGATTGCCTTTTTGGTAAGTGCTTATACAAGAGAAGCGCAAAAAGAGAAAAATGATGAAATTGTTGCCAAAATCGGCGATAGCCGCATTACGAGGCAGGAATGGTTAAGTGAACTGGAAAAACGATTTGGGAAAACAACACTTGAGGAAATGATCAATATTCAAGTTGTGGACGAGCTTGCAAAAAAGAATCATATTGATGTAGATGAAAAAACAGTTGAACGTGAAATACAAATGTATAAAATATCGTCTCAATCATACGGCGATAGCGTGCTTAACGACAAAGAACTGAGAAAACAAATTCGCTATAGTATTTTATTAGAAGAGCTTTTAACGCAAGATGTTAACATTAGTGAGAATGAATTGAAGAAATTTTATGAAGAAAATAAACATCAATATATTATGAATGACACGTATCATCTTTCCCATATCGTGGTTGATTCAAAAAAAGAAGTCCAACAAATTATAAATGAATTAAAAGGCGGATCAAGCTTTGAAGGGATTGCAGCTGAACGGTCCAAGGATCAGTTGACGGCGAAGGAAGGCGGAGACCTCGGTTATGTTTCCGAAGGTTCCAGCGATGTACCGCCGGAATATATTGAACAAGCTAAAACAATGAAGGTCAATGAGTGGTCGGAACCAATACCGCTGGAAAGAGGATATGCGATTATATTTTTGCATGAGAAAATAAAAGGAGAACAGCTGGAGTTTGACGAAGTAAAGGATCAGATTCGCAGGCAAATCGCTTTGGAACAGATGGAAGGAAATGTATCAGCAATGCAGCTGTGGGATGACATCGGCGTAACATGGTTTTATGAAAAATGAAGAAAAAGATTGACAATTCATAAATTTATTGGTATATTATTTTCAATAAAACCAATATAATTACTCGGAAATAGAGGTGTATAAGATGGCAGTTGTTGCAAACTCTATATTAGATCTAATTGGAAAGACTCCTGTTGTAAAATTAGGAAAAATTGTAGAAGAGGACAGTGCAGACGTTTATTTAAAGCTTGAATTTTTTAACCCTGGATCAAGTGTAAAGGACCGTATTGCATTAGCAATGATTGAAGCGGCAGAAAAAGAAGGCAAACTAAAACCAGGAGACACAATTATCGAACCGACAAGCGGAAACACAGGGATCGGTTTAGCAATGGTGGCAGCTGCAAAAGGTTTACATGCTATTTTAGTTATGCCAGAAACAATGAGTTTAGAGCGCCGTAATTTATTGCGTGCATATGGAGCAGAGCTTGTTTTAACTCCTGGTCCAGAAGGCATGAAAGGGGCTATTAAAAAAGCAGAAGAGCTTGCGGAAAAACACGGCTATTTCATGCCGCAGCAATTTAAAAACCGTGCAAATGTAGAAATTCACCGTTTAACAACTGGCCCGGAAATCGTTGAGCAAATGGGTGATCAATTGGATGCATTTGTCGCCGGAATCGGTACTGGAGGTACGATTACTGGTGCTGGTCAAGTATTAAGAGAAAAATATCCGAACATAAAAATTTATGCTGTTGAGCCGGCTGATTCACCTGTATTATCGGGCGGAAAACCAGGTCCGCATAAAATTCAAGGTATTGGAGCAGGATTTGTTCCGGATATTTTAAATACAGAGATTTATGATGAAGTCATTACTGTTACAACTGAGCAAGCTTTTGAAACCGCTAGAAAAGCTGCGAGAGAAGAAGGAGTATTAGGCGGAATTTCTTCAGGTGCTGCCATTTTCTCTGCATTGAAAGTGGCGAAAGAGCTAGGAAAAGGCAAAAAGGTACTAGCAGTCATCCCAAGTAATGGAGAAAGATATTTAAGTACTCCATTATATAAGTTTGACGAAGAATAATAGAATGAATAATAGTTTAAAGGCTGTCGACGAAATTTGTCGGCAGCCTTTTGGATTTTATGTGAAGGGGAAAAATAATACTGTTGATGCCAAGCTCTCCTTCTTGTTGTAAAATAAGTTTATGGGTGAAGGAGAGTGAACGATGGAATCTGTGAGAAAACTGCTGGCAGTCCAAATACCTTTTGAAAAAGAACGATTTTTCAATCGCTTTGAAACGCTGGCAAAACAACAACAACATTACGCTCTTCTCGAAAGCGGAAGAGGCGGCCGCTACAGCATAGCTGGTTTAAACCCTTTTGCCGTCATACAAGGAAAAAACGGGGCAATTACGATCTATAGCGAAAACAAAAAAGAAGTAAAGGAAGGAAATCCGCTCTTGCTCTTTGAAGGATGGATGAAACAGTTTAAATGTGAAAGCGATCCTTCCCTTCCCGACTTTCAAGGAGGCGCTATCGGCTTTATTAGCTATGATGCAGTTCGTTATTTCGAAAAATTACCCAATATAGCTGTGGACGATTTACACGTGCCCGACATTTATTTTATCGTTTTTCAAGATATCGCCGTTTTTGATCATACTGAAAAAACACTTTGGCTGATAACGTATCATAAACATGGGGAAAAAGATGCTGCACAAAAGCGGCTGGAAGAAATGAAAGCTTTATGGTGTAAGCAAAGTGAGGAAACGATTTTCAGCTATACGAATTCAGCTGATCTCAGCTATGAGCCGATAATGTTTATGGAACAGCCGTTTAAAAAAGCTGTTGAAAGAGTAAAGGATTATATTGCAAGCGGTGATGTATTTCAAGTCAACTTATCCGTCAGACAAGCAAAACCGCTTTCGACGCATCCGTTTGAAATTTATAAAGCATTACGGAAAATTAACCCATCCCCATATATGGCCTATATTCATACTCCTGAGTTTCAAATTGCCAGTGGATCTCCAGAGCTGCTCATAAAAAAGAGGGGAAATGTACTGAATACCCGTCCGATTGCTGGAACGAGATCAAGAGGAAGAAGCGATGAAGAAGACCGCCAGCTTTCTGAGGAATTAATCACCAATGAAAAAGAACGTGCAGAACATATCATGCTTGTAGATTTAGAACGAAATGATCTAGGGCGGGTATGTAAATATGGCAGTGTTGAAGTTAACGAACTGATGGCTATTGAGAAATATTCACATGTCATTCATATCGTGTCAAATGTTCGCGGAGAGCTGCAAGAAGGAAAAGGATTTTACGACATTATGCGTGCTGTATTTCCGGGCGGCACAATCACGGGAGCACCGAAGGTTCGAACAATGGAAATAATTGAAGAGCTGGAGCCGACTAGAAGAGGGTTATATACTGGTTCGATCGGCTGGCTCGGCTTTAATGGAGATTTAGAATTTAATATTGTAATACGGACGCTACTGGCTAAAAACGGTTGGGGTTATGTGCAAGCAGGTGCTGGAATCGTCATTGATTCTGTTGCAGAATATGAATATAAAGAGTGTTTGAAAAAAGCAAAAGCGTTATGGAAAGCAAAAGATTTGAGCGAAGATGAGAATAAGTTAGTTAGAGGTGAGAAGAGATGATTTTAATGATTGATAACTATGATTCTTTTACGTACAATTTAGTTCAATACCTTGGTGAGCTCGGCGAAGAGCTTGTTGTCAGACGAAATGATGAAATTACGATTGAGGAAATTGAACAGCTCAATCCAGCCTATTTGATGATTTCTCCCGGTCCGTGTACGCCGAATGAGGCGGGGATCAGCATGGAGGCAATTAAGTATTTCGCAGGGAAAATTCCGATTTTTGGCGTATGCTTAGGTCATCAATCAATAGCTCAAGTGTTCGGTGGGGATGTTGTTCGCGCAGACAAATTAATGCACGGGAAAACATCGCAAATTTATCATGACGGAAAAACTATTTTCGACGGCTTAGACAACCCGTTCACCGCTACAAGGTACCACTCTTTAATTGTCAAAAAAGAAACGCTTCCGGATTGCTTTGAAATTTCAGCATGGACGAATGACGGAGAGATTATGGGAATCCGCCATAAATCTTTGCCGGTTGAAGGCGTGCAGTTTCATCCGGAATCAATTATGACTGAACATGGAAAACTGATGTTAAAGCATTTCCTTTCCTATTATCGTACGGAAGAAAAGAGTGTATAAAAGTGTACTTATATGTAAATGGTGAATATAAAAAGCAGGATGAGCTGCATATTTCTCCGTTCGATCATGGATTTTTATACGGAATCGGCGCTTTTGAAACATTAAGGACTTATAACGGTCATCCATTTTTACTGTATGATCATATCGATCGCTTAAATGCAGCGGTTCGCGAGCTTGGCATAGATTTTTCTCTTTCTTACTCGGAAGCAGAACAAATTATTAAAAGACTGCTTGAATTAAATCATTTAAATAATGCATATATCCGGATAAATGTTTCAGCGGGTGCAGAGGAGCTGGGGTTGTCGGCGGCTCCTTATAAAAATCCGGTGTTAATCTTTTTTATAAAAGAGTTAAATTTGCCGGAAAGATTGACAAAACAGGGGGTCATTCTTTCGGTTCGACGAAATACGCCGGAAGGATCATTTCGCATAAAATCGCACCATTTTTTAAATAATGTGCTGGCAAAGAGAGAAATTGGAGATCATCCGAAAACGGAAGGTATATTTTTAACACATTCAGGATATGTCGCAGAAGGGATTGTTTCCAACATTTTTTGGGTAAAAAACAACACTGTCTATACACCGGCTGTCAGCACAGGAATATTAAACGGAATTACTAGACAGTTCGTGTTAACCATCCTTGAAAAACATCGCATCCCTTATGAAGAAGGATTGTATCCATTGGATCATCTGTTATCTGCACAAGAAGCTTTTATCACAAATTCCTTGCAGGAGATTGTCCCAATTACACATATTGGTCAGACTGCATTTGCAGGTGAACAGGGAATTTTGACCAATCGATTAATCACCATTTATAAGAAGGTGCGGCAGCATATTTTGACAAGATCTGAATTCGAAGTGGGTGATGAACAATGGGTGTAATAGAGAAAGAAAAAATATTACAGTGCGGACCGTATCAATTACACTACGAAGATAAAACCCAAGTAATGGGAATATTAAACGTTACGCCTGATTCTTTTTCGGACGGCGGAAAATTTAATGATATCGAGAAAGCTTTAAAGCATGCAAAAGAAATGGTGGAAAATGGCGCCGATATCATTGATGTCGGGGGTGAATCAACCCGTCCGGGCCATGAACCCGTTTCAGAAGAGGAGGAGCTGGCCAGAGTTCTTCCAGTCATTGAAAAATTATCAAAAGAAATTCATGTTCCTATTTCCATTGATACGTACAAAGCGAATGTGGCAAAAAAAGCGGTGGAAGCTGGAGCAACCATCATCAATGATGTTTGGGGGGCGAAAAAGGAGCCGGACATCGCTCGCGTGGCAGCAGAATATAACGTCCCAATCATTCTAATGCACAATCGAGAAAAAGAAGGGTATAACGATCTGATTAAAGACATGATTTCCGATTTAATGGAAAGTGTCGAGATCGCCAAAAAAGCAGGCGTTCGGGACGAACAAATCATCCTTGATCCAGGAATCGGTTTTGCCAAAACTTTTGAAGATAATCTCTACGTCATGCGTCATCTGGAGGAATTTACAAACCTTGGTTTCCCTGTTTTGCTGGGTACGTCGAGAAAAAGATTTATCGGACGAGTTCTCGATCTACCGGTAGAGGAGCGTATGGAAGGCACAGCGGCTACCGTATGCTTAGGAGTGCAAAAGGGCTGTCAATTCGTTCGGGTTCATGACGTTAAACCGATTGCGCGGATGGTGAAAATGATGGATGCGATGCTCGGAAAGGGGCGCGATCACGATTGATAAGATCTATGTAACGGGAATGGAGTTTTGGGGCTATCATGGCGTTTATCCTGAAGAGAATAAACTTGGACAGCGATTTCGAGTTGATGTTATTTTAGAGACGGATCTAAAGCAAGCAGGAAAAACGGATGAACTAGATGATACAGTGAATTATGCGAAAGTGTACACGGTTTGCAAGGAAATTGTGGAAGGCAAGCCCTATAAGCTTATTGAAGCCGTTGCAGAAAATTTAGCATCTGAACTGTTAAAAGAGTTTTCGACTGTTTTGTATTGCACAGTAAAAGTGGTAAAGCCGGATCCGCCAATCCCGGGTCATTACAAGTCTGTAGCAGTAGAAATCAAAAGGGGAAGAACATGAAAAACTATGCATATATTTCTTTAGGATCGAATATCGGCGATCGGGAATATTATTTGGAAGAAAGCATCAATCAATTGAACAGGCATCCAGATGTTGAGGTTATCAAAATGTCTTCTATTTATGAAACCGATCCGGTTGGTTATATTGACCAAGAATTGTTTTTGAACATGGTCATTAAAATCGCGACGAATTTCACGCCGTATGAGCTGCTGGCATTTACGCAAAAAATCGAATATGATTTAGGAAGATCAAGGGAAGTTAAATGGGGGCCTAGAACGATAGACCTTGACATTTTATTATATAATAACGAAAATATTGAAACAGAACAGCTTACCATACCTCATCCGAGAATGTTTGAACGATCTTTCGTATTGATTCCTTTGTTTGAAATTGA
Organism: Aeribacillus sp. FSL K6-3256; assembly: GCF_037965805.1. Taxonomy (NCBI): domain Bacteria; kingdom Bacillati; phylum Bacillota; class Bacilli; order Caryophanales; family Bacillaceae; genus Aeribacillus; species Aeribacillus sp. FSL K6-3256. The sequence goes on from NZ_CP150188.1 coordinate 86,628, forward strand.
TCAAGATGTACAATGGCCTAATCAGCATCGTTCTTTACTGGTTTTAATAGATCAATTAAAAGATAAAAAAGGAGTGCGAATATGGAAGCAGAAAAATGGGGAAGAAGGATTCGCGCTTTTAGAAAGCTAAAAGGCTATACACAAGAAAGCCTTGCAAAAGACTTAGGCGTTTCTGTATCGGTTCTTGGTGAAGTTGAAAGGGGCAACAGACTTCCCAGCAAGGAATTAGTAGAGATTATTGCTGCTAAGCTGAATGTAAGCGTGAACGAGCTGATGCCTGAGGATACTGAAAAATAAAGGAGGCAGGTGAAATTGTTTAAAATAGGAGATATTCAATTGAAAAACCGTGTTGTGCTTGCTCCGATGGCCGGCGTATGCAATTCGGCTTTTCGGCTGACGGTCAAAGAATTTGGAGCGGGTTTAGTTTGTGCTGAAATGGTCAGCGATAAAGCCATTTTATATAAAAATGCGAAAACAATGGACATGCTCTATATTGATGAACGGGAAAAACCATTAAGCTTGCAAATTTTTGGCGGTGAAAAAGAAACATTAGTGGAAGCGGCAAAATTTGTCGATAACAATACAACAGCAGATATCATCGATATTAACATGGGCTGTCCTGTACCGAAAATTACGAAATGTGATGCCGGAGCAAAATGGCTTCTTGATCCCAATAAAATTTATGACATGGTTGCCGCTGTTGTGGATGCAGTGAAAAAACCGGTAACTGTCAAAATGCGCATGGGTTGGGATGAAGAACATATTTATGCGGTGGAAAATGCCCAAGCCGTTGAGCGGGCAGGGGGCAAGGCTGTTGCATTGCATGGACGGACCCGTGTTCAAATGTATGAGGGAGAAGCCAACTGGGACATTATTAGAGAAGTTAAGCAGGCTGTGAATATTCCGGTGATTGGCAACGGGGATGTCAAAACCCCTCAAGATGCAAAGAGAATGCTGGACGAGACGGGTGCAGACGGGGTTATGATCGGCCGTGCTGCATTAGGCAACCCATGGATGATCTATCGCACTGTTAAATATTTAGAAACGGGAGAATTAATTGAAGAGCCGACAGTTCGGGAAAAGATTGATGTATGCAAACTGCATTTAGAACGTTTAATCAATTTAAAAGGTGAGCACATCGCTGTTAGAGAGATGCGTAAACATGCCGCTTGGTATTTAAAAGGTATTCGAGGCAATGCAAAAGTGAGAAATGCTATTAATAACTGTGAAACAAAAGAAGAACTGGTCTCCCTTCTTGAACGTTTTGCAAGTGAAGTGGAAGAGAAAGAGCGTCAATCCGCATAAAGACAATCTGCTTTCTCTTATACTTTGACGGCTGCCAGTAATCTGGCAGTTTTCTATGTTAAATTTTAAGATTATTGGAGTGGATACGTATGAGCAAAGAAGGTTTGCATAACCAAGAAGAGTTGAATGATCAATTGCAGGTTCGCAGGGAAAAGCTTCATGCATTAAAAGATAAAGGAATCGACCCTTTCGGAAAAAAATTTGAACGCTCGCATCAGGCGATTGAACTAAAAGAGCAGTACGGCGAGTTTACAAAGGAAGAACTTGAGGAAAAAAATATTTTTGTTTCTATAGCTGGCAGAATTATGACAAAACGTGGAAAAGGGAAAGCAGGTTTCGCCCATATCCAAGATTTGTCGGGCCAAATTCAAATTTATGTTCGGAAGGACAGCGTCGGCGAGGATCAGTATGAAATTTTTGATATGGCTGACTTAGGTGATCTTATTGGCGTGAAGGGAACGGTTTTTAAAACAAAAGTAGGCGAGCTCTCGGTAAAAGCAACGGAATTTGTGCTGCTCACGAAAGCTTTGCGCCCTCTTCCTGATAAATACCATGGCCTTAAAGATATTGAACAGCGCTACCGCCAGCGTTATTTAGATCTTATTATGAACCCTGACAGCAAAAACACATTTATAACAAGAAGCAAAATCATCCAATCCATGCGCCGTTATTTAGACAGTCACGGGTATTTGGAAGTAGAAACACCAATGATGCACTCCATTGCTGGAGGAGCGGCAGCACGTCCGTTTATCACTCATCATAATGCTTTGGATATGCCTTTGTACATGAGAATTGCTATTGAGCTTCATTTGAAAAGGCTGATTGTCGGCGGTTTAGAAAAAGTTTATGAAATCGGCCGCGTTTTCCGCAACGAAGGCGTTTCAACAAGACATAATCCCGAGTTTACCATGCTCGAACTGTACGAGGCATATGCAGATTTCCATGATATTATGGAATTGACAGAAAACATGATTGCTCATATTGCACAAGAAGTATTAGGTACAACGACAATCCAATACGATGAATATCAAGTGGACTTGAAACCAAAATGGAAGAGACTTCACATGGTAGATGCGATTAAAGAATATACAAATGTTGATTTTTGGAATGTTACATCTACCGAAGAAGCGCGGGCATTAGCTAAAGAACACGGAGTAGAAATTAACGAAAATATGCAATACGGCCATATTGTCAATGAGTTCTTCGAGCAAAAAGTCGAGGATAAACTAATTCAGCCGACATTTATTTACGGTCACCCTGTTGAAATTTCTCCGCTCGCCAAAAAGAATGAAGCGGATCCAAGATTCACAGATCGCTTTGAATTGTTTATTGTCGGCCGCGAGCATGCAAATGCCTTTACGGAATTAAACGATCCTATTGATCAACGTGAACGCTTTGAAGCTCAATTAAAAGAAAGAGAGCAGGGAAATGACGAGGCGCATATGATGGACGAAGATTTCATTGAAGCTCTTGAATATGGCATGCCTCCAACAGGTGGGCTTGGCATTGGCATTGACAGATTAGTCATGCTTTTAACCAATTCTCCGTCTATTCGCGATGTTCTTTTATTCCCGCAGATGAGAAACAAATGATGATTTTCAAAAGGGAGACGGCTGTCTCCCTTTTGTCTTCCTGCTGGAAATGGAATAATTTTTTTATATAAAATAAATTTTTTTATGCAAAACTATTGATTTGTTATGAAAATGGTGTTATATTAATACCCGTCCTTATTGATGACCAATGATACAATGATAAAAAAATCTGTTGACAAAATAAAAATTTAAGGATATTATAAAAAAGTCGTCTTTTTTTCAACATGATCTTTGAAAACTGAACAAAACGAAAAGCGTGCCTGTTGATTCTGACAAGAGCATTTGGTGACAAACTTTTTTTGGAGAGTTTGATCCTGGCTCAGGACGAACGCTGGCGGCGTGCCTAATACATGCAAGTCGAGCGGACCGAAGGGAGCTTGCTCCTTTAGGTTAGCGGCGGACGGGTGAGTAACACGTGGGCAACCTGCCCTGCAGACTGGGATAACTTCGGGAAACCGGAGCTAATACCGGATAACACCGAAAACCGCATGGTTTTCGGTTGAAAGGCGGCTTTTAGCTGTCACTGCAGGATGGGCCCGCGGCGCATTAGCTAGTTGGTGAGGTAACGGCTCACCAAGGCGACGATGCGTAGCCGACCTGAGAGGGTGACCGGCCACACTGGGACTGAGACACGGCCCAGACTCCTACGGGAGGCAGCAGTAGGGAATCTTCCGCAATGGACGAAAGTCTGACGGAGCAACGCCGCGTGAGCGAAGAAGGTCTTCGGATCGTAAAGCTCTGTTGTCAGGGAAGAACAAGTACCGTTCGAACAGGGCGGTACCTTGACGGTACCTGACGAGGAAGCCACGGCTAACTACGTGCCAGCAGCCGCGGTAATACGTAGGTGGCAAGCGTTGTCCGGAATTATTGGGCGTAAAGCGCGCGCAGGCGGTTCCTTAAGTCTGATGTGAAATCTCGCGGCTCAACCGCGAGCGGCCATTGGAAACTGGGGAACTTGAGTGCAGGAGAGGGGAGCGGAATTCCACGTGTAGCGGTGAAATGCGTAGAGATGTGGAGGAACACCAGTGGCGAAGGCGGCTCTCTGGCCTGTAACTGACGCTGAGGCGCGAAAGCGTGGGGAGCGAACAGGATTAGATACCCTGGTAGTCCACGCCGTAAACGATGAGTGCTAAGTGTTAGAGGGTATCCACCCTTTAGTGCTGCAGCAAACGCATTAAGCACTCCGCCTGGGGAGTACGGCCGCAAGGCTGAAACTCAAAGGAATTGACGGGGACCCGCACAAGCGGTGGAGCATGTGGTTTAATTCGAAGCAACGCGAAGAACCTTACCAGGTCTTGACATCCCCTGACAACCCTAGAGATAGGGCGTTCCCCTTTCGGGGACAGGGTGACAGGTGGTGCATGGTTGTCGTCAGCTCGTGTCGTGAGATGTTGGGTTAAGTCCCGCAACGAGCGCAACCCTTGACCTTAGTTGCCAGCATTCAGTTGGGCACTCTAAGGTGACTGCCGGCTAAAAGTCGGAGGAAGGTGGGGATGACGTCAAATCATCATGCCCCTTATGACCTGGGCTACACACGTGCTACAATGGGTGGTACAAAGGGCAGCGAAACCGCGAGGTGGAGCGAATCCCAAAAAACCACTCTCAGTTCGGATTGCAGGCTGCAACTCGCCTGCATGAAGCCGGAATCGCTAGTAATCGCGGATCAGCATGCCGCGGTGAATACGTTCCCGGGTCTTGTACACACCGCCCGTCACACCACGAGAGTTTGTAACACCCGAAGTCGGTGGGGTAACCCTTACGGGAGCCAGCCGCCGAAGGTGGGACAAATGATTGGGGTGAAGTCGTAACAAGGTAGCCGTATCGGAAGGTGCGGCTGGATCACCTCCTTTCTAAGGATATATACATTGAAATAGGGTGCGCTTTTCCGTTTTGTTTAGTTTTGAAGGATCATATCCTTCTTGATTGTTCTTTGAAAACTGGATAACGGAAAGACATTCACGAATAGATCGCTCATGTTAGGAAGAAACGGTTAAGTTAGAAAGGGCGCACGGTGGATGCCTTGGCACTAGGAGCCGATGAAGGACGGGACAAACACCGAAATGCTTCGGGGAGCTGTAAGTAAGCGTCGATCCGGAGATGTCCGAATGGGGGAACCCACTGCCCGTAATGGGGCAGTATCCATACCTGAATCCATAGGGTATGGAGGGCAACCCGGGGAACTGAAACATCTAAGTACCCGGAGGAAGAGAAAGCAACAGCGATTCCCTGAGTAGCGGCGAGCGAAACGGGAACAGCCCAAACCAAGAGGCGTGCCTCTTGGGGTTGTAGGACACTCGATTAAGGAGTGACAAAGGAACGGGGTAGACGAAGAGGTCTGGAAAGGCCCGTCAGAGAAGGTAACAACCCTGTAGTCGAAACTCCGTTCCCTCCCGAGTGGATCCTGAGTACGGCGGGACACGTGAAATCCCGTCGGAAGCAGGGAGGACCATCTCCCAAGGCTAAATACTCCCTAGTGACCGATAGTGAACCAGTACCGTGAGGGAAAGGTGAAAAGCACCCCGGGAGGGGAGTGAAAGAGAACCTGAAACCGTGTGCCTACAAGTAGTCAGAGCCCATTAACGGGTGATGGCGTGCCTTTTGTAGAATGAACCGGCGAGTTGCGATTTCGTGCAAGGTTAAGCCGAAAGGCGGAGCCGCAGCGAAAGCGAGTCTGAAGAGGGCGAAATAGTACGAGGTCGCAGACCCGAAACCAGGTGATCTACCCATGTCCAGGGTGAAGGCAAGGTAACACTTGCTGGAGGCCCGAACCCACGCACGTTGAAAAGTGCGGGGATGAGGTGTGGGTAGGGGTGAAATGCCAATCGAACTTGGAGATAGCTGGTTCTCTCCGAAATAGCTTTAGGGCTAGCCTCAAGGGAAGAGTCTTGGAGGTAGAGCACTGATTGGACGAGGGGCCCCCATCGGGTTACCGAATTCAGTCAAACTCCGAATGCCAATGACTTATCCTTGGGAGTC
>NZ_CP150188.1:95000-177500 GCF_037965805.1 Aeribacillus sp. FSL K6-3256
TGAATATGTCTTTCAATCAGTTGTCAGACAAGCAATGCTTCATCAAATTTGTGGCAGGTTGTTTTGCCCTGATGTCATTGATCGTTTTCCCAATAGTTAAGACAGAAGAGACAGCTGAAAAAATATTTTTGATCATGAGCCATTGCTCAGCAGGTAGTGCAACGAGCAAAGCCTCGTCGAATAAGCGGCGAGTTGTCCCGACGCATCTATCATCCTCCAGAAGCTGGCAGAGGAAGGGACATCTGACAAATGAAAAATGGATTAGGAGAAAAAAATTTTTTATGAGCCATTAGCTCAGTCGGTAGAGCATCTGACTTTTAATCAGAGGGTCGGAGGTTCGAATCCTCCATGGCTCACCATTTTGACGCGGGTGTGGCGGAATTGGCAGACGCACTAGAATCAGGATCTAGCGCCTTTATGGCGTGGGGGTTCAAGTCCCTCCACCCGCATCATATGCGGAAGTAGTTCAGTGGTAGAACACCACCTTGCCAAGGTGGGGGTCGCGGGTTCGAATCCCGTCTTCCGCTTTTCTCTGCCGGGGTGGCGGAATTGGCAGACGCACAGGACTTAAAATCCTGCGGTAGGTGACTACCGTACCGGTTCAAGTCCGGTCCTCGGCACCATATTGGCGCCCGTAGCTCAATTGGATAGAGCGTTTGACTACGGATCAAAAGGTTAGGGGTTCGACTCCTCTCGGGCGCGCCATATACGGGAAGTAGCTCAGCTTGGTAGAGCACATGGTTTGGGACCATGGGGTCGCAGGTTCGAATCCTGTCTTCCCGACCAGGAATTTAAAGGGGCCTTAGCTCAGCTGGGAGAGCGCCTGCTTTGCACGCAGGAGGTCAGCGGTTCGATCCCGCTAGGCTCCATCCAAATATTTATTTATACAACCAATTCCAATAATCCGCTGAACCTTAGGGAGATTCCTAAGGTTTTTTTATTGCCCATGATAAATGGACATGGACGTATGGATGCGAAAAATTATCAATAGCTGCTAACATATTCGAAACAGTTGTCAAGCAATTATTTGTGTTGCTTAACATAGTGCTTTGAAGCCGTTAGTATGATCCGAAAAGTGTATAGCGATGGGGGCAAACAAAACTATCGATATCGATCGAAACATAAAAAATGGGAGAATTTCTAATAAATCGCTAAATATGGTTGATTAATGGTATATTTGGTAATATTATTTAATTGATCAGATGAAGAGAAAGTGAGAGTTTAAATATGAGTTCAGCTACACAATGGCTCAGCAGCTTCATTATTTTTTTAGGAAAAATTTAAGAAAATAGATAAACATCGCGTAATGAACATTGTTTCTAAATTTCGTTTTATGGTTTTATTGATGAGGTGCAGACTATGTCATATGTAAGAATTTTTTTTCTTATTGCAATCAATGCTTTAAGAGCATATCAAAGCAATTTGTATGAAAAATTTGAAAAAATTTTACCTGAACTTAAGTATCTGGCGAAATATTATATATACTTTTATGCAGCGTCAAATATTTTATTATTAGGGATTATTCTTTTACTAGACCCTTCTCAAAATGTACATATTCATCGTATATTAAATGACTATAAATGGGAAATTTTAATCGCAAAATATTTAATGGAATTATTTATCATTATAAATTTGTTAAGATTTGAAGTTCCAAAAGGATTTAAAAAAGTTTATGGATTAATACCGTCTATTTTTTATGTAATCACTGCTAATTTTAAAAACGTTTATACATGGATACTGATACAGTTTATATATTATACATTTTTAGATAAACAACTTTTTTTGATCTTATTTATTTTAAGCTGTATAATCATTTATCTTTCTTTGTTTGCTAAAATATCAGAATTTCAATACATATTAAATATTTTAAAAATGGCTCGTCTCATGTTTGTAATATTGTTAAGTTATCAAATCATTCAAGAAGTATCGCAAAAAGCAGGTTTTAGCTTCGTGAGTGCAAGCAATAAAATCGAGGTTTTATTATTTTTATGGGTGGCTTTTCTATTAATTCTGTTAATATCTAACTATTTTTTATTAAGATATATTAAAGCTACTACACGAATTTTCCAGGAAAAACAATTAATCCATTATTTCAAACTATTTTTTATACCCTTCATATTTTTGACTTTGATACAGATCACATCCAGCTTGTTTGTTTTCATCAGCAATATCGAAGAATCACTGATAATCATATCCTATTTAATTTCATCTCTTTTTGTAAAAATCAAATTTATTGATTTTTTAACTATGGAAACTTATGGTTATTATTTGTTTTATTTAAAGTCTTTAGACAAAAAAATTCAATCTGAGTTTATGATGAATATTAACTTAAATAATTTCTTCTTATTATTGCCCGTTTTACTATTTCACCTCTGTTATCTCATTTTAAATCAGCAATATATTTATGCTTTCCTGCTGATGCTTGTATACATATTAGACATTAAGGCAGATGAACTAATCATTTTAATCACGAGAAAAATATTGAAGAAAAGTGAATTGCCTAATTTGTTTATACACACAAAAAAAGGTTTATCCAACGTATTATTAATAGCGTTTGTTCCCAGTGCCATTATTAGCATTCTTGTAAACAGTAGCAGCATAAAGAGCTCCAGCTTAGCTACAACGATGTTGCTGCTTGTTTCCGTCATACTATTTTGTGTGTCAATATTGGCGCATTATTGGAGGAAGAGCTTTTTTGACGAATTACATAAGTGAGGTAAAAAATAAATGTTAGAAATTAAAAATTTAACGTATAGCATAGGGGAGAAAAAAATTTTAGATCATATATCTTTTTCAATACCTGAAAATGAAGTGACAGCCATTGTCGGGCCAAATGGCGTGGGCAAAACTACAACCGTGCAAATATTGTCGAATATAATCAAAACGGAAAATGTTTCTGTTAAGAGCTTAAATCGTAATAAGAAAATCGTTTACTTGGATATTGAATATTTAGTTTTTGATGAATTGACAGCACAAGAGTTTCTCGAGTTACATTCACGAATTCATAATAAAAATAAAGAAGAGCTTGAAGAGCTATTAAACGAATTTGAAGTATTGAATATTAAAGAATTTTTACCGAACAAGTTAAAGGGTCTTTCTTTAGGGCAAAAGCAAAAATTGATTATATTAATGGGATTTATGTCCAATGCAGATATTTTAATATTTGATGAGCCATTTAACGGTTTAGATTATAAATCTGAAATGAATTTTAAAGAGCTGCTCAGAAAAAATAAGTTTAACTTCACAATTATCATCACTACCCATAATTTTCATGATATCGAAAGGTACACTAAGCAGTGCATTGTGATGGAAGATAGCAAAACGATTAAGCAGATTACAAACGTAAATACTCAAAGTTATAAAAAAAATATATTTCAGTATTTAGGTTTAGAACAGGAGCAATATAGATGAATCGTCAGTTCGTCATAAAAAGGGAAGAGTTCATGAAAATTCCTCTGCTTATATTTGGTTTTTTATTGGCAGGATTCTTCTTTGGCGCATTATTAGAAGTCGATTTAAAAAGGGAAGCTCTCGATCTAAATTTTATTGATATTTTTTTCAATAACGCCTCAATCGGCATTATGTTAGTTCTGCTAACAAGTTTCATATCTTATCCGATTATTTTATATAATTCATTTTTTTAGGGTTAAACATATATTTTGGCATAGAGCTCTTTGGCGTATATAAAACTTTCATGACTTTAATTTTCCATACGCCGATAGAAAATAGTAGGATGGATCATATGTATCATCGCTTCGAAAAGAATGAAAGATTTTTATAAAACTGTATTAAAAAAAGAAATAAACAAAGAAAATATAAAGGCTGTTTGTATGTTATTGCTGACAATGATAGCTGTTTACTTTGTTGCAGCCATAGTGGAATATTATGCTTTTGAATTTCTGGGGGGACATAAATGGTTAAATTAAAAGCAAATGAAAAAATATTATTAATACTGTTTACGCTTTGGTATTTATTATCCATACAATTTATCAGTCAATACATGATCATGAATCAAGGCAGTGTAATCTATGAAAAGAACATTTTTAAAACGAAAGAAATCATGTTTGTATTCCTAAATTTTGTCATAATGATCTTTTCGATTGTTTTTCTTTTCTTTCAAGCTTTTATCTATCGATTTATCATACTATTATTTAAACCGCAGAAATATCCATCCATATTTTCAAGCTTTTTTTATTTAATGATTGGATATTTGCCATTTTCCATTACGATCATTATCACAAACTTTATTCATCAAGAGTATGTTTACAATATTTCAACGAATATATACGCAAAAATTTTCATAACGATTATTGTAAACGTAATATATATATTCATCATTGTTAAAAAAAATATCATCGATTCCAAAAAGGCGCTATTATTGTGTATGTTTTTAATCGTAATAAATGCTCTAGTTTTATTCATTAATTTCAATTCACTATAAAAAACGATTCAGAGGAACTTGGATAAAATTTTCTTCATTCTTGAATATATGAGAGGATAGGAAAATGGTTAATGAAATAAAAATGTATTTTTCTCATCACAAACCAATTTATGTTATTCTTGCTGCAATCATGATAGGATGCGGACTACAATATTTCATACTTAGCAATGAGAATATGAAGTCTGTACAGGATGCTTTATCGGAAGAATCGGAGTCATTGATTTTCCAAAGCTTCTCTGTCGATATCATTGCCCTCATTGCCTTGCTATATTATATTTTTTGCTCTGCTGCTTCAATCATGAAAGATGGAGTTTTTGAAAAAAATAAAAGCACCCGTAAAATGATTTTACATAAAATATACGCTTCTTATTTGTTCGTATTTATTTGCAACGGAATCATTGTATTATCGACTAGCATAATCGTTATCATACTTTATGGATTTCATCATGATATTTTTTATCATGCATTGTTATTACTTATTGCGAAGTCCTATACCGCAATTTTTTATGTAACATGATCTATGTTTTTGGCTGTTCTATTCAAAAGTATATGTTTATTTTTTCCATGCTTTTTGTTGTGGAGATTGCCAAAATTGCGGTTTTTGCATTTCTGCGTAAATTTGCTGTTTTTGATTACGTTATATTCAATCATTTAGATATTTCTTCTTATTTCCATTTGCCGTCTTCGGGAATTGATAAGGGATATAACATAGTATTTTCCATTGCCATATATTTAGCGTATATATTCCTTCTGCAAGCTTTGAGTGTTTATATATTCAACAAGAAAAGAGAGCGTGTAACCGATTAATTAACATTTATCGTTGTTATGGATGGCATTATCACCATTGTAAAGATTTTGAAAAGGCCGTTTAGCTCGCTAGGCTAGCTGTTAAAAATACTTTTGCTTCATATCAAAAGAAAAGAAAAGTCAGACCTGTTCTCTTTTGTCCATTATATGATTAACTGAATATACCAATGGAAAATTTCCGTTTCATAAAAATATGAAAGCACGGCTCCAATACTGATGAAAGGTCCGAATGGTATTGCCGATTTACGGCTTAATTGTTTCGTGATGATGCCAAATAGACCAAATAATGCACCAATTAAGGTAGACAGGAAAAAAGCTAATAAAACTCCTTTAAGACCTAAAGCATATCCTAAAACAGCAAATAGTTTAATATCTCCGCCTCCCATTCCGCCATTGCTTACAATGGCAATGATATAAAGAAGGATAAAACCGACAGTCATTCCAATTATCGAATCATACCAAGGATGAAGCGGAATCCAGGTCCGCAGGAGAACAAATAGAACGAAGAAAAAGATTAAAATTCGATTCGGAATCAATTTGTAAGATAAATCACTCACCGTAATAATGATCAGGAGTGAAACAAAGGGTAGTGCTACTAAAAGCTCCTCGTTAAATCCAATTTTGTAGAAACTAAAAACAAATAGTAAACCTGTAAACAGCTCCATCACTGGGTAAATAGCCGAAATCGGAACACGGCAGCTGCGGCATTTTCCTTTCTGAAGCACATATGAAAAGATGGGTATTAATTCATACCAGGATAAGAAATGGCCACAATGCGGGCAGTGCGACCTCGGCTGAACGATTGAGCGTTTTTTCGGGATGCGAAGACCGACAACATTAAAAAAAGACCCGAAAATGATTCCGATAGCAAAGAAAAAAAGGTAAACGAAAACCATTGCCAAACTCCTCGTACATTAGTATTTAGGGCTGTTTTTACCATTTTGCGATTCCTTATTTGTTTCTGATGAATGATTTTTATCTGCTGAATCAAAATAAAAGGTAGTTAATTGAATTTCCATCGTAATGGTTTGATTCGTTTCGTCCTCTAAAAGCTCCTTTTCCCCCGGTTTCGTGAATGAAAGGACGTCCACTCGGGTGATTCGCTCCAATTTTTCTATTTCTTGTAGGAATTGTAAAAAATGCTTGAAATCTGGTGAAACAACCGACAGATTAAAGGTAATTAGTTTCACGTTTTTATATTTTTCTTTCTCTGTCGATTCGTTCGAAGCTGATTGGTTTTCGCTTTGATTAGACGGAGCATCCGCACTTTCATTTTCAGATTGATTAGTTGCAGACTCCATTTCGGTTGATTCATTTTGCTCCTTATTTTCGTTCGTATTGTTCGTATCTGTTTTATTGTTTTCCGATAATAATTCCGATTCAGACAGCGTTTGCTCATCCTTAAAGGAAATGTTCTGGATTTGGCTGCCGCTGACGTATTCCGCTTCCTGTAAATCAAGCAGCAGCTGGTCCATATTGCGGCTTAACGGCATTTTTTTCTCTAATTGAGCAGTATTTTCTTCCTTATCCGTTTTACTTTTATTCAATTGTGCTTCCAATTGCTTCATTTCCACTTCAAGCTGATTGGCATCTAACTGTGCAAGCGCAACATCGTCTTTCAAAGGCTTTACCGTATACATATACACAACGCCAATAAGCAAAAACAGTAAAACGATTAAACAATAAAAAAAGATTTTCCTTTCTTGGAGGAAATCACTCATCTTCTTCACCCCCGTTTTCGTCCTCTAACGCCGAAGAATGAGTCTCAAGAATAATATTCACATCATATCTCGGAATCTCCTTGAACATTTCTCCATCCACTTGTTCCTCTGAAGCTTCTTCAAATGTGAAGGCTTTAATTTCTTTGATCCTTACATTTGTAAAAAGAGGGGAAGAGACGAGCTTTGAAACATAAGATGCGGCAACATCCAATGATTCGAATTGGGTTTGGATCGACAATTGTTTATTTTCATATTCATAATGGCTTAAATAGCTATGATTTGGCAGCAATTCCAGCAATTCTTCAATGAAATGTGAGGTAGGTGCGGTCAATTCCTCTGCTTTAGCGACCGCTTCTTCTAAGCTGCCTGATTGTCCATTTTTTTGATTTTCTACTTGAGTTTCTAAAATTTCCTTATCCATTTTTAAATTTTCAATTCTCGTATCGGCCAGTTCTTTCTCATTTTTCGTATGAATATATTGATAAACAATGATCGATAAACAGATTAGCCAAATAACAAGAAAAGAGATAAAAATAATCAAAACCGTCGAACTTTGTCTTTCGGATTTCGGTAATAAATTTATTTCAGGGATCACTTAACTTCCCCCTTTCAAGGCAAGCCCTAAAGCAGGTATAAAATGACGAGGAACTTTATCAATTTTTTCAGGAGAAAGGTAAGCATCTAAAATCGTAACGGGAATTTGAAATTGATCTTCTATTTTTTTTCTAATCAAATCTAGGTTTGGAAAATCTCCTAACAGCATAATTTTCGATACAGCTTTCTGACCTTTATGAATGGAGTAGCGGTAAAAATTCATAATCCGCTCCAATTCCATTATTTGATCATCAATTAAACCTAAAAATTGCGCTTCATCTCCATTATACGTCCAGGTGAGCAGATCATCATCGTATTGGTAGCTTGTCCAATCCTTCATTTGAATATCTAAATCTTGAAATCTTAAGAATTCAGGCTGGTTCTCCGAAAAAATACTGATCATGATTGAGTTTAAATTCAACTCAAAAAATAAATATGCTTCATCTGTATTTTTTGTCATATATGTATATTGGAAATACCGATATACGCCAATTGAACGAATATCAGCAGCTACTGGCTTCAGTCCTGCATCAATCAAAATTTCCGTATATTTTCTCATTTCATCTTCTGGAACGGCAAAAAGAAGCCCTTCCCGTTCTTGTGTATCAGCCTTTCCAGGCAATGGTGATACATCGAAGATTGGATTGTCAAATGGAAGATAAAGTGTATGTCCTAATTCCATAATAAAGTGGCCGTTGATTTCTTTATCTTTTAAATGAGCAGGAAACTTTACCTTTCTCATAATGACAAGGGAATCAGGCGCATAAAACTGGACATTCCGCCTTTTGATTCCCCACTCTTTGACGGTTTCCTTCATAAAATGATAAAACTCCATCTCATCAAGAATTCGCCCATGCTCTAGCAGGCCGTTCGGTATAGACTTTTCTTTGAAATGTTTAATATTTGTTAAATCGCCGCCGGAATGATCCACCATCCGAAGCGCGTAATCATCGATGACTAAGTTGATTGTTTTTTTAGCCGAAAGAAAAGTGAGCATAGGCGAACCCTCCTGTGACCAAATATTTTGGAAAAGAGAAATACTTCAGCTTTTGATAGAAAGTATTCAGGCAAATTATTATGTTTACATGTTCCAAGTTAAAACGAAAAGGATTCTTTAGTTATTATCTAAGTAACTCCGTAATTGTCCTTCAGTTACACTTGTAGCTTTATCCCCACCAGCTATTCCAACTGCAGGATGACCAGAAATTGACCAAGTAGTGCCGTTAAATGAAACTTGAAAATTACTGTCACTTGTTTGAAAATCAATATACCCTTCAAGTTCACCGGCAGTATAAGGTAGATCATTACCACCTTCTTGTGCATGTTTTAGTTTTGCAGCTGAAATAATATTTAATGCCTCTGATACATCAGCCCGGTCTCTAGAATCGCCAATGACATTTGCGATAATCGGGATTGCAATAGCTAGTATGATTGCAATGATGATAATAACAGCCAATAGCTCAATTAATGTCATCCCTTTTTCTTTTTTGAGAAGTTTTACATGTTTTCTCATTTCATATTCCTCCTTTGTTTTTAGTTTTCCTAAATTTACTTTCATAAAGCAAAACGGCAAGCGCTTGTCATGTTCCCGCAAACTTTATTAACTCGATTTCTTGACCACCTCCTAAAGGGATTTTTTGGAATCTAGTACAATACGTTTCTTTTAGGTGCTTTATATACGAAAATGCTGCAAGCTTCGTCATCTATTTACATTTGCTGATAAATGCTAAACATAGGAATCATAATGGCAAGAACAATTGTCCCAATGACAAAGGCTAAAATGACGATCATAATTGGTTCGATCAGCGATTTCAAAATTTCAACGCTGCGGTCAACTTCCGCTTCATAGAAATCAGCTATTTTGGTTAACATGAAATCTAATGAACCAGTCTCTTCGCCGATCGCCGTCATATGGGTGACGAGCGGCGGGATTACCCAGCTTTTTCTAAACGGTTCGGATAAGCGGTCTCCTTTTTCTAAACTATCACGTGCGTCCAACACGACTTTTCCAATGACTGGATTGTTGACAACCCGCTCGACAATAGTTAAAGCTTGTAAAATTGGCACTGAACTAGAAAAAAGGGATGATAATGTCCGCGTCATTCTTGCAATAGCTGATTTTTGCAGCAATTTGCCGAAAACAGGCATTTTTAACAAAATAACATGGACAGCGTAATAAAAGGCTTTATTGCTTTTCATCAACAAGCTGAAAGCAAGAATCGCTGCTAATAAGACAAGAAGTACAATCCACCAAAAGTTTTGAACTACATGGCTTGCGCCAACTACGAATTTCGTAATGGCAGGCAGTTCACTGTCAAATTGGGCAAAAATTTCGGTGAATTTAGGCACAATCGTTAGCATCAGAAATACAACAACTGCAATAATGATAATGATTAATGTGATTGGATAAGCAAGGGTTGATTGAATTTTTTTCTTCAAATCGTATTGCTTTTCAAAATAAGCCGCCAGCCTGTCCAATGTTTCGTCCAAACTCCCGCTGGCTTCCCCGGCGCGAACCATATTGACAAAAATGGCCGGAAAAATTTTCGGATATTTGCTCACCGCATCTGAAAAAGCATTTCCTGTCCGCAATTCCGTTTCAATCTCAGCCAATACTTTGGCCAATGCTTTGCTTTCCGTCTGCTTTGATAAAATATTCGTTGAATCTACAATAGAAACTCCTGCACGGATCAGTGTTGCAAATTGCCGGCAATAAATGACAAAATGCTGGTTTTTCACAGGTCTGCCAATCGATACTTCCTTATAGATCAATCCTTTTGCTTCATTGATCTCACGGGGGCTTATTCCTTGTTCTCTTAATTTTGC
Source organism: Aeribacillus sp. FSL K6-3256 (assembly GCF_037965805.1). NCBI lineage: Bacteria > Bacillati > Bacillota > Bacilli > Caryophanales > Bacillaceae > Aeribacillus > Aeribacillus sp. FSL K6-3256. Next base: position 105,390 of record NZ_CP150188.1, read on the forward strand.
TATCGCATTTGTTTTATTTAGTGCATCAATCGTACCTTTCTTTAGCTGTCCTGTTTTCGTACGACCGACATATTTATAGATAGCCATTTTCATCACCTTTATTGATATATGGCATGGCGCTTTCGTAAGAAATTTTTCCTGAGCTTAACAAGCTTTGAACGGACATTTCCAATGTATGCATTCCTTGAGCTCTATTCGTTTGCAAAACATTGTGGATTTGATGAATTTTTTCATTGCGAATCAAGTTTGAAATGGAAGGATTATTAATTAAAATCTCCGTTGCAACCGTTCGCCCGGATCCGTCCTTTAGCGGAAAAAGGCGCTGTGAAATGATTCCTTGCAGAACGTTTGCTACTTGAAGGCGAATTTGCCTTTGCTGATGGGGCGGGAACACATCTATGATCCGGTCGATCGTCTGGGCTGCACTGCTTGTGTGCAATGTGGCCAGCACTAAATGACCTGTTTCAGCAGCAGTAATAGCTGTCGATATCGTCTCAAGATCCCGCATTTCCCCCACTAAAATAATATCCGGGTCTTGCCTTAAAGATGCGCGCAGTCCGTTTGCAAAGCTTTTTGTATCTGAACCAATTTCCCGCTGATTGATAATGGATCGCTTATGGGAATGAATATATTCTATTGGATCTTCTAATGTAATAATATGTTTGGAATAGTTTCGATTAATATAATCGATCATCGCTGCCAATGTCGTTGACTTACCTGAACCGGTTGGTCCCGTGACGAGAATTAACCCTTGGGGCTTTTCCATCAATTTCTCGACAATGGAAGGTATTTTAAGCTCTGCGATCGTTGGGATCTTCGTCGGTATAATTCGGATCGCGACACTTATATGATTGCGTTGGCGAAAAGCGTTTAATCGAAACCGTGAAATTCCCTCTAATTCATAGTTAAAATCAAGCTCGCCCTGCTGCTCGAACGTATCCCACATCGTCTCCGGAATAAGCTCTTTCGCCATTCTTTCCGTGTCGTTTTTAGACAATGAATGGTCTCCGTAAGGCTTTAGCTCGCCGTTTATGCGAAAAACCGGAGGAGAGTCGACAATTAAATGGAGGTCTGAAGCATGATCCGTAAAAGCTTTTTTAAGTAAATCTGATATATTGTATGACATGAAGCCCACCTCCTACTCGAGGACAGCGACGCGTAAAATTTCTTCTGTTGTCGTTAATCCCTCTTTTACTTTCAGCAAACCGTCATCGATTAAAAATTTTAATCCTTTTTCCCGCACAAAATTTTGCAAATAAGAAGTTGACGTATTATTCATGATGAGTTCACGAATCTCCGCATCGATCGGCAATACCTCTTGAATGGCTAGGCGCCCGCGGTAGCCGGTCATGTTGCAGCTTGGACAGCCTTTGCCTTTTGCAACCGTCTCGATTTCAAGGCCTCTATTCGCAAAAATTTCTTTTTCTCTTTCAGTCGGGCGGACGATTTCGCGGCAATCCCGGCACACTCGTCGAACTAAACGCTGGGCTACAATGCCAATGATTGAAGACGATATGAGATACGGTTCAATACCCATATCGATTAATCTCGTTAAAGCAGCAACTGCACTATTCGTATGTAGAGTACTTAATACTAAATGACCTGTAAGTGACGCCCGAATGGCAATTTGTGCTGTTTCTGTATCACGAATTTCGCCGATCATAATAATATCCGGATCCTGGCGCAAAATCGAGCGAAGCCCATTGGCGAATGTCAGGCCGATATCTTCATTTACTTGAATTTGATTGACTCCTTCGATCTGGTACTCGACAGGATCTTCAACCGTGATGATATTTACATCCTCTGAATTTAACTGATTTAAAGCAGCATACAATGTCGACGACTTTCCGGATCCTGTAGGTCCAGTGATTAATATTATTCCATTTGGCTGATTTAGCATAGTAATAAATTTTTCCAAATTTTCATCTGTAAAACCGATTTTTTCCACACTGTTTAATACATTGCTTAAATCAAGAATCCGCATCACGACTTTTTCGCCAAAAATTGTCGGCAGCGTGGCGACACGAATATCCACCGGTTTAAAATTAATCGTTGTTTTAATTCGGCCGTCCTGCGGCAATCTATTTTCTGTAATATTTAAGTTTGCCATAATTTTAATCCGGGCAATGATGACATTTTGCATATGTTTTGGCAGTGACCGCTCTAAACGTAAAATGCCGTCGACCCGGTAGCGGACCTTTACGTCTGTTTCTTGCGGGTCAAAGTGGATATCACTGGCACGCTGGGCAAGACCGTTGGCAATGATTTGGTTGACAAGACGAACAACAGGAGAATCTTCATCCGTTACTTTTGCTTCATCCATTGAATCCTTTGGTGAAAGATCACTCATGATCTCTTCCATCGATTCTTGAAGATCATAATATTTTGTGATCGTTCGATATAATTCATCTTTTGTCGCAATAGCGGGTTCAATATGGCATCCTGTTGCCATTCTCAATTCTTCTATAGCAAAATAGTCCATCGGATCCGCCATTGCAACAAAAAGTTTATTTTTATCTTTTCGGATTGGCATCACATAATGCCTTTTTGCCAGCTCTTTTGGAATTAATTGAAGAACATCCTGATCAATTGGATATTGATAAATATTGATATGCGGTATTCCTAATTGGAACTCCAATACTTCAATCAGCTGCTGCTCGGTAATAAAACCTTCTCTCAGCAGGGCATCCCCTAATTTTTCATCCGGTGACTTATTTTTTAATGTTTGGTTTAATTGTTCATTTGTAATGAGTCCAGCTTCTAAAAGCAAGTCTCCTAAACGCTTTCTAGACAATTTCCGTTCACCTCCAAAGATGCTGGCTTTATCATATTCATTCAGATTTTCTTTTCTCTAACGGTGTTGCCTTTATTTCACATATTCCGGCTCTTCCTCCACACTTTCCTCCATTAATTGCTTTTCGTATTCCTCTTCGCTTTGAAAACGGTCTTGCCCCATGCTTTCAGTCCCGTCGGTACCATTGTCCGTATTTATATCCTTTTGCTTCGTTTGGTCCGCATTTGTTGAATGATCAGCATTTGCATTACTAGGATCCGCTTGGCTATTATTCGTATTTGTATCGTCCGAATTCGTTTGGTCATTTTCGTTATTCGCATTATTATTTTGATTTTCAGAAGAAGGTAATGCTAATAAAATGATTTCAGGTACAGGCAAGTAAAAGTCAGTGCTAATCAACTCACGGGAAAGCTCCGCGCCGTTTTCGGCTACTGACACTCGGTATACTTCCACTCGCTGACCATTTACACCGTTTTGTATAACGCGCTTGCAGCATGGCTGTAAATCCTTTTTATAACGATAGATGGTGCGATAATGAATATCTTTTTTATTTTCAATTTTGTATTGATATTTTGTTTTTTGAGGTGCGGACAAGATCGCCATTTTCAATTTTGATCCGTTTTTTTCAGCTTGAATTGTGTATATATAAGGTCCAGGATTTGAAACGACGAAATCTTTATCATCTGTTTGACTGACTTTTGCTTCAATCCCTGCTTTTGAATAGGTCGGAATTACTCGCTGCGAATGGCGCTCAATAATCTCTACATTTGTTTGCAGGAGCAAAGAATACAGCATAGAAACGACGAAATTTCCATCATCCTCCCTAAAATAACTCACCTCATTTGCCACTTGCTGCAAAAACGAAAATGAATTTCCAGGTGTTATCTTTTTTCCATTTAATTCTTCTACTAACTCATCTAAAAAGATATAGTCTTTCGGAATATTCCAGCTTGCTTCAGCAATTACATCATTTTGTTCGTTTGCATCTGTTAAAACCGCTTGAATGTTATGTTCTCCTAAATAAGAGGCCGTTGTTTCAATGTTGTCTATCGTTTTGACTTTATCAATATGGTTCGGCCATTCTGAAAGTTCTTCATCCGTTATATTCACTTTTACAACCAACGGCAGATCAACTGATTTTTTTTTAATAAAGAAGGCATACCACGGTGTTTTTGTTTTTTCGAGCAATTGATCCATCGTTTGATTCAGGTCATACTGAATATCTTCAGATGGAATGGTTAATATTTCCGTGGGTGATTCAATCGTCATATCACTTTGATTTTTCCACTCATTGATCTTATCTGATAAAATGTCTTTAGCTTCATCAACAGTCATTCCACCGACATCAATTCCTCCGACTGTAGAACCATCAGGAATTGTAAAGGCAGCGTTTGCGATATGGGGAGTTCCGAAACTAATGGTCGCAGCTGATATAACGATTATGAAAGGAAAAAACAAAGCCATTAACCTTTTCATCCTGCTCATAAAGAACCTGCCTTTCTATGTATCATTTGTCTGATCAAGCTTAGAAGACTGAAACCGGCAAATAAATATATATTACTAAGGTTGACTTTTCATTTCAATGCCAATATTCGGGATCTTTTAGAAGCGCGGTTGATTGCGCAAGGCTTCAGTTCCTTAGAGCTTGTTTCTTCATCGTATGAGTAAAAGAAGAAGTACAATTGATTTGTCTAATTCAGCCTGTAAAAATATAAAATTTTACAAAATAGGTAAAAAATACAGCTTTATTTAGTTAAAAAGACCTATTTTGGAGTAAAATGAAAGCAACGAAGATGAAATATTTTGTATAATAATAGCAAAATTACAGCAATTCATCCACAATAAAATGTAAAAATTTGAATAAATAGTAAAAATATTGTTTTATTTTAGTCTAAAAGGCTTTATTTTGAAGTAAAATAAAAGTAATAAATAATGTATTTTTGTATAATCATAGCAAATTTTGGAGAGAAAAATTTTTACGGATTTAGTAAAAATGTTCCATATACTTACATTCTATTATTATGATTCGTTTAAGACAATGGTTTTTTAGTCAAAAAGTCCAATTTCAGAGGATATAGTTCCAATTCACTACAGCCATTGCGACTATTACTTAATATTTAAAAAAATGGGTGAATATTCTATGAAAATGAAGATTGTGAAGAAAATGGACGGGTTTACACTTGTGGAGATACTAATTTCTCTCGTTATTCTTTCCATCATTATTTTGGCATTTCTTAATCTTTTTGTTTTTACAAATAAAACAACTGTAGTAAACAATGATCAATTAGTGGCAATTCATCTGGCGAAATCAACAATGGAAAGAATTAAGATGAATCCTTTTTCTTATATTGATGAACCAGATAATGATCGCTTTAATCAGCCGCAAGTTTATACTTCTGACAGCTGCTCGAACCGTCCAGATCCCGATGAATGTGAACTTTTGTTTTCTCCACTTATAAATAATAAAACGTATGCAGTTCAAGTAACGGTCAGTCAAACTGCTAATGAAAAAGCGATTCGATTAATGAATGTACTTGTTGAAGTGAATTTACAAAATTCAAAAACACCCATTACTTCAAAGGTTGAAGGGTATGTGAGCTATGAGTAAAAAAATCATATCCTCTAGTAAAGGAATTACGTTAGTAGAAGTTCTTTCAGTGGTTTTATTGGGTTCTGTTATCGGACTGATCGCTTACTCTGTTCTTTTTAGCGGATTAAAAACATATGACCGTGCTATGGAAGAAGCAGCATTGCGCGATGAAGCAGATTATATACTCGCCCATTTAATTGATGAGCTGTTTGTGTTAAAGGTTAGTGAGATTAAGGAGCGGAAATTGCCGGATCCAAGCGGGAATTACTTTTTGATCAAACATGACGGCAGCAAAATTGGTTTTGATCATGAACATTCACGTGTAGTGATTAATAACAAAGAATTGTCGTTAACAAACGGAAATATCGTGCTTTCTCGCGAATCAAAATTGATAGAAACTGAACGAGAAGATGTGTTTGAAATTTTGTTAGTTTTACAATCTGCTAAAACACAGCAAACAATGAAACTGAAAAGTATTGTGAGCATTATTAATGATCGAAAAGGAGTGCAAAATAATGAAAATCTTAATGAATGAGAAAGGATACTCCTTGATCTTAACCATGTTGATCTTTTTACTATTTACAGTCTTGTCTGTTTCCGTTTTGACAGTTGCTTTATCTGGAGTGAAAAGAAATCAAACAAGCGAGGATTATGTTCAAGCTCGTGAATTAGCCAATAAAGGAATTGAACATATTACGAATCAGATTCAAAGCGATTTGAAAAATGAACTAGGAGAAGAAGGAATCACCCGCAGCGAGTTTATAACGAAATTAAATACGATTTTAAATCGCTATAAAGACGTGATAAATAGTGTTCACAATACTGGCGCAACTGGTGAATATCGAGTATATATACGAAATATAGAAAATGTAATAGAAAATGGTGAAGAAAACCCGCTAAAGAAGAAGATAACCTTTTTAAGCAGAGGATTTGTTGATGGCAAGGAAAAAACGGTTATTTCAGAAGTTGAAATTGGTGCACAATCTGTTTTGGAGACATTACATTATGCGCTCGGTGCCAACAAATTATGTAAAACTCCAAATGCCTGTATACCTGGTGAAGGAAATATGTTTTTGCACGGCGGGGTTTCGATCACAGGGGATATGAAGGTAGACGGGAATTTAATCATAACAAACCGAGGATATGCATATTTAAGTGGTGAGAAATGGATTGCGTCCGTTTACCCGAGCATTTTACCAACACAAGGAAAAGCAAACGCAAACTTACTACTTGGTGGAAATATTTTTACCTTTAATCATACCCCTCCATATGAACAACATATTACAACTTCTAATTTTGGAAGTTCTTATACAAAGCTAACAGATCGTATTGATGATGCTTTTTACAATCGGCAAGCCCCGGTTATTGTAAAAAGGCAGCCGATCCGTGATGACATTCAAATTCCTGCACAAAAATCGGTTTTTTATTATAAACATAATTCTCCCGGTGTAACGATCATAAAAGCTAATAATAGAATAATCTCAAACCAAAATCGGCCTAATGACAAAGTTTATGCGAGTCATGATGAATGTTTTTTTATATGGTGTAATGAGAAATACGATGGAGATTACACATTTACTGGGAATAATCTTTTTAAAAGCTTTGCCACTGCAGGTTCATTAACAATTCGCAATTCAGATAATCAATTCAAACAGACCACCTTTAAGGAGGGAGCCTATATAGAGAAAAATTTAACAATTGGCAACGGATCTAATTCGTACAACCCAAATAATTATGACAAAATTCGGGTGGACGGCCCCATATTTGTGAACGGAGATCTGACGATTAAAGGGGCTGATGCGGAATTTAATTCTATTATGTATGTAATGGGGGATGTGACGATTGAATATTCGCGTATCAATGGATTAGGTCAAAACGGTTCGTTAATTATTTTTGCAAATGGAAATATAAACATTAGAAATAATAGCGTTAACCAGGATGAACCTAGTAATATTAAAGGGTTTTTCTATTCAGAACAAGCATTAGAAATGTTTGGAGTTGGTTCAAATATTCGTATAGAAGGAGGAATATCAGCGAGGCGCATTGTTTTAAATGCGATAAGAGGACGGGCCAGCAATCAAAATTTTAGTGGGGCGCAAAAAATTACGAATAACGATTATTTTGAAGGTGCACAAAACCAAATAGGCAAGCCTTCTAGGCTGCAAATTATTTATGATCCGGAAATTATCAATACGTATGCAGATATAAAGTCTAGAGAGCCCGTTATTAAAAACTTGGATCCGCCTAAAATTATTAATCGTGACATAGAATAAATACCTTTCATCTTATTTTTTTGCCGATATGACCGCCGCCTCTCGTGTATAGCGAAGGCGGTGGAGGAATCGGCTTTTTTTTTAGCTTTTTGTGATGTTTTTCCGTTGCAATACTTTCCGTTATGATCATAAAATGAAAAATTAAGAAATGACAGTCTAAAAGCCAATTTTTCGAGAAAATTGTCGAAAGCCGAAATGGATATTTTTGCTGTTACAAAAACATCTTTAATTGATTTGAATGATGCAAACCGTTTTAATTAATCTGAGAAAAGCGATGGAGGCGAGATTTGCTTATCCTTGTAAAAAAGTATGGACGAAACAATTATTCACTGCATGTGATTTGACAAGCTCAAGCCTCTTTTATCCTCTTGTAAATGGAAATATACAACAAACAGACAAAACAGCTTAAAACAGAACGAACAAAAACGACAAATTTACGAACAACTAAGAGCTCGCTTCTTCTGAAGATCCTCCGCATCTATTGCAATCAAGCTCGCTTTCTTTAAAACCTTCAATCGGAGTATAATTAATTGATCGTTACTTCAGAAGCATAAACTTTTCCATTCTTGAAGCATATGAGCAGTGAAAGCTTCGTTTGATTTTAAAGCCAGCTCTAAAAGTGCTTTTTTGTTTCATATCATTCTTAGTCTCATACTCAAGAACGATTGAATATTGAGCACTGTTCATCGCATATAATGGGAAAGTATAATACTGTATCATTTCAAAATTCATATATGGCCAAAACAGAAAAAGTCATTTGGATGGTAAGGAGGAATGATAATGCCTGAGGAATGGCAAATTATGTTGATTCGCATTGTTTTAGCAGTCATTTTAAGTGGATTTATTGGCCTTGAACGAGAATTTAAACGGCATCCAGCAGGCTTTCGCACGCATTTGTTAGTTGGTGTCGGCTCCTGCATGATGATGCTTCTGTCTCTTTATGGCTTTGAAGAATATATGGATCGTTATGAAAATATTCGTTTTGACCCAGCAAGAATTCCTTCTTATGTCATTAGTGGCATTGGTTTTTTAGGTGCTGGAACGATATTAGTGAGAGGGGTTACGGTAAGAGGATTAACGACGGCAGCCTCGATTTGGGTTGTTGCAGGACTTGGCCTTGTTGTTGGGGCAGGAATGTATCCGTTGGCGATTTTTTCTACCTTGATTGTATTGTTAAGTTTGATCTTTCTCAATAAGGTGGAGGCTTTTTTTGCTGAGAAGTCAAGCAAAAAATGGATACAAGTTAATCTTCCAGAAGATGATTTGGTGGAATTTACTCGGAAACTTGAACAATTAAATATTTCTGTTTATAAAATTCATTTTACATTGTCAAAGCCAAAAGAAACTAAACATGCGAAGCGTTCATATTTACTTGAAATTGGCCTTCCAAAAGATGAAATGCCTGAAATCATAAACGAATTATTGAAATTTCAAGAAGTTAAAAAAGTTTTTTAAAGAGCGGGTTTTTTCCATATTGTAAATGGCAATATTATTAGTGAGCTTTTTTGTTGAAATGACACAAAAAAAAATTTATATTATAATTAAGGTCAAATATAGTCAAAGTCAAGTGACTAGTTGTTATCGTTTAGGAAATAAGCATTACGTAAACATCTTGCCTCCTATCCCTCAAGGATATTGCACATTTCTTGAGCGTTTTGCAATTCCAATCAAAAAGTTGAAGGAGGTGTTTTTCGAGGTGCGGAATATATCTGATATTATCGAGCAATATTTAAAGCATGTATTAGATTCAAGCGGAAAAGAAATTGTTGAAATTAAAAGAAGTGAAATTGCGGATAAATTTCAATGTGTTCCATCGCAAATCAATTACGTGATCAACACTCGTTTTACAATTGAACGGGGTTACATTGTCGAAAGCAAAAGGGGTGGAGGCGGTTATATCCGAATTATGAAAATTCGAATCAATGACCGTATCCAGCTGATCAATCAAATTTTAAATGCCATTGGTAAAAGGCTGTCACAATCGTCGGCGGAGGATATTATTTTGAGATTGGCTGATGAAGAGGTTATTTCAGAAAGAGAAGCGAAAATTATGTTGAGCGTAATTGATCGGTCTGTTTTATATATTGATTTGCCTGATCGAGACGAATTGAGGGCAAGGATGATGAAGGCGATGCTCACCTCGTTAAAATACAAGTGAGGATGTGATGGACGATGATTTGTCAAGAATGTCATGAAAGGCCCGCTACTTTCCACTTTACAAAAATTATCAACGGCGAAAAGACTGAAGTGCATATATGTGAAAAATGTGCACAGGAAAAAAGTGATGTATTCATATTCAATATGAATCCAGGCTTTTCTATAAACAACTTATTGTCCGGATTATTAAATATGGACAGCGCCATTAGCAGCCAAGGGCAAAATGTTTTCAAGAAAAATCAGGTCATTCAATGTGAGAAATGTAATATGACGTTTGATCAATTTACGAAAATTGGTAAATTCGGATGCTCCCATTGTTACAAAACGTTTTATCACCAAATTACCCCGATTTTAAAACGTGTTCATGGCGGGAATACAACTCACGGCGGTAAAGTACCGAAACGGACCGGTGGAAGTATTCATTTGAAAAAGCGCCTGAAAATGCTTAAACAGGAACTGCAAGAATTAATTGCGAAAGAGGAATTCGAAAGAGCAGCTCAAGTTCGGGATGAAATTCGGTCCATTGAAGCGAAGATAAATGGACGGAACGAAAGGGGAGTATGACATGTCCTTTCAAAAATTTATTCGTTCAGCCATGAGCCCTTGGATGAATCAAGAAGGACCTGATTCCGATATTGTGCTGAGCAGCCGAGTCAGATTGGCGCGAAATATAGAAAATATCAGCTTCCCTACCATTATGTCGAATGAAGAAGCCTTGGCTGTTTTAAATACATTTGAAGAATCATTTTCACAAAGAGTGTTTGACGGTTTAGGGACATTCGTGCTGCTGAAAATGAATGAACTTCAGCCTATTCAAAAACGCGTACTTGTAGAGAAGCATTTGATTAGTCCTTATTTAATGGAAGAATCAGCACTTGGAGGGTGCCTTTTATCTGAAAACGAAGAAGTGAGCATCATGATAAACGAGGAGGATCATATTAGAATTCAATGTTTGTTCCCGGGCCTTCAGCTAAAAGAAGCGTTGAAAATGGCAATGAATCTTGACGATTGGATTGAGGAAAAAGTAGATTATGCATTTGATGAACATAGGGGCTACTTAACTAGCTGTCCAACAAATGTCGGTACCGGCTTGCGGGCTTCCGTGATGATGCACCTTCCAGGACTTGTCTTAACACAGCAGATTAACCAAATTATACCTGCTATCAATCAATTAGGATTGGTTGTGAGAGGTCGGTACGGAGAAGGAAGTGAAGCGATAGGTAATATATTCCAAATTTCGAACCAAATTACGCTAGGCAAATCAGAAGACGATATTGTCGATGATTTAATAGGTGTTGTCGGGCAATTAATTGCTCAAGAACGGGCTGCAAGAGATGCTTTATATAAAACGAATCCGCATCATCTAGAAGACCGTGTATATCGTTCCTACGGCACTCTCAAATACAGCAGGATTATTCCATCGAAAGAAGCAATTCAATGTTTATCAGATGTGCGCTTAGGAATTGACCTGGGAATTATTCAAAATGTTCCACGCAGTGTTTTAAATGAGCTTATGATTTTAATTCAGCCCGGATTTCTGCAACAATATTCAGGAGGAGTTCTACGGCCGAATGAACGGGATATTCGCAGGGCAACATTAATTCGTGAAAGGCTTCAATTAGAAAGGAAGCAAAGGGAGGATGATGAACAATGATGTTTGGGAGATTTACGGAACGGGCGCAAAAAGTGCTTGCTTTAGCGCAGGAAGAAGCTGTACGCCTCGGACATAACAATATCGGCACAGAGCACATATTGCTTGGGCTCGTGCGCGAAGGAGAAGGAATTGCCGCTAAAGCGCTTCACGCTCTAGGATTAAGTCCAGAAAAAATCCAAAATGAAGTGGAAAGCCTGATAGGACGGGGACAAGAAATTTCGCAAACGATCCATTACACACCGAGAGCAAAGAAAGTCATTGAACTGTCAATGGATGAAGCAAGAAAATTAGGACATTCTTATGTCGGAACAGAACATATCCTATTGGGATTAATTCGAGAAGGAGAGGGAGTTGCTGCGCGTGTTTTAAACAATCTCGGAGTAAGCTTGAACAAAGCGCGTCAGCAAGTTTTACAGTTGTTAGGCAGCAATGAAGTATCCTCAAGCCACCAAGGAAGTTCGATGACAAACGCAAATACTCCGACGCTTGATAGTCTTGCGCGGGACTTAACGGCTGTTGCACGGGAGGGCGGACTTGATCCAGTCATCGGCCGAAGCAAAGAAATTCAGCGTGTCATCGAGGTTTTGAGCCGAAGAACAAAAAATAATCCTGTTTTAATAGGTGAACCTGGTGTTGGGAAAACTGCCATAGCAGAGGGACTTGCTCAGCAAATTGTGAATAATGAGGTTCCTGAAATTTTGAGAGATAAGCGCGTTATGACCCTTGATATGGGAACAGTTGTAGCTGGCACAAAATATAGAGGGGAATTTGAGGACCGCCTTAAAAAGGTAATGGATGAAATTCGCCAAGCAGGAAACATCATTTTATTTATTGACGAGCTTCATACACTGATCGGCGCAGGCGGGGCGGAAGGTGCAATTGATGCTTCCAACATTTTAAAACCTGCTTTGGCTCGGGGAGAATTGCAATGTATTGGGGCAACAACTTTGGATGAATACCGTAAATATATTGAAAAGGATGCTGCACTTGAACGGCGCTTCCAGCCAATCCAAGTCGACGAACCGTCCATTGAAGAGAGCATTCAAATTTTAAGAGGATTAAGAGACCGATATGAAGCACACCACCGGGTATCCATTTCCGATGAGGCGATTGAAGCTGCTGTTAAACTTTCAGATCGGTATATTTCCGATCGGTTCCTGCCTGATAAAGCGATTGACTTGATTGATGAAGCAGGCTCCAAAGTCCGTCTTCGTTCATTTGCAACACCTCCGAATTTAAAGGAATTGGAGCAAAAATTAGAAGAAGTGCGAAAAGAAAAAGAAGCTGCAGTCCAAAGCCAAGAATTTGAAAAAGCAGCTTCATTAAGAGATACAGAGCAGCGGCTCAGAGAGGAATTAGAGGAAACGAAAAAATCATGGAAGGAAAAACAAGGTCAAGAAAATTCTGAAGTGACCGTAGAGGATATTGCAATGGTTGTTTCAAGCTGGACGGGAATTCCGGTTGTTAAACTTGCCCAAACAGAATCAGAGCGGCTTTTGAATCTCGAAGAAATTTTACACTCGCGCGTTATTGGTCAAGAAGAAGCTGTCACTGCAGTCGCAAAAGCTGTCAGACGGGCACGTGCAGGCTTAAAAGATCCGAAGCGTCCGATCGGTTCATTTATCTTCTTAGGACCGACAGGTGTAGGGAAAACGGAATTAGCCCGTGCATTAGCTGAAGCAATGTTTGGTGACGAAGATGCTATGATTCGAATCGATATGTCAGAATATATGGAGAAGCATTCTACGTCAAGGCTCGTTGGTTCGCCTCCTGGATATGTAGGCTATGAAGAGGGAGGACAATTGACGGAAAAAGTGCGCCGCAAGCCATACTCAGTCGTATTATTGGATGAAATTGAAAAAGCTCATCCAGATGTGTTTAACATTTTGCTGCAGGTGCTTGAAGACGGAAGACTCACAGACTCAAAAGGGCGCACCGTTGATTTTCGAAATACGATTTTAATTATGACTTCAAATGTAGGGGCAAGCGAATTAAAACGGAATAAATATGTCGGCTTTAATGTTCAAGACGAAAATGAAAATTATAAAGATATGAAAAACAAAGTGATGGATGAACTGAAAAAAGCATTTCGTCCTGAATTTTTGAACCGGATTGACGAAATTATTGTGTTCCACTCTTTAGAGAAAAAACATTTGAAAGAAATTGTTTCGCTGATGGCGGATCAGCTGACAAAACGATTAAAAGAACAGGATATAGAACTCGAATTAACGGATCGTGCAAAAGAAAAGCTGGCTGAAGAGGGCTTTGACTTAGAATATGGAGCGCGTCCGTTGCGGAGAGCGATTCAAAAATATGTCGAAGATCGCTTATCAGAGGAATTATTGAAAGGCACGATCTCGCAAGGTCAAAAAGTTGTATTGGACGTGCAAAATAATGAATTTGTCGTAAAAACTGCAGAAAAGGTTCAATAATCCAATGGGCATACTGCTTCACGTATGCCCCTCTCTTTCATTATATTGTCGTTTATCGATTGAACAAAGTGGGGAATAACCGAATGTCAAAGATCAAATCAAAATTTATTTGTCAATCGTGCGGATATGAATCGCCGAAATGGATGGGAAAATGTCCAGGGTGCGGCGAATGGAATTCAATGGTTGAAGAAGTTATCAAGCCAAAGGGAAAACACCGCATTGCTTTTAGTCATTCCGAATCATCCACTGTCAGCAAACCTTCTCCAATTCATCAAATCCAAGCTGCGCAAGAACCTAGAATGCTTACAGGACTTCATGAGTTTAACCGCGTATTGGGAGGCGGAATTGTAAAAGGGTCTCTCGTTTTAATTGGAGGGGATCCTGGAATTGGAAAATCCACTCTCTTATTGCAAGTCTCCTCACAGCTGGCAGAGAGAGGGAACGATGTTTTATACATTTCGGGAGAAGAATCTTTAAAACAGACAAAACTTCGCTCCGACCGACTCGGGGTAAAAGGCGAAAGACTTTTCGTGCTTTCTGAAACGGACTTAGAAATCATCATTCAATCCATAATGGAAACTGAACCGGCTTTTGTCATCATTGATTCCATTCAAACGATTTATAACAGTGAAATTGCTTCTGCTCCTGGAAGCGTATCTCAGGTTCGAGAATGTACGGCTGAATTAATGAGATTGGCAAAGACAAAAGGAATTCCGATTTTTATTGTCGGTCATGTAACAAAAGACGGCACAATTGCAGGGCCGCGCATTTTAGAACATATGGTTGATACTGTATTGTATTTTGAAGGTGATCGACATCATACGTACCGAATTTTACGGGCAGTTAAAAACAGGTTCGGATCCACTAACGAAATAGGAATTTTTGAAATGAAGGAAGCAGGTCTTAAAGAAGTGCTCAACCCGTCAGAAGTGTTTTTAGAAGAGCGTGCAAAAGGGGCATCTGGTTCAACAGTAGTCGCTTCCATGGAAGGGACAAGACCTGTTCTAGTCGAAATACAAGCTTTAATCACCCCGACAAGCTTTGGAAACCCCAGAAGGATGGCAAATGGGATTGATCATAATCGTGTTTCTTTGTTGATGGCGGTATTGGAAAAACGTGTTGGTTTATTGCTCCAAAACCAAGATGCCTACTTAAAAGTTGCCGGCGGGGTGAAATTAGACGAGCCTTCAATTGACTTGGCAATTTGCATCAGTATAGCTTCAAGCTTTAAAGATGTTCCGACGAACATTTATGATGTTTTTGTAGGTGAGGTTGGTTTAACAGGAGAAATTAGAAGGGTTTCACGAATTGAACAGCGTGTACAAGAAGCTGCCAAACTGGGATTTAAGCGGATTTTTTTACCGAAAGCCAATCTGGGCGGTTGGAAATGGCCGGAAGATATAGAAATTGTCGGTGTGCAAAACATTTCAGAAGCGCTCGAACTTGCAATAGGGGGATAAGCTATGAAACAAGAAAAATCGCTTAAGGAAATCTTGCAATTTGTAGCCCCAGGCACACCAATCCGGGAAGGAATTGAAAACGTGCTGCGCGCAAAGACCGGGGGGCTAATTGTTGTAGGATATAACGAAAAAATCAAACAAATTGTAGACGGGGGATTTTATATCAATTGCCCTTTTTCCCCCGCCTATTTATATGAACTAGCTAAAATGGATGGAGCCATTATTTTAAGCGACTCAGGGCAAAAAATTTTATACGCAAACGCACAGCTCGTTCCGGATACGAGCATAGAGGTAAGAGAAACAGGCATGAGGCATAGAACAGCTGAACGAGTAGCAAAGCAAACAGGAAATCTCGTAATTGCTATTTCTGAAAGAAGAAATGTCGTCACATTATATTTTGGCAATTCCCGCTATGCTTTGAGGGATATCGGCGTCATTTTGACGAAGGCCAATCAAGCTTTGCGGACGTTGGAAAAGTATAAATCTGCCACTGACCAATCCATTAATAATTTAGGATCTTTAGAGTTTGAAGATTTAGTCACGATCGATGAAGTGATCCAAGTTTTACATAGAATAGAAATGGTGCTGCGAATTAAGAGTGAAATTATTAATTATATTTACGAACTCGGTACAGAAGGGCAGCTGATTCAGCTTCAGATGACCGAGCTTTTAGCAGATATTGAAAAAGAAGCGGCTCTGCTTATCAAAGATTACAGCATGGAGCGGCTGAATGATCCTATTCCTGTATTAAAGCAGCTGCAAGAATTGTCCAGCTCAGCATTATTAGATGATGCGGTTTTATTGAAGCTGCTCGGATATCCCCATTTTACCAATATGAATGAACCTGTTGTTCCTCGAGGATACCGGTTTTTGCATAAAATACCAAAGCTTCCTTCCGTTATTATTGAAAATTTAGTGACAACCTTTGAAAATTTGAAACAAATTGCAAATGCTACCGTAGAAAAGCTTGATGAAGTGGAAGGAATAGGTGAAGTTAGGGCGAGGAAAATTAAGGAAGGATTAAGGCGCCTCCAAGATCAGTATAACATTGCAAGGGAGCTCTAACACATCCTTTACAGTAATTTATCAATATTTTTACAATCCTTGTTTTTAGATGTTTGAAAGGTTTGAAAGTGTATATAATGAAATAAAGGAGGTGGAGGTATGTTAAAACGAATTGTTCAAATATTTTTCTTTTTTGTTGGCGGAACGTTAGGTGTTTTGTTTATACCGGAATTATTATTTCTCTTAAATCTTGATGATATTCCATTTCTGATGACACCATATACATTGGCGATATTAGGTGCAATTTTATTTTATATAACCTCCTTCTGGCTAGTGGATTATGTGGTGAATTGGATAAAATTTATAGAAGAGAAATTAGTGAAAGCTCCGGTTACGGATGTATTATTTGGCAGTTTAGGATTAATTTTTGGTCTGATTATTGCTTATTTGATTGGAATTTCATTATCTGAACTTCCATACCCAATTATCAATAACATTGTTCCGATCTTTTTAACCATAATTTTAGGATATTTAGGTTTTCAAATCGGATATAAAAAGCGCGACGAACTGTTGAACTTGTTTTCGATTACAGCAAGAATCAGCAAGAAGAAAGCCTCTCAAGAAGAAGAGGAAAATGTTGAAAAGAAAAGCTTAAAAATATTAGATACAAGTGTTATTATAGATGGCAGGATTGCAGATATTTGTCAAACAGGTTTTTTAGAAGGGACCATTATTATTCCTCAATTTGTGTTGGAGGAACTTCAGCATATAGCGGATTCTTCAGATGTGCTAAAAAGAAATCGAGGAAGAAGAGGTCTGGATATTTTAAATAAAATCCAAAAAGAGCTGGACATTAAAGTGGAAATATGGGAAGGCGACTTTGAAGATATACAAGAAGTCGACAGCAAGCTTGTAAAACTGGCAAAAATCATTCAAGGCGTTGTGGTCACAAACGATTTCAATTTAAATAAAGTATGTGAGCTCCAAAACGTCTCTGTTTTGAACATCAACGATTTAGCCAATGCGGTAAAACCGATTGTACTACCAGGGGAAGAGTTAAATGTCCAAGTAATTAAGGATGGAAAAGAGCATAACCAAGGTGTTGCTTATCTTGATGATGGCACGATGATTGTTGTCGAGGACGGAAGGGACTATATCGGGAAAAATATTGATATTCTCGTTACAAGCGTTCTTCAAACATCTGCCGGACGAATGATTTTTGCAAAGCCAAAGCTGCTGGAAAAAGCATTGTAATAAGGGAGAAAGAAGATGGAATATCGGGTTGTCATACCAGCTGCAGGGCAAGGGAAAAGAATGAGGGCAGGAAAAAATAAACAGTTTATCAAACTTAATTCTTTACCTGTGATTGTTCATACTTTAATGGTGTTTGAAAAAGATCCTCAATGCACCGAAATTGTTCTAGTCATAAACGAGAAAGAGCGTGAAGAATTTCTTTCTTTACTGAAAAAATATAAAATAAAAAAAGTGCAAAAACTAGTTCCCGGAGGACAGGAACGCCAATATAGTGTTTACAACGGGTTAAAAGCCGTTGAAGAAGATGGTATAATATTAATTCACGACGGTGCAAGGCCTTTCATTCGCAGGGAAACCATTCATCAGCTTGTTGAAAAGGCTCATTTAGAGGGCGCAGCGGTCGTAGCCGTTCCTGTAAAGGATACTGTGAAAAGAGTTCGCAATATGGAAGTCATTGATACTGTTGAACGTTCTAGCTTGTGGGCAGTTCAAACGCCACAAGCTTTTCGTCTTTCCATCGTATTAAAAGCTCATGAAGCGGCCAATAGGGATCAATTTGTAGGAACAGACGATGCAAGTCTTGTAGAAAGAATTGGCGAAAAAGTTTGTATTGTACATGGGGATTATTCAAATATAAAACTTACAACCCCTGAAGATTTGATTTTTGCCCGTGCGATTTTAGAGAGTGAAAGAGGGGAAAGGGAATGATTCGGATTGGACAAGGTTTTGATGTTCATCAGCTTGTGGAAGGAAAACCGCTTGTGATCGGTGGAGTCAACATTCCTTATGAAAAAGGATTGCTTGGACATTCTGATGCTGATGTTCTTCTTCATGCATTGACAGATGCCTGCTTGGGAGCGATTGGAGAAGGAGATATCGGCAAGCATTTTCCTGATACGGATCCTGCATATAAAGATATTGACTCGGCGAAATTGCTTCAAGAGGTATGGAACTTGGTAAAGGAGAAAGGCTATATATTAGGCAATGCGGATTGTACAATTATTGCTCAAAAACCAAAAATGGCGCCTTACATCCATCAAATGCGTACTAGAATTGCGGAGCTCTTGGAGGCTGAACTTGACCAAGTGAATGTTAAAGCAACGACGACGGAGGAGCTTGGGTTTACAGGACGCGGGGAAGGAATCGCTGCACAGTCAATCGTTTTATTGCAAAAGAAAAAGTAATCTTTGAACATCAATGGTTTGGTGGTACAATATTTTAAAGAATTACGGTTTGATTATTGGAGGGACAAAATATGGCTGACAACGGAATACGGGTTCGCTATGCACCGAGTCCGACGGGGCATTTACATATTGGAAACGCACGCACTGCATTATTTAATTATTTGTTCGCTAGAAGCCAAAATGGGAAATTTATTATCCGAATTGAAGATACCGATCAAAAGCGGAATATCGAAGGAGGAGAACAAAGCCAGCTTTTTTATTTAAAATGGCTTGGAATTGATTGGGACGAAAGCATAGACAAGGGCGGAGATTACGGTCCTTATCGACAATCGGAGCGGACAAGCATTTATAAAAAATATTATGAAGAGCTCTTGGAAAGAGACTTGGCGTATAAATGTTATTGTACGGAAGAGGAGCTTGAAAACGAGCGTCAAGCGCAAATCGATCGCGGTGAAATGCCAAGATATTCAGGGAAATGCGCGCACCTTTCTAAAGAACAGCAAGAGGCACTCGAAAAAGAAGGACGGAAACCAAGCATTCGTTTCCGGGTTCCAAAAGGAAAAATATATAAATGGAACGATATCGTAAAAGGAGATATTTCTTTTGAGTCCGATGATTTTGGGGATTTTGTCATCGTGAAAAAAGACGGAACACCGACTTATAATTTTGCCGTCGCCGTCGACGATCATTTAATGGAAATCAGTCATGTGTTGCGCGGAGAAGACCATATCTCCAATACACCGAAGCAAATGATGATTTATGAAGCTTTTGGATGGGAACCGCCTGTTTTTGGTCATATGACGTTAATCGTCAATGAAAACAGAAAAAAATTAAGCAAGCGTGATGAGAGCATCATTCAATTTATTGAACAATATGCTGAATTAGGGTATTTGCCTGAAGCGCTCTTTAATTTTATCGGTTTGTTAGGATGGTCTCCTGTTGGGGAAGAAGAGATTTTCAGCAAAGAAGAGTTTATTAAAATTTTTGATCCAAACCGATTATCAAAATCACCTGCTGTTTTCGATACACTGAAATTAAAATGGATGAACAATCAGTACATGAAAAAGCTTGATCTCGAAAAAGTAGTCGACCTTTCGCTGCCCCACCTTGTAAAAGCCGGGCGCATCAGTGAAAATATGTCAGAAGATGAAAGAGATTGGGTGCAACGTCTCATTTCCCTGTATCAAGAGCAAATGAGCTACGGTGCAGAAATTATCGAATTAAGCGAAATGTTTTTTAAGGAAGAGATAGAGGTCGATGAAGAAGGAAAGCTTGTGCTTCAAGAAGAACAAGTTCCTTCCGTGTTAAGCGCATTTTTGGAAGAAGTGAAAGCAATTCAAGATTTCAAAGCAGATGAAATCAAAAAAGCGATTAAGTCAGTTCAAAAGGCGACAGGTCAAAAGGGGAAAAAATTGTTCATGCCGATTCGCGTTGCGACGACCGGGCAGACACACGGTCCTGAGCTGCCGCTTGCCCTTGAGCTCTTAGGAAAAGAAAAGATTATCACAAGGCTGGAAAAAGCACTAGATTAACTTTTTAAAAAAATTGTAATATAGTATTGATGAACAGATGACGGAAAAACGTTGAGAAGGAGAAGTAAGAAAGCAAACGGCTTTTCAGAGAGAACCTCCTTTGGCTGAAAGAGGTTTAAGCACGCGCTTTCTGAAATGCCCCTTCGAGTCTTTTGTCGAAACCAGCGGGAGTAGACAAAAGCGGAGACTCACCGTTATAAGAGTTAAAGTTGAGGGAAAAGAAAAGCTATACTTTTCCCTAAACAGAGTGGAACCGCGCTTATTTGCGTCTCTGTATCTACAGAGGCGCATTTCTTTTTCAGTAGGGTATTATGATTACTTTTTATGGGAGGGAGAAAAATATGTGGAAAATATTAAAAGAAGATGTGGAAGTCGTTTTTGACCAAGACCCTGCTGCGAGATCTTATTTAGAAGTGATCTTAACTTATTCAGGCCTTCACGCCATATGGGCTCATCGGTTGGCGCATGCGTTTTACAAACGGAAATTATACTTTATCGCCAGGGTCATTTCGCAAATAAGCCGCTTTTTCACGGGAATTGAAATCCACCCTGGTGCCAAAATCGGTCGTCGTTTTTTCATCGATCATGGCATGGGTGTCGTTATTGGCGAGACTTGTGAAATTGGCGATAATGTTACTGTATATCAAGGAGTTACATTAGGCGGAACAGGTAAAGAAAAGGGGAAACGGCATCCTACCATCAAAAATAATGTTCTCATTGCAGCTGGCGCGAAGGTATTAGGATCTATTACGATTGGAGAAAACTCGAAAATTGGCGCAGGTTCCGTCGTTTTGCGCGATGTTCCGGATAATTCGACTGTTGTAGGCATTCCGGGGAGAGTTGTTGTGCAAAACGGGAAAAAGGTGAGAAAAGATTTAAATCATAGAGATTTGCCGGATCCTATTTCAGATAAATTAAAAGAGCTTGAAAAAGAAATAGGAAAATTAAAGGCAGAATTAGATAATCTGAAAAAAAAGGAGGGCGTTCAATGAGTATCAAAATTTATAATACATTATCCAGGAAAAAGGAAGAATTTATTCCTTTAGAGGACAACAAGGTAAAGATGTATGTTTGCGGTCCTACCGTTTACAACTATATTCACATCGGAAATGCTAGACCAGCCATTGTATATGATACAGTTCGTCGATATTTGGAGTACAGAGGGTACGATGTGAAATATGTGTCGAATTTTACCGATGTGGATGATAAATTGATTAAAGCTGCAAATGATTTGGGCGAAACGGTTCCGGAAATTGCAGAACGATTTATTAAGGCCTATTTTTCTGATATTGATGCACTGGGATGCAAAAGAGCGGATGTTCATCCTCGTGTAACGGAAAATATGGAGACAATCATTGAATTCATCCAAGCTCTCATTGACAAAAATTATGCCTATGAAGTCGACGGAGATGTGTATTATAAAACACGGTATTTTAAGGAATACGGAAAGCTTTCGCATCAATCAATAGATGAGCTTCATGCCGGTGCCAGAATACAAATTGGCGAAAAAAAGAGAGATCCGCTTGATTTTGCACTTTGGAAAGCAGCAAAAGAAGGGGAAATTTCATGGGATAGCCCTTGGGGAAAAGGACGTCCTGGCTGGCATATTGAATGCTCCGCAATGGCAAGAAAATATTTAGGGGATACAATTGATATTCATGCAGGCGGCCAAGATTTAACTTTTCCGCATCATGAAAATGAGATCGCACAATCCGAAGCGCTTACCGGCAAACCTTTTGCGAAATATTGGATGCATAACGGTTATATTAATATCAACAATGAGAAGATGTCTAAATCACTCGGAAATTTTATTCTTGTTCAAGACGTTTTAAAGCAGTATGACCCACAAGTATTTCGATTTTTTATGCTGTCTGTACACTACCGACATCCTATCAATTATTCGAAAGAACTTTTGGATAGTACAAAAAACGGATTGGAAAGAATCCGCACCTCATATATCAATTTAAAGCATCGGCTGGAAAGTAGTGCGAATCTCACTGATGATGATGAAAAATGGCTGGAAGAAATCAGCCGGCTAAAGAAGGAATTTATTCATGAAATGGACGACGATTTCAATACGGCGAATGCTATATCTGTCATTTTCGATTTAGTGAAAAATGCAAACTATTATTTGGAAAGAAAAAACACCTCCGAAAAAGTAATTAAGGCATTTTTGCAGCTATTTAATGAATTTGGCGATGTATTAGGTTTGACATTTGATGTTCAAGAGCTGCTGGACGAAGACATTGAAAGGCTGATAAACGAGCGAAATCAAGCTAGAAAAGAAAGAAATTTTGCTTTAGCCGACAAAATTCGAGATCAGCTCAAGGAAATGAACATTATATTGGAAGATACGCCTCAAGGAACAAGATGGAAAAGAGGATAAATATGATTGAGCTTGAAAAAATAAAAGAAGCACGGCAGCTTAATGGTCTTGTTTTAGCATATATGGGCGATGCTGTATATGAAGTATTTGTCAGGCATCATCTGTTATCAAAAGGAACTGTCAAACCGGGCCAGCTTCATAAATTGGCGAAGTCGTTTGTTTCGGCCAAAGCGCAGGCAGCGATTTTAAAAACATTAACTGACAACGGCTTTTTCAATGAAGAAGAGCTGGAAATAATGAAAAGAGGGCGAAATGCCAAATCAAACACGGTGCCGAAAAATACCGATGTACAAACATACCGATACAGCACGGCTTTCGAATCTTTAATCGGCTATCTTTTTTTAACAGGTGATCAAGATCGGCTAAACAACGTCATAGATGCTGCAATCGCTGCAACATACGAGAAAGGGGGAGTTGAACGTGGCGGATGAATATATATACGGGAAGAATTCGGTTATCGAAGCATTGAAATCGAACAGGGATATTAACAAAGTGTTTATTGCGGAAAATTCATATACTAAACAAGCGCAGCAAATTATAATGCTGGCGAAAAATAAAGGGGTAGCAGTTCAATTCGTTCCAAAGAAAAAGCTCGATCAGATCGTTTCGGGCAGCCACCAAGGAGTCATTGCGCAAGTTGCTGCATATAAGTATACGGATTTTGAAGATTTGTTCAAATTGTCTGACGAACGCGGGGAAGCGCCCTTTTTTCTGATTCTAGATGAAATTGAAAATCCGGCAAATCTCGGCTCGATTATGAGAACAGCTGATGCTGCTGGAGTACACGGCATTATTATTCCAAAGAACCGGGCGGTCGGTTTAACCAATGTAGTGGCAAAAACGTCAACGGGAGCAATTGAATATGTTCCCGTAGTCCGTGTGACAAACTTGGCACGCACGATTGACGAGCTGAAAAACAGAGGTATATGGATTTACGGCACTGATGCAAAAGGGGAAGACGATTATCGGACAATTGACGGGAAACTGCCCGTTGCATTAGTAATCGGCAGTGAAGGGAAAGGAATCAGCCGCTTAGTAAAAGAAAAGTGCGACTTCCTTGTGAAAATCCCGATGGTTGGTCATGTTACTTCTTTGAACGCCTCCGTTGCTGCCAGTCTATTAATGTATGAAGTTTTTCGTAAACGGCGGCCATCAGGAGAGTAGCCAATGGATATTTTATTAGTCGATGGATACAACATTATTGGTGCTTGGCCTGATCTGCAAAAATTAAAAGATGAAAACAATTTGGAGGATGCAAGGAAGATCCTGATCAACAAGATGGCCGAATATCAAGCATACACGGGGATGAAGGTGATTGTCGTTTTTGATGCTCATTTAGTGAAAGGAATTGAAAAAAAATATTTGGATAATCGCGTGGAAATAATTTTCACGAGAGAAAATGAAACCGCTGATGAACGGATTGAAAAGCTGGCCAAAACATTAAAAAATATTAAGACGAAAATTTATGTAGCAACATCCGACTATATAGAACAATGGACGATTTTTTCCCAGGGAGCTTTGAGAAAATCGGCGCGCGAGCTATATAACGAAGTGGTGTCTATTGAAGAAAGCATTCGAAAAAAAATTCAGCAAATTCAGGGCGAGCGCCCCGCTTCGAAAATTCGCCTTTCTTATGAAGTTGCCGAAAGGTTCGAAAAATGGAGAAGAGGAGATTTATCGTAATTTTGACATAAGTTGACGTTTATGGAAATCTTGCAGTATAATATTTCTAATAATTGTATGCGCGGTCGGGGTGATTTGCATGAGTGTTCAAGACAACAAGGGGGAAAAAATAAAAAAATTGCAGAAGCTTGAAGATGAACAAATTGTAGAGCTCGTCCACAAAGGCGACAGCGCTGCATTGGATTTCTTGATCACAAAATACCGGAACTTTGTGCGGGCCAAGGCAAGATCCTACTTTCTCATCGGGGCGGATCGTGAGGATATAATTCAAGAGGGGATGATTGGATTATATAAAGCGATTCGTGACTTTAAAGAGGACAAGCTTACCTCCTTTAAGGCATTTGCCGAGTTGTGCATTACCCGCCAAATGATTACTGCCATTAAAACTGCTACCCGTCAAAAACATATTCCTCTAAACTCGTATGTTTCATTGGATAAACCCATTTATGATGAAGAGTCAGATCGCACACTGATGGATGTAATATCTGGAGCAAAAGTAATGGATCCAGAAGAACTCATCATTAACCAGGAAAAGTTTGATGATATAGAATTGAAAATGGGGGAAATATTATCTGATCTTGAACGGAAAGTGTTGTCCCTTTATTTGGAAGGTCGTTCCTATTTAGAAATTTCAGAAGAATTAAACAGGCATGTAAAATCTATTGACAATGCCTTGCAGCGGGTGAAAAGAAAGCTAGAAAGATACTTAGAGCTGAGGGAATTTACTTCATAACTCATTGACATAAAAATTGCCATTATGTTACTGTTTAATAGAGTAAGTATCGGTAGGTGTAATATGAGAAAAAAAATAGTTCTAGCTTGTTCTCAATGCGGCAGCCGAAATTATTCAACGATGAAAAAGGCGACCGAAGAACGGTTGGAAATCAAAAAGTTTTGTAAAACGTGCCAAGCTCATACCACTCATCGGGAAACAAAGTAAATTGCACGATTCTTGGATTTCTGGAGGTAAACAAATGCAGCGCTTGACTGGATTTTTTCGAGATGTCGTAAAAGAAATGAAAAAGGTCAGCTGGCCGAAAAGAAAGGAATTGGTTCGCTATACGATTACGGTCATTACAACGGTAGCCTTTTTTGCTATATTTTTTGCTATTGTCGACTTAGGAATTTCTGAGTTATTAAGGCTTATTCTTGAATAAAAGCCTTTTATCCATGATATAATAGATATTATTCATAAGTCCGTCAGTAAACCCGGTAAACGGGTTTTTTCATTGCCTAAAAATGAAATGGGGAGGGAAGGACAAGGTCCTCTGATATGGAAAAGAACTGGTATGTTGTGCATACATATTCCGGCTATGAAAATAAAGTAAAAGCGAATTTAGAAAAACGCGTAGAGTCAATGGGCATGCAGGACAAAATTTTTCGTGTGATCGTCCCTGAAGAAGAAGAAATGGATATGAAAAGCGGAAAGAAAAAAGTGACGAAAAAAAAGGTTTTCCCTGGGTATGTTTTAGTAGAGCTCATCATGACGGATGATTCATGGTATGTGGTTCGCAACACTCCCGGAGTTACCGGATTCGTCGGCTCTGCAGGGTCTGGATCTAAACCAACTCCGCTTTTGCCGGAAGAAGTACAGGCAATTTTCAAACGCATGGGAATAGAAGAGGCTCGTGTGGAAGTTGATTTTGAATTAAAAGAAACGGTAAAAGTAAATGACGGCCCGTTTGCTAATTTCACGGGCGTTATCGAAGAAATCGATACAGATAGAAAAAAAGTCAAAGTTCTCGTCAATATGTTTGGGCGTGAAACACCAGTTGAACTAGATTTTTCCCAAGTTTCCAAATTGTAAAATGTAGAAAAACAAACTTGAAATCATTAATTAAAAATGGTAATATTTCTTAAGTCGATATGTCTCTGAAAGAGACTGAATGATGCATTAATCTTTCTCTCATTCATATAAAGAAGGATGTTGCATGAGTGGGAGGGTTTTACCCTATTACCACATCACGGACTTAAGGAGGTGTGTCTCGTGGCTAAAAAAGTGATTAAAATCGTGAAATTGCAGATTCCTGCAGGTAAAGCTAATCCTGCGCCGCCAGTAGGACCTGCTCTCGGTCAAGCTGGGGTTAATATCATGGGATTCTGTAAAGAGTTCAACGCTCGCACGGCTGATCAAGCTGGCTTAATTATTCCTGTTGAAATTACGGTATTTGAAGACCGTTCATTTACATTTATTACGAAAACTCCGCCTGCTGCCGTTCTTTTGAAAAAAGCAGCTGGAATTGAATCAGGTTCTGGTGAACCAAATCGTAATAAAGTGGCAACAATTAAACGCGATAAAGTTCGCGAAATTGCCGAAACGAAAATGCCTGACTTAAATGCAGCTAGCGTTGAAGCAGCAATGCGTATGGTTGAAGGCACAGCCCGAAGCATGGGCATTGTGATCGAAGACTAATCAATATGCATTGGTGTAGTAGGTTGCGAGTTTGTTTATTCAAGTTCGCAACCTTTATTCGTGGGAGGTTATTCCGCTAAAACCACATAAGGAGGAAAATGATATGGCAAAAAGAGGTAAAAAATATTTAGAAGCTGCAAAGCTTGTTGATCGTTCAAAAGCTTATGACGTAAAAGAAGCAATTGAATTAGTAAAGAAAACGAATATCGCAAACTTTGATGCGACAGTTGAAGTTGCATTCCGCCTTGGCGTTGATCCTCGTAAAAACGATCAGCAAATCCGCGGGGCTGTTGTGCTGCCGAACGGTACAGGTAAAACACAACGTGTATTAGTGTTCGCTAAAGGGGAAAAAGCAAAAGAAGCGGAAGCTGCTGGTGCGGATTATGTTGGCGACAGCGACTACATCAATAAAATTCAACAAGGCTGGTTTGACTTCGATGTTGTTGTGGCTACCCCTGATATGATGGGTGAAGTCGGTAAACTTGGACGTATTTTAGGTCCTAAAGGTTTAATGCCGAACCCTAAAACAGGAACGGTAACATTTGAAGTTGAAAAAGCTGTCAAAGAAATTAAAGCTGGTAAAGTTGAATACCGTGTAGATAAAGCTGGGAACGTTCATGTTCCAATCGGAAAAACTTCTTTTGACAGTGAAAAATTAGTTGAAAACTTTACAACAATCTACGATGCGCTATTAAAAGCAAAACCGGCAGCGGCAAAAGGCACTTACATGAAAAACGTTTCTGTAACGTCTACAATGGGCCCTGGAATTAAAGTAGATCCTTCCAGCTTTGTCGTGAAATAATAAACCGGTTTGACAAGCAGGGTGTATTTTAGTAAAATAAAAATGTTGTGTAATTAAATAGAATTCATTTATACCGTAGACAGTAGGTGCCGAAAGGCTTAATATCCTACCGAGGTGTATGATATAGATTAAGCGGAACGTTTGCTTATTTGTACGATACCTCCATGTCTGCGGGCATGGAGGTATTTCATTTCACCGGCGGTATAAGTGTTCATTTTCAATTTGCAGGAGGTGTAAACAAATGAGCAGCGCAATTGAAAAGAAGAAACAGATCGTTGAAGAAATTGCAGCCAAATTCCGTGAAAGCGTCTCTACTGTTATCGTAGATTACCGCGGTCTTAATGTAGCGGAAGTAACGGAATTGCGCAAAAGACTTCGTGAAGCAAATATAGAGTTCAAGGTTTACAAAAATACGTTAACTCGCCGTGCTGTTGAACAAGCAGAAATTTCTGGATTAGAAGAAGTGCTGACTGGTCCAAACGCTATCGCATTTAGCACTGAAGATGTCGTGGCGCCTGCTAAAATTTTGAATGATTTTGCAAAAGAGCATGAAGCGCTTGAGATTAAAGCTGGCGTCATCGAAGGCAATGTTGCAACAGTTGATGAAATTAAAGCGATTGCTGACCTTCCATCTCGCGAAGGCTTGCTTTCTATGTTGCTTTCTGTACTGCAAGCTCCTATTCGCAACTTTGCACTTGCAACAAAAGCAGTTGCAGATCAAAAAGAAGAGCAAGGCGCTTAAAGCAAATTTTCGTATTAAACTATTAGCAATTTAAAACATAAGGAGGAAAAACAAATGACAAAAGAACAAATTATTGAAGCGATAAAAGAAATGACTGTTCTTGAACTTAACGACTTAGTAAAAGCAATCGAAGAAGAATTTGGCGTAACTGCTGCTGCTCCTGTTGCTGTGGTTGGTGGCGCTGGCGGCGGTGAAGCTGCTGCAGAAAAAACTGAATTCGATGTTATTCTTGCTAATGCAGGTGCACAAAAAATTAAAGTTATCAAAGTTGTTCGTGAAATCACTGGCCTTGGCTTAAAAGAAGCAAAAGAATTAGTTGACAACACTCCAAAACCATTAAAAGAAGGCGTATCTAAAGAAGAAGCTGAAGAACTTAAAGCAAAACTTGAAGAAGTTGGAGCAGAAGTTGAAGTTAAGTAAAAGCTGTTAAATAAATAGAAAAGCTCGCTGATTCATTGGCGGGCTTTTCTTTTATGTATGAATTTCTGCCCGTAGAAAATACTCCTAAAAAAGGGGTGCAGAAAATGAGCGAACATTATTTTTCGGAAAAACCGGAAGTGGAAAGCAATAGGAGAAAAATTGAGTGCACGTTGAGAAATCATCCATTTGCGTTCATGACCGACCGCGGAGTTTTTTCAAAACGGGAGGTTGATTTTGGAACGCAGCTATTAATTGAAACTTTCGCTGCTCCCGAAATTCCAGGAGATATTTTGGATGTAGGCTGCGGATACGGACCGATCGGATTGTCAATTGCAAAATCGGAACCCGATAGAATGATTGATATGATCGATATAAATGAAAGGGCAATCGAACTTGCAGAACTGAATGCTCGAATAAACAACATTCAAAATGTCCGTGTGTTTCAAAGCAATTTGTTTGAAAAGCTGGAAGGGAAATGGTATGCTGCTATTTTAGCAAACCCTCCCATTCGGGCTGGAAAACAAGTCGTCCATCATATATTTGAAAAAAGCTTTGATCATTTAAAAGACCATGGAGAGCTTTGGATCGTTATCCAAAAAAAGCAGGGGGCTCCTTCCGCTAAACAAAAGCTGGAGACTCTGTTTCGTTCGGTAGAAGTGGCAGAGAGAAAAAAAGGGTATTATATTTTTAAAGCAAAAAAAGATTGACCTGCAATCCAGGATATGTTAACATTATAAAATGCCAATATATTAATTTCCATTTGTAGCTAAATTTTTTCTTGGATGTATAGAACCAATCCATTAAGGGAAAAATAATAAAATCAACTATTTCTGCGCAGTGGTTTTCTTTTTTCATAAAGAAAATCCTTTTTCTTTTTACTTGTAATAGTATTTATTTTATTATATAAAACATGGAATGCTATTTACAAGATATTATTATGCTGATTTGAGGGGTGACTCAGTTGACAAGTCAACTAGTTCAGTACGGACGACACCGCCAACGCAGAAGTTATGCGCGTATTAAAGAAGTGTTGGAATTACCTAATCTTATTGAAATCCAAACCTCTTCGTATCAGTGGTTTCTTGATGAGGGTCTTCGTGAAATGTTTCAAGACATATCTCCTATCGAAGATTTCACTGGTAACCTCTCGCTTGAGTTTATTGACTACAGCTTAGGTGAACCGAAATACTCCGTTGAAGAAGCAAAAGAACGCGATGTTACTTATTCTGCCCCGCTGCGGGTAAAAGTGCGCCTAATTAATAAAGAAACAGGCGAAGTGAAAGATCAAGATGT
This sequence comes from Aeribacillus sp. FSL K6-3256, assembly GCF_037965805.1. Classification (NCBI taxonomy): domain Bacteria; kingdom Bacillati; phylum Bacillota; class Bacilli; order Caryophanales; family Bacillaceae; genus Aeribacillus; species Aeribacillus sp. FSL K6-3256. The sequence continues at coordinate 135,464 of NZ_CP150188.1, forward strand.
ATTTATGGGCGATTTTCCGCTTATGACGGAAACCGGCACATTTGTGATCAATGGCGCAGAACGAGTAATTGTTTCCCAATTAGTCCGTTCACCTAGTGTTTACTACAGCGACAAAATTGATAAAAACGGTAAGAAGGGCTTTACAGCTACCGTCATTCCAAACCGTGGCGCTTGGTTAGAGTACGAAACAGATGCAAAAGATGTTATATATGTCCGCATTGATCGCACTCGCAAATTACCAGTTACGGTTCTTTTACGTGCCCTTGGGTTTGGCTCTGATCAAGAAATCATCGATGTGTTCGGAGAAAATGAATATTTAAGAAATACGTTGGATAAAGACAATACCGAAAGCCCAGAAAAGGCGCTTCTTGAAATTTACGAACGCCTGCGTCCTGGTGAACCGCCAACAGTTGAAAACGCAAAAAGCTTATTGATCTCCCGTTTCTTTGATCCAAAAAGATATGATTTAGCAAGTGTCGGCAGATATAAAATTAACAAGAAACTTCATATTAAAAACCGACTCTTTAATCAACGATTAGCAGAAACTCTAGTCGACCCTGAAACTGGAGAAATCATTGCTGAAAAAGGAACTATTATTGATAGAAGAACGCTGGATAAAATTTTGCCTTACCTTGAAAAAGGAATAGGTTTTAAAAAATTTACTCCTGATGGTGGAGTAGTTGATGAAGACATCACGTACCAATCTATTAAAATTTATGCTCCAAACGATCCGGATGGAGAAAAAATTCTCAACGTTGTTGGCAACGCAAACATTGATGAAAGTGTAAAAAACATTACGCCAGCAGACATTATTGCGTCCATCAGCTACTTCTTTAATTTGCTATATGGAGTAGGAAATACAGATGATATTGACCATCTAGGAAACCGCCGTCTTCGTTCGGTAGGGGAGCTTTTGCAAAACCAGTTCCGAATCGGACTTTCACGGATGGAGCGTGTTGTGAGGGAAAGAATGTCCATTCAGGATGCCAATACGATTACTCCGCAGCAATTAATCAACATCCGTCCAGTAATTGCAGCCATTAAAGAATTTTTTGGCAGCTCCCAATTGTCCCAATTCATGGATCAAACAAATCCTCTTGCAGAACTGACGCATAAGCGCCGTTTATCTGCATTGGGACCTGGCGGACTCACACGTGAACGAGCAGGCTTTGAAGTTCGCGACGTCCATTATTCCCATTATGGACGCATGTGTCCAATTGAAACGCCTGAAGGTCCCAATATCGGATTGATTAACTCATTATCAACATATGCAAAAGTAAACCGTTTCGGTTTTATTGAAACGCCGTATAGAAGAGTTGACCCTGAAACAGGGAAGGTAACAGACCGAATTGACTATTTGACAGCTGACGAAGAAGATAACTATGTTGTTGCTCAGGCTAACGTGCCAGTAGCGGAGGATGGAACGTTTTTAGAAGATAATATTGTTGCCCGTTTCCGCGGGGAAAACATAGTGGTGAAAAAAGACCGTGTCGACTACATGGACGTTTCGCCTAAGCAAGTTGTATCAGCAGCAACAGCTTGTATCCCGTTCTTGGAAAACGATGACTCCAACCGTGCATTAATGGGTGCGAACATGCAGCGCCAAGCTGTTCCTTTGCTTCAACCAGAAGCGCCTATTGTTGGTACCGGAATGGAGTATGTATCGGCTAGAGACTCTGGAGCAGCTGTCATCTGCAAGCACGCAGGCGTTGTCGAACGAGTTGAAGCCAACAGAATTTTAGTTCGCCGTTATGAAGAAGTGGACGGCCAAAAGGTTAAAGGTGATCTCGACGAGTACAAATTGTTGAAATTCGTCCGTTCCAACCAAGGAATGTGCTACAATCAGCGCCCAATTGTATCTGTTGGAGACGAAGTCGAGAAAGGCGAAATTTTAGCTGACGGTCCTTCCATGGAAAAGGGAGAGCTTGCTTTAGGCCGAAATGTACTTGTCGCCTTTATGACATGGGATGGATATAACTATGAAGATGCCATCATCATGAGCGAGCGTCTTGTAAAAGAAGACGTCTATACTTCCATCCATATTGAAGAATATGAGTCTGAATCCCGTGATACAAAATTGGGTCCGGAAGAAATCACTCGTGATATTCCAAATGTCGGAGAAGACGCTCTTCGCAACTTGGATGAACGAGGCATTGTCCGAATTGGAGCAGAAGTTAAAGACGGCGACTTGCTTGTTGGGAAAGTAACGCCAAAAGGAGTTACAGAACTGACTGCTGAAGAACGATTATTGCACGCTATTTTTGGAGAAAAAGCACGTGAGGTTCGTGATACATCACTTCGTGTTCCGCATGGGGGCGGAGGTATTGTTCTTGATGTAAAAGTGTTTAACCGTGAAGACGGAGATGAACTGCCTCCAGGTGTCAACCAGCTGGTGCGTGTATACATTGTACAGAAGCGTAAAATCTCTGAAGGGGATAAAATGGCAGGCCGCCATGGAAACAAAGGGGTTATTTCCCGAATTCTCCCTGAGGAGGACATGCCGTTTTTGCCGGATGGAACACCAGTTGACATCATGTTAAATCCATTAGGAGTACCTTCCCGGATGAACATCGGGCAAGTATTGGAATTGCACCTAGGAATGGCGGCTAAGAAGCTGGGCATTCATGTTGCAACTCCGGTATTCGATGGTGCGACAGAAGAAGATGTATGGTCAACAATTGAAGAAGCTGGGATGGCTCGTGATGCGAAAACGGTCCTTTACGACGGCCGCACTGGGGAACCTTTCGATAATCGCGTGTCTGTCGGAATCATGTATATGATCAAACTGGCGCACATGGTTGACGATAAACTGCATGCTCGTTCCACAGGTCCATACTCGCTTGTTACACAGCAACCGCTCGGCGGTAAAGCACAGTTCGGTGGACAGCGGTTCGGAGAAATGGAGGTTTGGGCTTTAGAAGCCTATGGAGCAGCATATACATTGCAAGAAATCCTTACTGTAAAATCAGACGATGTTGTCGGTCGTGTAAAAACATACGAGGCAATCGTAAAAGGCGAAAATGTGCCTGAACCTGGAGTTCCTGAATCTTTCAAAGTATTAATTAAGGAGCTTCAAAGCTTAGGACTGGATGTTAAAATTCTCTCAAGCGATGAACAAGAAATCGAAATGAGAGAATTGGAAGATGAGGTAAATTCCACCCAGTCAGATGGCCTCTCTTTAACGACTGATACAATCGAAGAGGAAATTGTTGATAAAGAAGAAAAAGATGCAGTTGCCAAAGAGTAAAGGAATTTTTTGCTACGGAAGATAAAAAGGGAGGTAGGCCCCTTGCTGGATGTAAATAATTTTGAGTATATGCACATCGGTCTTGCTTCACCTGATAAAATTCGTTCATGGTCATATGGTGAAGTGAAAAAACCAGAAACGATCAACTATCGTACTTTAAAGCCTGAAAAAGACGGTTTGTTTTGTGAACGTATATTCGGTCCGACAAAAGATTGGGAATGCCACTGCGGAAAATATAAACGGGTTCGCTATAAAGGCGTAGTATGCGATCGATGCGGTGTTGAGGTTACGCGAGCAAAAGTGCGTCGGGAGAGAATGGGGCATATCGAACTTGCTGCCCCTGTCTCTCATATTTGGTATTTCAAAGGGATTCCAAGCCGTATGGGACTAGTTCTTGACATGTCACCTCGAGCATTGGAAGAAGTTATTTATTTTGCCTCTTACGTCGTGACAGATCCTGGGGACACACCACTTGAAAAGAAACAGCTTTTATCTGAAAAAGAGTATCGCACATACCGCGAGAAATACGGAAATGCCTTCCAAGCATCAATGGGTGCGGAAGCAATTAAAAAATTATTGCAAGATATCAATCTTGATAAAGAAGTAGAAGCGTTAAAAGAAGAGCTTAAATCTTCTCAAGGCCAGCGGCGCACAAGAGCGATTAAACGCCTTGAAGTGATGGAGGCATTCAGAAATTCCGGAAATGACCCTTCATGGATGGTGTTGGATGTACTTCCTGTCATTCCGCCTGAATTGCGGCCGATGGTTCAATTGGATGGCGGACGCTTTGCAACTTCCGATTTGAACGATTTGTATCGCCGTGTTATTAACCGAAACAATCGTTTAAAAAGACTGTTGGATCTTGGAGCGCCAAGTATCATCGTGCAAAATGAGAAACGGATGCTTCAAGAGGCTGTTGACGCACTTATTGACAATGGACGCCGTGGTCGTCCAGTTACTGGACCGGGAAATCGTCCACTGAAGTCACTCTCTCATATGCTGAAAGGAAAGCAAGGACGCTTCCGTCAAAACCTGTTAGGAAAACGGGTTGACTACTCTGGACGTTCCGTTATCGTTGTCGGCCCAAATCTGAAAATGTATCAATGCGGTTTGCCAAAGGAAATGGCGCTTGAGCTCTTTAAGCCTTTTGTCATGAAGGAGCTTGTTGAAAAAGGGCTGGCACATAACATTAAAAGCGCCAAACGGAAAATTGAACGCGTCCATCCTGAAGTTTGGGATGTGTTGGAGGAAGTCATTAAAGAACATCCGGTTCTGCTTAACCGGGCACCGACTTTGCACAGATTAGGAATCCAAGCGTTCGAACCGACGTTAGTCGAAGGGCGTGCCATTCGTCTACATCCGTTGGTATGTACAGCCTATAATGCTGACTTCGACGGTGACCAAATGGCTGTTCACGTTCCGTTATCGGCAGAAGCACAAGCAGAAGCAAGGCTGTTAATGCTTGCGGCTCAAAACATTTTAAATCCGAAAGACGGAAAACCGGTTGTTACGCCTTCACAAGATATGGTGTTGGGGAACTATTACTTAACAATGGAACGTGAAGGAGCGATCGGAGAAGGGAAAATTTTCAAAGATCCTGATGAGGCGCTCATTGCCTATCAAAACGGCCATGTACATTTGCATACACGAATTGCAGTACATGCCGGTTCCTTAAAGAACGAAACATTTACAGAAGAACAAAATAAAAAGCTTCTGATCACAACGGTAGGAAAATTAATATTCAACGAAATACTGCCGAATTCGTTCCCGTATATTAATGAGCCATCAACTAAGAACATTCAAGAATGCACGCCTGATAAATATTTTGTTGATCCGGCACAGGTAGATGTGCGGGAGCACATTAAAAACCAAGAAATCATTCCTCCATTTAAAAAAGGAATTTTAGGAAAAATTATTGCCGAAGTCTTTAAGAGATTCCATATTACTGAAACATCGAAGATGCTTGACCGCTTAAAAGATTTAGGCTTTAAATATTCGACTAAAGCCGGAATTACAATCGGTGTTTCTGATATTGTTGTGTTGGCGGAAAAAGAAGCAATTTTAAAAGAGGCGCAAGCTAAAGTTGACAATGTCTTGAAGCAATTCAGACGCGGATTAATCACTGAAGATGAGCGGTACGATCGTGTTATCTCTATTTGGAGTGCTGCTAAAGACACCATTCAAAGCAAGCTGATGAATTCATTAGATAAGCGGAATCCGATTTTCATGATGAGCGATTCAGGAGCTCGCGGAAATGCATCTAACTTCACACAGCTTGCGGGAATGCGCGGACTGATGGCTAACCCTGCTGGACGAATTATTGAGCTTCCGATTAAATCGAGTTTTAGAGAAGGTTTGACAGTGTTAGAATACTTCATCTCGACCCATGGTGCCAGAAAAGGTCTGGCAGATACAGCATTAAAAACTGCTGACTCCGGTTATTTAACACGCCGCCTTGTAGATGTTGCGCAAGATGTGATTATTCGTGAGGAAGACTGCGGAACAGACAGAGGAATTTTAGCGAGAGCGCTGAAAGACGGTTCAGAAGTTATCGAAAAACTCGAGGAACGGATTATCGGACGATATGCAAGAAGATCGGTTATTCATCCTGAAACGGGCGAAGTGCTTGTCAGGGAAAATGAAATGATTACCGAAGACATAGCAGCTCAAATTGTCAATGCAGGGATAGAAGAAGTTTGGATTCGCTCTGCATTCACATGTAATACAAGACATGGTGTATGTAAAAAATGTTATGGACGGAACTTGGCTACCGGCACTGATGTCGAAGTAGGCGAAGCGGTAGGAATTATCGCTGCTCAATCGATCGGAGAGCCGGGTACACAGCTGACGATGCGTACTTTCCACACCGGTGGGGTTGCCGGCGACGACATTACCCAAGGTTTGCCGCGTGTTCAAGAATTGTTTGAAGCCCGTAATCCAAAAGGGCAAGCGGTTATTTCAGAAATTGACGGGGTAGTTGCTGAAATTAATGAAGTGAGAGATAAGCAGCAAGAAATTGTCGTCCGCGGTGAAGTGGAAACACGCACATACACGGCGCCATTTAACGCCCGCTTAAAAGTAGCTGTGGGGGACCGTGTAGAACGCGGCCAAGAAATTACGGAAGGTTCAATAGATCCAAAAGAATTGTTGAAAGTAAAAGACATTTTAGCCGTTCAAGAATATTTGCTTCGTGAAGTGCAAAAAGTGTACAGAATGCAAGGTGTGGAAATCGGCGATAAACATATTGAAGTAATGGTGCGGCAAATGTTGCGGAAAGTCCGTGTCATCGATTCCGGCGATACGGATGTTCTGCCGGGAACACTCCTTGACGTTCATCAATTTACAGAAGCAAATAAAAAGGTGCTTTTGGAAGGAAAACGCCCTGCAACAGGACGTCCGGTATTGCTCGGTATTACAAAGGCATCGCTTGAAACGGAGTCCTTCTTGTCTGCCGCATCATTCCAAGAGACAACACGCGTATTAACGGATGCGGCCATTAAAGGAAAACGGGATGAACTGTTAGGCTTGAAGGAAAATGTTATTATCGGTAAGCTTGTTCCGGCTGGAACAGGAATGCAGCTCTATAGAAAAATAAAACCGGTCATGAATAAAAAATCCGTTGACGAAACGATTTCGGTTGAATAATTGTCGGGGAAAAGATGGATGCCGTAAAATGCACAGTTGACATCCATCTTTTCCAATGTTAATATTATCAAGGTGTGTAAATATCACCTGTCACTTTGGAGGATATGAAATATGTCTTATGAAAAAGTAGCACAGGCTGAAAAGATTATTATTGGTACAAAGCAAACAGTGAAAGCTCTGAAAAATGACACTGTAAAGGAAGTTATCATTGCAGTGGATGCTGACCCGAAAGTGACAAACAAAGTGGTTCAGCTGGCTGAAGAGAAAGAAGTTCCTTTAATTAAGGTCGATTCTATGAAGAAGCTCGGAAAAGCTTGCGGAATAGAAGTTGGAGCGGCAGCTGTTGCAATTATAAAATAAACATTGTTTTTGTAGATTTCTGCAAAAACAATTGTTTTTACCAAATTATGAACCGCCTGGATGTGTGGGTTTGAAAAAACGTTTGAAGGGAGGAAATGTATATGCCTACAATTAACCAATTAGTGCGAAAAGGCCGCACGCGCAAAGTAGTAAAATCAAAATCTCCTGCGTTAAACAAAGGATACAACAGCTTCAAAAAAGAACAAACAAATTTATCTTCGCCGCAAAAACGAGGAGTATGTACACGTGTTGGAACAATGACACCTAAAAAACCAAACTCAGCTCTTCGTAAATATGCACGTGTCCGCTTGTCAAACGGAATTGAAGTAACAGCTTATATTCCGGGGATCGGACATAACCTGCAAGAGCACAGCGTTGTGCTAATCCGCGGCGGACGTGTAAAAGACTTGCCTGGTGTCCGCTATCATATCGTACGCGGAGCTCTTGACACAGCTGGAGTTGAAAACCGTAAGCAAGGCCGTTCCAAATATGGAACGAAACGTCCTAAAAACTAAAAGATAATATAATAAATACAGAATGAAGGGAGGAATTTAGTGATGCCACGTAAAGGACCTGTACCAAAACGTGACGTACTACCAGATCCAATTTACAATTCAAAATTAGTAACTCGTCTGATTAATAAAATCATGATTGACGGTAAAAAAAGCAAAGCGCAAAAAATTCTTTACAATGCATTTGATATCGTGAGAGAACGAACTGGCAAAGATCCAATGGAAGTGTTTGAACAAGCATTGAAAAATATTATGCCAGTATTAGAAGTTCGTGCACGCCGTGTAGGGGGCGCAAACTACCAAGTACCTGTAGAGGTTCGTCCTGAACGCCGCACAACTTTGGGTCTTCGCTGGTTAGTAAACTATGCCCGCCTTCGTGGTGAAAGAACGATGGAAGAACGTCTTGCGGCTGAAATCATTGACGCAGCAAACAACACAGGTGCGGCAGTGAAAAAGCGTGAAGATACACATAAAATGGCTGAAGCGAATAGAGCATTTGCACATTATCGCTGGTAATAAACATAATATTTATCAATACCCATGAAGGAAGGAGAAATTACCCGATGCCAAGAGAGTTCTCCTTAGAAAAAACTCGCAATATCGGTATTATGGCGCACATTGATGCTGGTAAGACGACAACAACTGAGAGAATTTTGTTCTATACAGGCCGCATTCACAAAATCGGGGAGACTCACGAAGGAGCTTCCCAAATGGACTGGATGGAGCAAGAACAAGAACGCGGTATTACCATTACATCTGCCGCTACAACAGCTCAATGGAAGGGACATCGGATCAATATTATTGATACGCCAGGGCACGTAGACTTCACGGTTGAAGTTGAACGTTCTTTGAGAGTCCTAGACGGAGCAGTTGCAGTTCTTGATGCTCAGTCTGGTGTTGAGCCGCAAACGGAAACAGTTTGGCGCCAAGCAACAACATACGGAGTGCCGCGCATTGTATTTGTTAACAAAATGGATAAAATCGGCGCAGACTTTTTATACTCTGTCAAAACACTTCACGATCGCTTAGAGGCTAACGCACACCCTATTCAGCTCCCGATTGGAGCAGAAGATCAATTTGAAGGTATCATTGACCTTGTGGAAATGAAAGCATATTACTATCTGGATGATCTAGGTACGCGTTCGGAAGCTCGTGAAATTCCAGACGAGTATAAAGAACAAGCAGAAGAGCTGCACACTCGATTGATTGAAGCAGTTGCAGAGCTTGATGAAGAATTGATGATGAAGTACCTTGAAGGAGAGGAAATTTCCGTTGACGAGCTTAAAGCAGCTATCCGTAAAGGTACTTGTAACGTTGAGTTTTATCCTGTTTTATGCGGCTCAGCTTTTAAAAACAAAGGCGTGCAGCTAATGCTGGATGCGGTAATTGATTACTTGCCATCGCCAATCGATGTGCCACCGATAAAAGGCGTCATCCCTGATACAGAGGAAGAAACAGTTCGCAAATCAAGCGACGATGAACCATTTGCTGCATTGGCGTTTAAAGTAATGACAGACCCATATGTAGGAAAATTAACTTTCTTCCGCGTATATTCAGGAACATTAAGTTCCGGTTCATACGTATCCAATTCCACAAAAGGTAAACGTGAACGGATTGGACGTATTCTACAAATGCACGCGAATCACCGCGAAGAAATTCCAATGGTATATGCAGGTGATATTGCTGCTGCAGTTGGTTTAAAAGATACAACAACTGGAGATACTCTATGTGATGAAAACCATCCGGTTATTTTAGAATCGATGGAGTTTCCAGAGCCTGTTATCAGAGTTGCGATTGAACCTAAATCAAAAGCAGACCAAGACAAAATGTCAACAGCATTGCAAAAACTATCTGAAGAAGACCCAACATTCAAATCGCATACGGATCCGGAAACTGGCCAAACAATTATTGCCGGTATGGGCGAACTTCACCTTGACATTATCGTTGACCGTATGAAACGTGAATTTAAAGTTGAGTGTAATGTCGGTGCGCCACAAGTTGCGTATCGCGAAACATTCCGCTCATCCGCACAAGTTGAAGGTAAATTCGTACGTCAATCAGGCGGACGCGGACAATACGGTCACGTTTGGATCGAATTCAGTCCAAATGAAGAAGGAAAAGGATTTGAATTCGAAAACGCAATTGTCGGTGGTGTCGTTCCACGCGAGTACATCCCAGCGGTTCAGGCTGGTTTGGAAGATGCTATGCAAAACGGTGTGCTTGCAGGCTATCCGTTAATTGACATTAAAGCTAAACTTTTTGATGGGTCTTACCACGATGTTGACTCAAGTGAGATGGCGTTTAAAATTGCCGCTTCACTTGCCCTTAAAAATGCTGCTCAAAAATGTAACCCGGTACTCCTTGAGCCAATTATGAAAGTTGAAGTAATTGTACCTGAAGAGTACATGGGAGACATCATGGGTGATATCACTTCACGCCGTGGACGTGTGGAAGGAATGGAAGCACGTGGAAATGCACAAGTTGTAAAAGCAATGGTTCCACTTGCTGAAATGTTTGGTTATGCAACCGCACTTCGTTCCAATACACAAGGACGCGGTACATTTACGATGCACTTCGATCATTACGAAGAGGTGCCTAAAAACATTGCAGAAGAAATTATCAAAAAAAATAAAGGCGAATAATTGATTTTCAACCATTGTTCAAGTATAAATACTTATGTAGCCCTTGGATGCGGATGCACTTGCGCCGCCTCCAAGTATTCTATATATTTATTTAAAATGAAACATATTTTTTTAAGGAGGAAAAATTACTTATGGCTAAAGCGAAATATGAACGCTCTAAACCACATGTTAACATTGGTACAATCGGCCACGTTGACCATGGTAAAACTACTTTGACTGCAGCTATTACTACTGTTCTTGCAAAACAAGGTAAAGCTGAAGCTCGTGCATATGATCAAATTGACGGTGCTCCAGAAGAGCGTGAACGCGGAATCACGATTTCAACTGCACACGTAGAATACGAAACTGACAACCGCCACTATGCACACGTTGACTGCCCTGGACACGCAGACTATGTTAAAAACATGATCACTGGTGCTGCTCAAATGGACGGCGCTATCCTAGTTGTTTCTGCTGCTGACGGTCCTATGCCGCAAACTCGTGAGCACATTCTTTTATCTCGCCAAGTAGGTGTGCCTTACATCGTTGTATTCTTAAACAAATGCGACATGGTAGACGACGAAGAATTATTAGAACTAGTTGAAATGGAAGTTCGTGACCTTCTTTCTGAATATGACTTCCCTGGCGACGATGTACCTGTTATCAAAGGTTCTGCGCTTAAAGCACTTGAAGGAGATGCTGAATGGGAAGAAAAAATCATTGAATTAATGAACGCAGTTGACGAATACATCCCAACTCCAGAACGCGATACAGAAAAACCTTTCATGATGCCTGTTGAAGACGTATTCTCTATCACTGGTCGCGGTACAGTTGCAACTGGTCGTGTAGAACGCGGCGTTGTAAAAGTTGGTGACGAAGTAGAAATCGTTGGTTTAGCTGAAGAATCTAAGAAAACAACTGTTACTGGTGTTGAAATGTTCCGTAAGCTTCTTGATCAAGCTGAAGCTGGAGACAACATCGGTGCTTTACTTCGCGGTATCGCACGTGACGAAGTAGAACGCGGTCAAGTTTTAGCAAAACCTGGTTCTATCACACCGCACAAAAAATTCAAAGCACAAGTTTACGTTCTTTCTAAAGAAGAAGGTGGACGTCATACTCCATTCTTCTCTAACTACCGTCCACAATTCTATTTCCGTACTACAGACGTAACTGGAATTATCACTCTTCCAGAAGGCGTAGAAATGGTAATGCCTGGAGATAACGTTGAAATGACTGTTGAACTCATTTCTCCAGTTGCGATTGAAGACGGTACGAAATTCTCTATCCGCGAAGGCGGTCGTACTGTAGGTGCAGGATCTGTTTCAGCTATCCTTGACTAATTGAAAAAAGCGAGTCGAATAGGCTCGCTTTTTTTATTATAAATATGAAGTCTGCAACGCTTTAACTTTTAAAGAAACAACACTAAATTTTATAGGAAATCCTGAATTTTTCTTGCATTAGACACCTGTTTTTTATATAATGTATAACGTTGGTCTTTGACTGCGATGAAGCGGGAGGTTGCTGATACACCCGGCCGCTTTGCCATGGCGGGCGTACAGGAAATTCTCGTGGAGAATTGTCTATGGAAAGTAGGCGAAAAGGAGGGAAAATAATGGCAAAACAAAAAATTCGAATTCGATTAAAAGCGTATGATCACAGAATCCTTGATCAATCTGCCGAAAAAATTGTAGAAACTGCAAAACGTTCGGGAGCAAATGTTTCTGGTCCAATTCCGCTACCGACTGAAAAAACAGTTTATACAATTCTTCGAGCAGTGCACAAATATAAAGATTCTCGTGAACAATTTGAAATGCGTACACATAAACGTTTAATCGATATTGTCAACCCTACACCGCAAACGGTTGATGCGTTAATGCGTTTAGATTTGCCTTCTGGTGTAGACATTGAAATTAAACTGTAACGATAGATTAAAACATTTGAAATTTAGGAGGTGTGACTCATGACCAAAGGAATCTTAGGAAGAAAAATTGGAATGACGCAAGTATTTGCAGAAAACGGTGAATTAATTCCTGTTACTGTAGTTGAAGCATCCCCAAACGTCGTTCTTCAAAAGAAGACTGTTGAAACAGACGGCTACGATGCTATTCAACTAGGTTTTGAAGACAAGCGTGAAAAGCTTGCAAACAAGCCGGAAAAAGGTCACGCTGCAAAAGCAAATACTGCTCCTAAGCGCTTCATTCGTGAAGTTAGAGGTGCTAATGTAGACGAGTATGAAATTGGTCAAGAGGTTAAAGTAGACATTTTTTCTGCTGGGGAACTTGTTGATGTGACAGGTATTTCTAAAGGGAAAGGATTTCAAGGTGCGATTAAACGTCACGGACAATCACGTGGCCCAATGTCTCACGGTTCACGGTACCACCGTCGTCCTGGTTCAATGGGAGCCATTGCACCAAACCGTGTTTTTAAATCAAAAGAACTTCCTGGAAGAATGGGCGGTGAACGCGTAACCGTTCAAAATCTTGAAGTTGTAAAAGTAGATGCTGAACGCAATCTTCTTTTAATCAAAGGGAATGTTCCGGGACCGAAAAAATCATTAGTTATTATTAAATCTGCAGTAAAAGCGAAGTAATTTCAACAGGAAAGGAGGAAACGGAAAAATGCCGAAAGTTACGTTATATAACCAAAACGGATCAGCAGTTGGCGAAATCGAATTAAATGATTCTGTTTTTGGTATTGAGCCGAATAAACACGTATTATTTGAAGCTGTCATTATGCAAAGAGCTTCTCAAAGACAAGGCACTCATAAAGTAAAAAACCGTTCTGAAGTTAGTGGCGGTGGCCGTAAGCCATGGCGTCAAAAAGGTACAGGACGCGCACGTCAGGGATCCATCCGTTCACCTCAATGGCGCGGAGGTGGGACAGTATTTGGACCAACACCTCGCACATATGCATACAAATTACCGAAAAAAGTCCGCCGCTTAGCAATCAAATCAGCTTTATCTTCTAAAGTTCAAGAGAACAATATTGTTGTATTAGAAGATTTAGTGTTGGAAGCTCCAAAAACGAAAGAAATGGCTGGAATTCTCAAAGGGCTTTCCGTTGACAGAAAAGCGCTGATTGTAACAGGAGACGAAAACGAAAATGTAATCCTGTCTGCACGCAATATTCCAGGTGTAACAGTTGTTACGGCTAATGGAATCAACGTGTTGGATGTGTTGAGCCATGATAAACTTGTTATTACAAAAGCAGCGGTGGAAAAAGTAGAGGAGGTGCTTGGATAATGAAGGATCCTCGAGATATTATTAAGCGCCCCATCATCACTGAACGTTCAATGGATCTAGTAGCTGACAAAAAATATACATTTGAAGTAGATGTGAAAGCAAACAAAACAGAAGTGAAGGACGCTATTGAAAAAATTTTCGATGTCAAAGTTGAAAAAGTCAACATTATGAATTACAAAGGAAAACTTAAACGTGTTGGCCGGTTCAGCGGTTTGACAAATCGCCGTAAAAAAGCAATCGTGAAATTAACGGCAGACAGCAAAGAAATCGAATTGTTCGAAGCATAATTTTGAAAGTGAAGGAGGGAAACTGAGATGGCGATTAAAAAATATAAACCAACCTCTAACGGTCGCCGCGGCATGACAGTATCTGATTTTGCTGAAATCACTACTGACAAGCCGGAAAAGTCGTTGCTTGCTCCGCTTCATAAAAAAGCAGGACGCAACAACCAAGGTAAGCTAACTGTTCGTCATCAAGGCGGAGGCCATAAACGTCAATATCGTATTATTGATTTTAAGCGCGATAAAGATGGAATACCAGGACGCGTTGCTACTATTGAGTACGATCCAAACCGCTCCGCAAACATTGCATTAATTAACTATGTTGACGGAGAAAAACGCTATATTCTGGCTCCTAAAAACTTAAAAGTAGGAATGGAAGTAATGTCAGGACCTACAGCTGATATTAAAGTTGGAAACGCACTTCCTCTTCAAAATATCCCAGTAGGTACTGTCATTCATAACATCGAATTAAAACCAGGAAAAGGCGGACAATTGGTTCGTTCTGCAGGTACTTCAGCTCAAGTGCTTGGTAAAGAAGGAAAATATGTATTAGTTCGTTTAGCTTCTGGTGAGGTCCGCATGATTTTGGCAACTTGCCGTGCCACTGTCGGCCAAGTAGGGAATGAGCAGCATGAATTAATTAATATTGGTAAAGCAGGACGTTCCCGCTGGTTAGGCAAACGTCCAACAGTTCGCGGATCTGTTATGAACCCTAGCGATCACCCGCACGGTGGGGGAGAAGGAAAAGCACCTATTGGTCGTAAATCTCCTATGACGCCTTGGGGTAAACCGACTCTTGGGTTTAAAACTCGCAAAAAGAAAAACAAATCCGATAAATTTATCGTTCGCCGTCGTAAAAAATAACGGGGTTGTTCTACGGTTCATCAGAACCGTAGCGCAATCACGAAGGGAGGTAACATTATGGGTCGTAGCTTAAAAAAAGGACCATTCTGCGATGATCATTTAATGAAAAAAATCGAAAAATTAAATGAAACTGGAAGCAAACAAGTCATCAAAACTTGGTCTCGCCGTTCAACTATTTTCCCATCTTTCATCGGTCATACCATTGCGGTCTATGATGGAAGAAAACATGTTCCGGTATACATTACTGAAGACATGGTAGGACATAAGCTTGGAGAGTTTGCTCCAACTCGTACTTACAGAGGCCATGCCGGCGATGACAAGAAGACAAAACGCTAATATGAGAGGAGGATTTTAGGATGCAGGCTAAAGCTGTTGCGAGAACAGTACGAATTGCTCCTCGTAAAGCTCGTTTAGTTATTGACTTGATCCGAGGAAAGCAAGTTGGTGAGGCAATTGCCATTCTTCGCCATACACCTAAAGCTGCTTCACCAATTATTGAAAAAGTGTTAAAATCGGCTGTTGCAAATGCAGAGCATAACTATGACATGGACGGAAACAATTTATATATTGAAAAGGCTTATGTTGATGAAGGACCAACTTTGAAACGCTTTAGACCACGTGCACAAGGTAGAGCGAGCCAAATCAACAAACGCACAAGCCATATTACGATCATTGTTTCGGAAAAAAAGGAGGGATAATTAGTGGGTCAAAAGGTAAATCCAGTCGGTCTTCGAATTGGCATCATTCGTGATTGGGAATCGAAATGGTATGCAGAAAAAGATTATGCAGACCTGTTACATGAAGACCTCAAAATTCGTGAATACATTAATAAACGTTTAAGCGATGCATCCGTTTCCCGCATTGAAATTGAACGTGCGGCAAACCGTTTAAATATCACTATCCACACAGCTAAGCCAGGAATGGTTATCGGTAAAGGTGGTACAGAGGTCGAAGCTTTAAGAAAGGCTTTGAACCAACTAACTGGCAAACGTGTGCACATTAATATTTTAGAAATTAAAAAAGCTGATTTAGATGCAAAACTTGTTGCGGAAAATATTGCACGTCAGCTAGAAAACCGCGCTTCGTTCCGTCGTGTTCAAAAACAAGCGATCCAACGTGCAATGCGCGCAGGTGCATTAGGTATTAAAACAATGGTATCCGGCCGTCTTGGTGGTGCAGATATCGCACGTTCTGAACATTACAGTGAAGGAACGGTACCGCTTCATACTCTTCGTGCAGACATCGATTACGGAACTGCAGAAGCGGATACAACGTACGGAAAATTGGGCGTAAAAGTTTGGATTTATCGTGGAGAAGTTCTTCCAGCTAAAAAGAACAATGAGGAAGGAGGCAAATAATTATGTTAATGCCTAAACGCGTAAAATATCGTAGAGAACATCGCGGGAAAATGCGCGGACGTGCAAAAGGCGGCACTGAAGTTCATTTCGGTGAATATGGCATTCAAGCTCTTGAGCCTGCTTGGATCACCAACAGACAAATTGAAGCAGCACGTATCGCGATGACGCGTTATATGAGACGTGGCGGAAAAGTTTGGATTAAAATTTTCCCGTCTAAACCATACACGGCTAAACCTTTAGAAGTACGGATGGGTTCCGGTAAAGGGGCACCTGAAGGCTGGGTTGCCGTAGTGAAGCCGGGCAAAGTATTGTTCGAGGTTGCGGGTGTTTCTGAAGAAGTTGCACGTGAAGCACTGCGTCTTGCATCTCATAAATTACCGATCAAAACAAAATTTGTAAAACGTGAAGAAATTGGTGGTGAATCAAATGAAAGCTAAAGAAATTCGTGATCTAACCACTGCCGAAATTGAACAAAAAGTGAAATCTTTAAAAGAAGAATTGTTTAACTTGCGCTTCCAGCTTGCGACTGGTCAGCTTGAAAATACTGCCCGCATCCGTGAAGTACGCAAAACGATTGCTAGAATGAAAACTATTATTCGCGAAAGAGAAATTGCTGCAAACAAATAATCGTGAGAGGAGGTTTGCCAAATGAGTGAACGCAACAAGCGCAAAGTTTATACTGGACGCGTCGTGTCGGATAAAATGGATAAGACCATCACTGTTCTTGTTGAAACTTATAAAAAACACCCGCTTTATGGAAAACGCGTGAAATATTCTAAAAAGTTCAAAGCTCATGATGAGCAAAACAAAGCGAAAGTCGGCGATATCGTTCGCATTATGGAAACTCGCCCGCTATCTGCAACAAAACGTTTCCGTTTAGTTGAAATTGTAGAAGAAGCAGTTATTATTTAATTTGGTTCGGATGAAAAAAATTCCGAAGGGAGGTCACGAACATGATTCAACAAGAATCTCGTTTAAAAGTTGCTGATAACTCTGGTGCACGTGAATTGTTAACAATTAAAGTTCTTGGCGGATCTGGTCGTAAAACAGCAAATATCGGTGATATTATTGTCGGTACGGTTAAACAAGCAACACCAGGAGGCGTTGTTAAAAAAGGTGATGTAGTAAAAGCTGTTGTTGTGCGTACAAAACGTGGTGTGCGCCGTCCTGACGGTTCGTACATTCGTTTTGACGAAAACGCATGCGTCATCATCCGCGAAGACAAAAGCCCGAGAGGTACTCGTATTTTTGGACCGGTTGCGCGTGAACTTCGCGATAAAAACTTTATGAAAATCGTTTCTCTTGCTCCAGAAGTACTTTAATTATGAGTTTGGCTTACCAAGGAGGTGTGTAATCGATGCATGTTAAGAAGGGTGACAAAGTAATGGTGATCGCCGGAAAAGATAAAGGAAAACAAGGCGTGATCCTTGCAGCATATCCGAAAAAGAACCGCGTGCTTGTGGAAGGCGTGAACATCGTGAAAAAACATGCGAAGCCTTCTCAAGATAATCCACAAGGCGGAATTATCAGTAAAGAAGCGCCTATTCATGTATCAAATGTAATGCCATTAGATCCAAAAACAGGTGAACCGACTCGTGTCGGTTATAAAATTGTGGACGGCAAAAAGGTGCGTGTAGCAAAAAAATCAGGTGAAATTTTAGATAAATAATTTGGAAGGGAGGTCTATTTATGAACCGCCTTAAAGAAAAATACGTAAAAGAAATCATACCTGCACTAATGAACAAGTTTAACTATAAATCTGTTATGCAAGTTCCTAAAATCGAAAAAATTGTCATCAATATGGGCGTCGGTGATGCAGTCCAAAATGCGAAAGCGCTGGACAGTGCTGTTGAAGAATTAACTCTCATTTCTGGTCAAAAACCTGTAGTGACTCGTGCGAAAAAATCCATTGCCGGCTTCCGGCTTCGTGAAGGAATGCCGATCGGTTGCAAAGTTACGCTTCGTGGAGAGCGTATGTACGATTTCTTTGACAAATTGATTTCCGTTTCTTTACCACGTGTGCGCGACTTCCGTGGTGTATCTAAAAAATCATTTGATGGCCGCGGCAATTATACGCTTGGTATTAGAGAACAACTTATTTTCCCAGAAATTGATTACGATAAAGTAAATAAAGTAAGAGGTATGGATATCGTAATCGTTACAACAGCAAAAACCGATGAAGAGGCTCGCGAGCTATTAACTCTGTTCGGCATGCCGTTCCAAAATAATCGCTAATTTAGATTGGAGGCGAAAATGTGGCTAAAAAGTCAATGATTGCGAAACAAAAACGCAAGCAAAAATTTAAAGTGCGTGAATACACACGCTGTGAACGCTGCGGCCGTCCGCATGCAGTCATCCGCAAATTTAAGCTTTGCCGTATTTGTTTCCGTGAACTTGCTTACAAAGGTCAGATCCCTGGCGTGAAAAAAGCTAGTTGGTAGTATCGATAAATGGGAAGGAGGTTATTTATAATGGTGATGACAGATCCTATTGCAGATATGCTTACTCGCATTCGCAATGCGAACATGGTTCGTCATGAAAAACTGGAAGTTCCTGCTTCCAAAATTAAACGGGAAATTGCTGAAATTTTGAAGCGTGAAGGGTTTATTCGCGATTATGAATATATTGAAGATAATAAACAAGGTATTTTGCGCATTTTCTTAAAGTACGGGCCTAACAACGAACGTGTTATAACTGGCCTTAAACGAATCAGCAAACCAGGCTTGCGCGTTTATGCAAAAGCTAATGAAGTGCCACGTGTGTTGAATGGATTAGGAATAGCAATCGTTTCGACTTCTCAAGGCGTTTTAACTGATAAAGAAGCACGCGCGAAGCAAACAGGCGGAGAAGTGCTCGCATACGTTTGGTAATTTTTTAACACGAAATGGAGGTGTCATTCATGTCACGTGTAGGGAAAAAACCGCTTGAAATTCCTTCAGGTGTCACTGTTACGATTAATGGAAATACAGTAACAGTAAAAGGACCAAAAGGAGAATTAACCCGTACATTTCATCCAGATATGGATATAAAAGTTGAAGATCAAGTATTAACTGTTACTCGTCCATCTGACAATAAAGAGCACCGTGCTCTTCACGGGACGACTCGCAGCCTTCTTGCCAATATGGTTGAAGGTGTTTCCAAAGGCTTTGAAAAAAGTTTAGAACTGATCGGGGTCGGATACCGTGCATCAAAATCAGGAAAAAAACTAGTATTGAATGTCGGATACTCTCATCCAGTCGAATATGAACCTGAACAAGGCATTGAAATCGACGTTCCTTCTCAAACAAAAATCGTCGTTAAAGGTACAGATAAAGAGCGTGTTGGCGCAGTCGCTGCAAATATTCGTGCGGTTCGTCCGCCTGAACCATATAAAGGAAAAGGCATCCGCTATGAAGGAGAATATGTGCGCCGCAAAGAAGGTAAGACTGCTAAGTAATGCCGCATAAAGAAAGAAAGGAGTGACGTAGATGATTACAAAACCTAGTAAAAATGCGGTTCGCAAAACTAGACATGCACGCGTGCGTTCAAAGGTTTCCGGTACAGCCGCTCGCCCGCGTTTAAACGTATACCGCTCCAACAAGCACATTTATGCTCAAGTGATTGATGATACAAATCACCAAACGCTTGTGAGTGCTTCTACTTTGGATAAAGAGCTTAACTTGGAATCAACTGGGAATGTAGAGGCAGCTCAAAAGGTCGGCGAACTTGTTGCAAAACGTGCGCTTGAAAAAGGTATTAAATCTGTTGTGTTTGACCGTGGTGGATATTTATATCATGGACGTGTGAAGGCTTTAGCTGATGCAGCTCGCGAAGTTGGCCTTGAATTTTAATCGACAAAGGAGGGAAAAGTGATGCGTCGTATTGATCCAAGCAAACTTGAACTTGAAGAACGTGTTGTTACCGTAAACCGTGTTGCAAAAGTAGTAAAAGGTGGCCGTCGTTTCCGTTTTGCTGCTCTTGTTGTTGTCGGAGACAAAAACGGTCATGTAGGTTTCGGAACTGGTAAAGCGCAAGAAGTTCCTGATGCTATCCGCAAAGCAATTGAAGATGCAAAGAAAAACTTAATTGAAGTACCAATTGTAGGTACGTCCATTCCACACGAAGTAATCGGTAAATTCGGTGCAGGAAAGATTCTCTTGAAACCTGCTGTTGAAGGTACGGGGGTTATCGCTGGAGGACCTGTCCGTGCAGTACTTGAATTAGCAGGTGTTCACGATATCTTATCTAAATCTTTAGGCTCCAATACACCGATTAATATGGTTCGGGCAACAGTTGACGGGTTAAAGCAGCTGAAGCGTGTAGAAGATGTTGCTAAACTTCGTGGAAAAACGGTTGAAGAACTGTTAGGATAAGGAGGGAA
This sequence comes from Aeribacillus sp. FSL K6-3256, assembly GCF_037965805.1. Classification (NCBI taxonomy): domain Bacteria; kingdom Bacillati; phylum Bacillota; class Bacilli; order Caryophanales; family Bacillaceae; genus Aeribacillus; species Aeribacillus sp. FSL K6-3256. The sequence goes on from NZ_CP150188.1 coordinate 155,954, forward strand.
AGACAATGGCAAAAAAATTGGCGATTACCCTCAAAAAGAGTGTAATTGGTCGTCCTGAAGACCAAAGAATAACCGTTAAAACATTAGGCTTGCGGAAATTGCATCAAACAGTTGTTCATAATGACAATCCGGCAATTCGCGGAATGATCAATAAAGTGTCACATCTCGTGAAAGTGGAAGAACAATAATCAAATAAGGAGGTGCCAAGGTTATGAAGCTTCATGAATTAAAACCGGCAGAAGGTTCTCGTAAAGAGCGGAATCGTGTTGGTCGCGGTATTGGTTCAGGTAATGGAAAAACTGCTGGACGTGGTCAAAAAGGACAAAATGCCCGATCTGGCGGTGGAGTTCGCCCTGGATTTGAAGGCGGTCAAACTCCTCTATTCCGTCGTTTGCCAAAACGTGGGTTTACAAACATTAACCGCAAAGAATATCAAGTTGTGAACTTGGACAAATTGAATCGTTTTGAAGACGGTACGGAAATTACTCCAGAGCTTCTTTTGGAAACAGGTGTTGTAAGCAAACTGAAAGCAGGTATTAAAGTGCTTGGAGACGGTAAATTAGAGAAAAAATTAACGGTTAAAGCACACAAATTTTCTGCTTCAGCAAAAGAGGCAATTGAAGCCGCCGGCGGTTCTGCTGAGGTGATTTAATGTTCAAGGCAATCTCCAATTTTATGCGCGTGGGTGACATTCGCAATCGAATCTTGTTCACCCTTCTTATGCTGGTAATTTTCCGGATCGGCACTTTTATCCCTGTCCCGGGTGTGAACGCAGACGTACTAAAAGCACAAGACCAATTGAACGTATTTGGCGTTTTGAACATTTTTGGAGGCGGGGCATTGCAAAACTTCTCCATTTTAGCAATGGGGATTATGCCTTACATTACTGCTTCAATCATTGTTCAGCTTCTGCAAATGGACGTTGTACCGAAATTTACAGAGTGGTCGAAGCAGGGTGAAGTAGGCCGCAGAAAGCTTGCCCAATTCACGCGTTATTTAACAATTATTTTAGGATTTATTCAAGCGCTGGCAATGTCATATGGCTTTAATAATATGGCCGGCGGTCTGTTAATCATAAACCCTGGCATTGGAAACTATTTGTTGATCGCACTTGTTTTAACTGCGGGAACAGCCTTTTTAATGTGGCTTGGTGAGCAAATTACCGCAAAAGGCGTTGGGAACGGTATTTCTATTATTATCTTTGCTGGGATTGCTGCCGGCATTCCAACGGCAGTAAACCAAATTTATGCTCAACAATTTGCGGATGTTGGCGATCAGCTATTTTTAAGAATTGTAACTGTCGTTTTGCTTGTTCTTGCCGTTTTATTAGTTGTTGTAGCTGTTATTTTCGTTCAACAAGCATTCCGAAAAATTCCGATTCAGTATGCAAAGCGGCTTGCAGGTAGAAGTCCGGTTGGGGGACATTCAACGCATCTCCCATTGAAGGTTAACTCTGCTGGAGTCATTCCAGTCATTTTTGCAGTATCGTTTATTGTTACCCCCACTACGATTGCATCGTTCTTTGGACCAAATGATGTAACAAGATGGATTCAAAAAACATTTGATTACACGCAACCTATCGGGATGATCATCTACGTTGCATTAATTATCGCTTTCGCTTATTTCTATACATTTGTTCAAGTGAACCCGGAGCAAATGGCTGAAAATTTGCAGAAGCAAGGCGGCTATATACCGGGTATAAGACCAGGAAAAAGTACACAAGAGTACGTAACGAAAATTTTATACCGTTTAACATTTGTCGGTTCTATTTTTCTAGCAGTTGTCTCAATACTTCCTGTCTTTTTTATAAAATTTGCTGACTTGCCTTCTTCAGCACAAATAGGTGGAACAAGTCTCTTGATCGTTGTCGGTGTCGCTTTGGAAACTATGAAGCAGCTTGAGAGCCAGCTTGTCAAACGTCATTACAAAGGTTTTATGAAATAAGAGGTTGTGGGGCGATGAATGTCCCATTCCCTCGAAAAGCGTTTGAGGGGGAGAGTCCATGAATTTAGTATTAATGGGGCTGCCTGGGGCAGGAAAAGGAACACAGGCTGAAAAAATTGTTGAAAAATACAACATCCCGCATATCTCAACAGGAGATATGTTCAGAGCAGCTATAAAAGATGGAACCGAGTTAGGGTTACAAGCGAAGTCTTATATGGATAAAGGCGAATTAGTGCCGGATGAAGTTACGATTGGTATTGTTCGGGAAAGATTAGGCAAGAATGATACTGATAAAGGCTTTTTATTGGATGGTTTTCCGCGCACCGTTGCTCAAGCGGAGGCTTTGGAGCAAATTTTAAAAGAGCTTAATAAAGAAATTGATTATGTTATCAACATTCATGTTGACCAAGAAATTTTAATGGAACGGCTAACAGGACGAAGAATTTGCAAAAATTGCGGTGCAACGTACCATCTTGTATTCAATCCGCCAAAAGAAGAAGGAATTTGTGATAAGTGCGGAGGAAATTTATATCAACGAGCTGATGATAACGCTGAAACCGTTGGAAACCGTTTGGAAGTGAATTTGAAGCAGACGAAACCGCTGCTTGATTTCTATAAATCTAAAGGCTATTTGAAAAATATTGACGGTCAGCAAGAGATTAACAAAGTATTTGAAGATATTTGCAACTTGCTTGGAGGCTTGGGTGAATGATTATTTGCAAAACAAAGCGCGAAATTGAAATTATGCGCGAGGCTGGACGGATTGTTGCTTTAACTCACCAAGAACTCCAGAAATATATTCAGCCTGGTATTACAACAAAAGAACTGGACAGTATTGCTGAAAAGTTTATACGTGAACATGATGCAATCCCCTCATTTAAAGGGTATAATGGTTTTCGCGGCAGTATTTGCACTTCCGTGAATGAAGAGCTTGTTCACGGAATACCTGGAGACCGTGTATTGCGTGATGGAGATATTATTAGTATTGACATTGGTGCGAAATACAACGGCTATCACGGGGACTCTGCATGGACTTATCCTGTCGGTACAATTTCCGAAGAAACACAGAAATTGCTTGATGTTACAAAAGAATCTTTATATAAAGGATTAGAAGAAGCAAAACCAGGGGGAAGACTTTCGAACATTTCTCATGCCATTCAAGTTTACGTCGAATCTCACGGTTTTTCCATTGTTCGTGAATACGTAGGTCATGGCGTAGGGCAAGACTTGCATGAGGATCCTCAAATTCCGCATTATGGTCCACCGAACAAAGGGCCAAGGCTGAAGCCCGGTATGGTTTTAGCGATTGAGCCTATGGTCAATGCGGGAAGCCGTTATGTCAGAACGTTAGCTGATAATTGGACTGTCGTGACTGTAGATGGCAAAATGTGTGCTCATTTTGAACATACAATTGCCATTACTGATACAGGTTATGAAATTTTAACAACACCCTAAGTGAAGGTGATGTGCGTGAGTGATCCTGAGTCGAGTCCGCAAATAGGTCAGTTTGTCTTGATTACGAAAGGGAGAGAAGCTGGCAAATATGCGATTGTCGTGAAAATTCTCGATGATCGATTCGTATTGATTGCCGATGGAGAAAAGCGAAAGTTTCATTCTCCAAAGAAAAAAAACATCCATCATCTTGAATTTTTTGATTGCGTATCTCCGGAAGTTCAGAACAGTATATTGGAAACTGGCCGTGTGACAAATGGCAAACTTCGATATGCAATAAGCCGATTTGTCAATGAACAAGTTACTGATTTGAGGAAGGGAGACAATTGAATGGCGAAAGACGATGTCATTGAAGTAGAGGGTACCGTTGTTGAGACGTTGCCTAACGCGATGTTTAAAGTAGAGTTGGAAAATGGTCATACCGTGCTGGCTCATGTTTCTGGAAAAATTAGAATGCATTTTATTCGTATTTTGCCGGGTGATAAAGTAACGGTTGAATTATCACCATATGATTTAACCCGCGGAAGAATTACGTATCGATATAAATAATTTGCACTCCGGATTATTAAGGAGGTTGGATAAACATGAAAGTAAGACCATCAGTGAAACCTATATGCGAAAAATGTAAAGTCATTCGCAGAAAAGGAAAAGTTATGGTTATTTGCGAAAATCCAAAACATAAACAAAAACAAGGTTAATTTTTGAAGGAGGTGCTCATATTATGGCGCGTATTGCTGGTGTAGATATTCCACGCGATAAACGCATTGTCATTTCTTTAACTTATATTTACGGAATCGGTCGTTCAACAGCTCAAAAAATATTAGCTGAAGCTGGAGTTTCCGAAGATACTCGTGTTCGTGATTTAACAGAAGAAGAATTAGGAAGAATCCGTGACATTGTCGACACTTATAAAGTGGAAGGAGATCTTCGACGGGAAGTTTCTCTAAACATTAAGCGTCTCATTGAAATTGGCTGCTACCGTGGTATCCGACATCGCCGTGGTTTGCCTGTTCGAGGCCAAAATACGAAAAATAACGCACGTACTCGTAAAGGACCGCGCCGTACGGTTGCTAACAAGAAAAAATAAGTAAAGGAGGTTAACTGTAAATGGCTCGTAAAACAAATACTCGCAAACGCCGCGTAAAAAAGAATATTGAGACAGGCATCGCACATATTCGATCAACCTTTAACAACACGATTGTCACTATTACTGATGTGCACGGCAATGCAATTGCTTGGTCAAGTGCCGGTGCATTAGGATTTAAAGGTTCTCGTAAGTCAACTCCGTTTGCTGCACAGATGGCAGCTGAAGCAGCTGCTAAAGCTTCTATGGAGCACGGAATGAAATCATTAGAGGTTTCTGTAAAAGGACCTGGCGCAGGCCGCGAAGCTGCGATTCGTGCTCTTCAAGCAGCAGGTCTTGAAGTGACATCTATTAAAGACGTCACACCTGTTCCACATAATGGATGCCGTCCGCCAAAACGTCGTCGTGTGTAATTTATCTGTATATATTTTGTAACCCTGTCAATAATGGGTTATGATACAGTTATAGATTCTAGCATTTATTAAGATGTTGTTTGTGCACATTCGGGACTTTATGATTGGGGAATTTCGGTTAGACGCGTTTTCTCTTCTTTGTCTAGCCGGGGTTTCGACGTTTTGAAGGAGGGTTTTATTTAGAATGATTGAAATTGAAAAACCAAAAATCGAAACGGTTGAAATCAGTGATGACGCGAAATATGGGAAATTCGTTGTCGAGCCACTTGAGCGTGGATATGGTACAACTTTGGGTAACTCCTTACGTCGTATCCTATTATCCTCACTCCCTGGTGCCGCTGTAACATCTGTTCAAATTGACGGCGTCCTCCATGAATTTTCTACAATTGATGGTGTCGTCGAAGATGTTACAACGATTATTTTAAATTTAAAAAAGCTTGCTCTGAAAATTTATTCAGAAGAAGAGAAGACGCTAGAAATTGACGTACAAGGTGAAGGGCCCATTACGGCAGCAGATATAACTCACGATAGCGATGTTGAAATATTAAATCCTGATCTTCATATTGCAACTCTTGCGAAAGATGCTCATTTGCGGCTGAGAATGACGGCGAAGCGCGGGAGAGGATACAGCCCGGCTGAGGAAAATAAACGGGAAGATCAACCAATAGGTGTCATCCCAATCGATTCGATTTACACACCCGTTTCTAGAGTTTCTTATCAAGTGGAAAATACACGGGTTGGTCAAGTGACAGATTATGATAAGCTGACAATTGATGTTTGGACAGATGGAAGCATCGGTCCAAAGGAAGCTATCGCACTTGGCTCTAAAATTTTGATGGAGCACTTAAACATTTTCGTTAGCTTAACAGATGAAGCGCAAAATGTTGAAATCATGGTTGAAAAAGAAGAGGACCAAAAAGAAAAAGTGCTTGAAATGACGATTGAGGAACTTGACCTCTCTGTTCGTTCTTATAACTGTTTGAAACGTGCAGGTATTAACACAGTTCAAGAACTTGCGAACAAAACAGAAGAGGACATGATGAAAGTGCGTAATTTAGGACGCAAATCGCTAGAAGAAGTAAAACAAAAATTAGAAGACCTTGGTTTGAGTTTACGAAAAGACGATTAACTGATTTTTCAAAGTCTATATAGATCAACTTCCAACAAAGGAGGGAACATCACATGTCTTATAGAAAATTAGGACGTACTAGTGCGCAGCGTAAAGCAATGCTCCGTGACTTAGCAACGGACTTAATTATTAACGAACGAATTGAAACGACTGAAGCCCGTGCAAAGGAGCTTCGTGCTGTTGTAGAGAAGCTGGTTACTTTAGGTAAACGTGGTGATTTGCATGCTCGTCGCCAAGCAGCACAGTTTATTCGCAATGAGGTTGCGAAAACTGTGACAGTTTCAGGCCAAGACGGAAAGGAAAAAGAAAAACCTTTCTATGCATTGCAAAAATTATTTGATGAAGTGGCACCACGTTACCAAGATCGTCAAGGCGGCTACACACGAATTTTGAAAATGGGTCCTCGCCGTGGTGACGGAGCACCAATGGTTATCATTGAATTCGTGTAATTTAGATATAAATGAACTTCAAGGGCGGGACAGTTGTAATGACTGCATCTATGCCCTTTTTTATTTATCTTCAAGTACTTTACAAAGCGGATTGATTTTCTTTTGGCAGCCTCTGCATCTCATATTTATAGACATGATATTCGCGTTTACTTCATCTGTACTTGAGGCGGGAGGAGAGCATCTGTGGAACGGTCGATCATTCAAGTTCAACATGTAACATACCGCTATAATAAAGAAAGTGAAAAGCCTGCACTAACGGATGTTTCCTTTGATGTGTATGAAGGGGAATGGCTGGCCATCGTCGGACACAATGGATCAGGGAAATCAACATTGGCCCGGATGCTAAACGGTCTGCTGCTGCCTGACGAAGGAACCGTTACTGTATCAGGAATCACATTATCAGAAAAAACCATTTGGGATATTCGAAAACGGATTGGAATGGTGTTTCAAAATCCAGATAATCAATTTGTCGGCGCCACTGTACGGGACGATGTCGCTTTTGGTATGGAAAACATAGGTATACCGAGAGAAGAGATGGTAAAACGAATCGAATGGGCGACGAAAATTGTAAAAATGAATGAATTTTTAGAACGGGAACCTCATCATCTTTCTGGCGGACAAAAGCAGCGGGTCGCGATTGCAGGCGTTTTGGCTGTTCAACCAAGCATTATTGTTTTAGATGAAGCGACTTCAATGCTTGATCCAATTGGACGCCGGGAAGTAATTGAAACCATTTGGTCATTGAAAGAAAAAGGGCTTGTGACGGTCATTTCCATCACCCATGATTTGGAAGAGGCGGCCAAAGCAGATCGGATGATTGTAATGAATGGAGGCAAAAAATTTGTGGAGGGAACTCCGAAAGAAGTGTTTCGCTTGGAAGAGGAGCTGGTAAGCATCGGTTTAGATCTTCCGTTTTCTTACAAGCTGAGCAAACGGCTTCTTGAAAAAGGAGTGCCTTTAGCGACGCGACACCTTAATGTAGAAAGCCTGGTGGACGAATTATGGACATTAAAATCCGACAATTAGAACATCGTTACCAAATGAACACTCCTTTTGAACGGCTCGCTTTGTGTGATATCAATATGGATATCCATGAAGGAACATATTTGGCCGTGATTGGGCATACCGGGTCGGGAAAATCAACGATTTTGCAGCATTTAAACGGCCTGCTTTTGCCAACGAAAGGCTCTATTCAACTTGGAGACCGGCTGATTAAGGCAGGAGAAAAACAGAAAAACTTGAAATCTATTCGAAAAAAGGTCGGAATTGTCTTTCAATTCCCAGAGCATCAATTATTTGAAGAAACCGTCGAAAAAGATATAGCATTCGGTCCAATGAATTTTGGCGCATCGTTTGAAGAAGCGAAAAAAAAGGTAAAAGAAGTGCTGCCGCTTGTCGGTCTAGGAGAAGAAATCCTTCATCAATCCCCGTTTGAGCTAAGCGGGGGGCAAATGCGAAGAGTGGCGATTGCAGGTGTTTTAGCGATGGAGCCGGAGGTGCTCGTTTTAGATGAACCGACTGCAGGATTGGATCCAAAAGGCCGAAATGAGATCATGGAGCTTTTTTATCGTCTCCATAAAGAAAAAAAATTAACAACAATATTAGTAACGCATAGCATGGAAGACGCAGCAAAGTACGCTGATGAAATTGCCGTTTTGCACCAAGGGGAATTAAAGATGAAAGGGTCGCCAAAGGAAATATTCCGGTTGACTGGGGAACTGGAGCAGCTTGGGCTCGATTTGCCGGAATCAATTAAATTTGTCATGAAGCTTGAAGAAAAATTTTCTTTAACGGTTGAAGACAAGCCATTGACTTTAGAGGAAACGGCCGATTTCATTGAAGCCCTTTTAAAAGAAGGTGTCGTATATGATCGATAATATCATCATCGGAAAATATGTTCCTGGCAGCACAGTCATTCATCGAATGGATCCCCGTGCAAAACTGCTAACGATTTTTTTATATGTTTTTATCGTCTTTTTTGCCAATAACGGAATCACTTACTTTTTATTAGGATTATTTACGTTCATCATTATTTTGCTGACGAAGCTTCCGTTCTCTTTCTTATGGAACGGTTTAAAACCTGTTATATGGATCGTTGGGTTTACATTTTTGCTGCACATTTTAGTAACAAAAGAAGGGGACATGCTGTTCCGCTTCGGCTTTTTTTCCATTTATGAAGAAGGCTTGCGGCAAGGGTTTTTTATCTCTCTTCGGTTCATTTTCTTAATTTTTATGACAACGACATTGACCTTAACAACAACGCCTATCGAAATAACGGATGGAATGGAAAGTCTGTTAAAGCCTTTTAAAAAATTTAAACTTCCTGTCCATGAACTAGCATTAATGATGTCTATTTCTCTTCGCTTTATACCGACTCTGCTGGAGGAAACAGAAAAAATTTTAAAGGCGCAAATGGCAAGAGGGGTAGATTTTACATCAGGGCCTGTAAAAGAGCGAATAAAAGCAATCGTTCCTTTGCTTGTACCACTTTTCATCAGCGCTTTTAAGCGGGCGGAAGAGCTTGCTACCGCTATGGAAGCCAGGGGGTATCGCGGAAGTGAAGGACGTACGAAAATCAGGCAGCTGAAATGGGGAGCGATTGATTCCATTATGATGGTCTCTATCCTGCTGTTATCAATTATTTTATTACTATTGCGTGCCTAGGAGTTTTAAAAATGAGGATTAAATGCACAGTTTCGTATGATGGATCAGGATTTAGCGGTTATCAGCGCCAGCCCGGCCTCCGGACAGTACAAGGAGAGATTGAGGAAGCATTAATGAAAATCCACAAAGGGGAGCGGATAAAAATTACTGCTTCCGGCAGAACAGACGTCGGCGTGCATGCTGTTGGCCAAGTATTTCATTTTGATACAAGCCTCAAAATTCCGATGGAAAAATGGCCGATTGCTTTGAATACGCTGCTTCCTCAAGATATTTCCATTCAAAATGCAGAGCTTGCCGATCAAGATTTTCATGCTAGATTTTCTGCAAAGAAGAAAGAATACCGCTACCGTTTGTATCGCAGTTTTCAACGAGATGTGTTCCGGCGTCATTATGCATACCATTTTCCAAATCCGTTAAATATTGAAACGATTCGAGCTGCCTCCCGTTTCATTATTGGAACACATGATTTTACAAGCTTTTGCTCTTCTAAAACAGAAACGGAAAATAAAGTGAGAACTATTTATGAAGCGGATATATGGGAAGAAGGAGATGAAATTACGTTCCGTTTTGTCGGAAGCGGCTTCCTTTACAATATGGTTCGCATTTTAGTCGGAACATTGATTGAAGTAGGAGAAGGGAAGCGCAAGCCGGAAGAAATAAAACAAATTATCGCAGACAAAGATAGATCAAGAGCCGGGAAAACAGTTTCTGGATGCGGTCTATATCTTTGGAAAGTTTATTATGACAACTAATCCAGGTGTAACATTTTCTTGACATTCATATCTTAAAAAGATAAGATAACATATGGTATGTATTTCAAGCCCCACGATTAGCCCCGGAAAATAATCGTGTTTTTGAAATAGACTTTTCGACATGAACGATTAAGGAGGGAAAACAATGCGTACAACGTTTATGGCAAAGCCGCATGAAGTTGAGCGCAAATGGTATGTTGTTGATGCAGCTGGCAAAACTTTAGGACGTCTAGCAAGCGAAGTTGCATCTATCTTACGCGGAAAACACAAACCAACGTTTACACCGCATGTAGATACAGGTGACCACGTAATTATTATTAATGCTGAAAAAATCGAATTAACTGGAAAAAAATTAACAGACAAAATTTATTATCGCCACAGCCAGCATCCTGGTGGTTTAAAATCAAGAACTGCATTAGAAATGCGAAACAACTATCCTGAAAAAATGCTGGAACTTGCTATTCGCGGAATGCTTCCAAAAGGTTCCCTTGGACGCCAAATGTTTAAAAAATTGCATGTTTACAGAGGAAGCGAACATCCTCATCAAGCACAGAAACCAGAAGTTTATGAACTTCGCGGATAATTTAATAAGGAGGTTATCATTTTGGCACAGGTTCAATACTACGGTACCGGTCGTCGCAAAAGCTCTGTTGCCCGTGTTCGGTTAGTTCCTGGTGAAGGCCGTATCGTAATTAATAAACGGAACATTGAAGATTACATTCCAACAAAAGCTTTGATTGAAGATATTAAACAACCGCTTGTTTTAACAGAGACAGTTGGCAATTATGATGTACTAGTAAATGTTAGAGGCGGCGGTTTCACTGGTCAAGCAGGCGCTATTCGCCACGGAATTGCTCGTGCACTTTTACAAGCTGATCCAGAATATCGCGGAACGTTAAAGCGTGCAGGCTTATTAACTCGAGATGCTCGCGTAAAAGAGCGTAAGAAATACGGTCTTAAAGGAGCACGCCGTGCACCGCAATTTTCAAAACGTTAATGATTCGAACCTTAAACCACAACAAATCGTTGTGGTTTTTTATTTGCAATTGGAAAGGAGTGGTTGAATGGAACAGCGTGAACTGAAAAAAATAAAAACAAGGAGGAGATTTTGGATGAATGTAATTACAGACTTTAATGAAAGACGGCAGGAAAAAAAGCTTCTCACTGAGCGAAAAATGTTAAAAGATCTCCCAATTCGCAAATTGAAAAATATGATTGATGAATGGTTTAATCCTTTTTTTCAAAAACGCTTCCATAAAACTGCAATGGAAGAAGAGTGTGTCCACTCGGCCATTGAATCTTTTTTGCTGGGAGCAGCCTACAGCCGGTTTGGATATTACGGGGAATCGATGGAGCAGGCCAATACACGTTGTATACAGGAAGAACAAGAGCTTATTAATAATTTATTTGACAATATTCTTTATTTGGCAAGGGAATCAAATGATGATTTTGTTATGGAATCCATCTATTTGACATGCCAGCACTTTATTCATTATTGGTGGGAAGAAGGGTTTTTAGCTGGAAAAAAGAGATACAAACTAAAGCTTTAAAAGCAGTTCATGCATGGCTCATTTCAACTTCGTTGGAACGGGCTTTTTTTATGCCTAAAAACGGCTTGTGAAAAAATGATTTGACGGGGGCCATTGCTGAATTCGCCTTTTGATTGGCTTTTTTATTTCAAAAAGGAAAAGTTCAGGATTTATTGGCAGTGCTGCTTATTTTTTGCAAGGAAGAATGAAGCAAAATGGTTTTTTATTTCCTATGTGAAATATTACTCGTAAGGACAATTTGGGCGACATCCATGCACTGTGGCTATGTTATGAAAACTTTTAAAAAACAAAAAATTGCGGTTTTCAAAATGTTCATCTCGATATGAATGTCTTTTCAACGATTCCAGATTTTCGAAGATAGAAAAAGCTTTTATCATTTGCCGAGCAAACCTCCAATTGTGTAACGCAGGTGAGGAAATCGGCTTTTATTTTTTATTTGGCTTTTTTTGCTGAGCTTTGACACGTTTCTTTTCTCTTTACCACAAAGATTTTATTAGCACTTTTCATTTAGGCGAATAGGCTTAAAACTTTTGTGACTGTTCAAAAAATTTTAGTGCCTTATACAAAATCATCCATTATAATATTTCTATCAATTTTTTATAAATAAAGAGGTGGAGAAATGGGTTGGTTGAAAAAGTCGTTATGCCTTGTTCTTATTTTTTTATTATTGGTGCCAGCTAGCGGTTTTGCACAGGAAAGAAGTGATAGCAGAAAGGAAATAATTTCGACATTCCAGCAAAGTTCAGGACCAAAGAAACAACACAAAGAGGAAAAAACACAATCTACAAATCCGGCGGATTATCCATTAATTCAGGAGGGAGAAATTGTTGGCTGGCTGTTGGACTCGAAAAATGTCTATCATGAAATTACATTTGAACGTATTTACGATATGAACGACTCGATGGACATTGAAATTCTGTATAATTCAGATAAAAATATAGAAAAAGACAGTTATATTGGAATAGAATTTTATAAAGATATTGGAGGAACATTGAAATTCCTTGGATATGTCGAGTACGATACATATGGAGTATATGAGGCCTACCTCATTGCACAGCTTTTAAAGTCCATTTATAGCGATCAACCTTATATTTATTTAAGAATAGGTGTTTTTCCTGACAAAGAAAGTGAATATTATTCCGATGTAACAACATTTAAGGTGCGGAATCCTTTTTATTCAGAAACAGCACCCGAGGGAAATAAATACGTATTAATCAGCAACGAGTCCGTAGACGTGAATAATACTCAAGACACTGGAGCGTTCAAGATTAATAATGATCAATATACGATAAACAAAAAAATAGGATTGAATGCTTATAAACTGGATGTAATTAGACCGTTTGATACGGAGAAACATGAAGACAAGAAACTTCAACAAAAATCTCTCTCCAAAAAGTTTCTCAATAAAGTTGGCGATACTAAGACATTTTGGGTGCATGATTTTACGACCAATGAAGATAAACAAATTAGCACCAAGCTGCTGTATTCAGGTACAAAAACGAACGTATGGGTTTATGATAATCAAATTACAGAAGCTGATGCGCAAAAATTAGGGCAAGAATTTGATCAAAAAATTTATCCGCTCATCACACAAAATTTTGCCAGCGAATCCGATGTGGACGGAAACGGGAAAATTCACATTCTTTGTTATGATATACAAGATGGTTTTGCAGGATTAGGGGGGTATATTGCTGGTTACTTTTATGGAGGAGATTTGCATGATATTCCATACTCCAACAAATCAGAGATTTTTTATATTGATACGTATCCTTTAATGGGAACAGGGACGGAAAAGGATGTAAGTGCTGCATACGAAACATTGGCACATGAATTTCAACATATGGTGAATTTTAACCAAAATGTATTTATAGAAAATGGCTCCCAAATGGATACATGGCTAGATGAAGCTTTGTCAATGGCAGCTGAACACATGTATACTGGAAAACCTTTAATGAATACCATTAATTACTACAATATTTCTACCTCCATTACAAATGGTCATTCATTATTGTATTGGGATGATAATGGCGACACTTTGTCTAACTATTCCTTGTCCTATCTTTTTGGACAATATGTCAGAATTCAAGCGAATCAAGGAAACAAGATTTTCAAAGAGATTTTAACAGATACTCATAATGATTATAAAGCAGTAGAGAATGTAGCGAAAAAATATATCGACCCTACCCTTACATTTGGAAAATTGATGACGAACTTCCGCGCCGCCCTTTTACTGAAGAAAGATACGGGAATATATGGTTTTAATGGTGAAGAGGGCTTTGATTCATTAATTCCAAAAATATTTTCGGGAGAATCCGCCAGCTTGCGGGGCGGCGGAGCCATAGTAAAACGGGCTGTTGGTAATGAAACTGTTCCTGCATCTAAAGGAGATGACATCACTTATACTTTTTTTGATGTAGAGGAAAATAAGCCTTCCACTCCTCCAAGCAAACCGATAGTAAACCCGGTAAGTGATCGGGATACATTTATAAATGGGCTGTCTGATCCAGGAACTACTGTTTATGTCCAGCTTGGTTCAAAGATATTGAACTCTGCAGCAGCTGACAATAATGGATCTTTTCGCATTTCCATCAGTAAACAAAAAGCTGGGACTGTATTAAGCGTATATGCCAGGGATCAGGCGGGAAATAAAAGCGAGTCGGTTCAAATAACGGTGGTTGATAAAACGCCGCCGACAGCACCTGCTGTCAATGAAGTGAAAGATTCAGATAAAGCAGTGACAGGAACGTCGGAGGCGGGTGCAACGATAACGGTAAAATCAGGAACAATAGAATTAGGAAAAGGAACGTCTAGATCAGACGGCAAGTTTTCTGTCCCATTACGGGCACCGCAAAAAGCTGGTACGATTTTGTCTGTAACAGCGACGGATAAAGCGGGGAATGTGAGTCCGGCTCGAAAAGTGACGGTATTGGATAAAACGCCTCCTAGCATTCCAAGCGTAAACCTGGTCAGCGATAAAGATAAAACGGTCAGAGGGACAGCGGAGGCAGGATCAAAAATAACAATAAAGGCCGGCAGCAAAGTATTGAGCACCGGCACGACAGATAAAAATGGGAAATTCACGATTTCGTTAAAAACAGCTCAAAAAGCTGGAACAGTTCTTTACGTAACAGCGACGGATAAAGCGGGGAATGTGAGTCCGGCGCGAAAAGTGACGGTAATTGATAAAACACCGCCGCGTACTCCGAGTGTAAATTCGGTCAGCAATAAAGATAAAACGGTCAGAGGGACAGCGGAGGCAGGATCAAAAATAACAATAAAGGCCGGCAGCAAAGTATTGAGCACCGGCACGACAGATAAAAATGGGAAATTCGCAATTTCGTTAAAAACGGCTCAAAAAGCCGGAACAATTCTTTACGTAACAGCGACGGATAAAGCGGGGAATGTGAGTCCGGCGCGAAAAGTGACGGTACTCGATAAAATACCGCCGGGTGCTCCTAAAGTGAACAAAGTGACAAGAAAATCTTCCTCGGTGACAGGAAAAGCAGAGGCGTATTCAACGGTGTATGTCAAAGCAGGAAAGAAAGTAATCGGTTCGGGCAAAGCGAATAAAAACGGAAATTTTTCCGTTTCAATCAAAAAACAAAAAGCCGGAACAGTTCTCCTAGTGTATGCAAAAGATAAGGCTGGAAATGTAGGAAAAAGCACGAAAGTTACCGTCAAATATAAATAATAAAATTGACCGTGCCAGCCTGATCGGTCTCGTTATAACTGAAACGCAACATTCATCTTAGCTCCCATATTTGCGGGAGCTTTTTTTTATACTCTTAAAATGTTTCTTTTTGAAAAAAAGCGCTGTAAAAAAACTGAATCAGACATACAATTTTATTTTCAAGTGAAGCATTCCATTATCCCTAATTGCCCCCAATTTAAACTTCATATCTAGGACCGAACAGTGATAAGGCGATTTATCATTAAAGCACAAACAGCTGTATGGCAGAAAGTTGACGGCTTCTACAGCTATATTATCTGTTGGGGAGAATGACGAGTTTGAGCAGATTAGTTAAATTTTGAATGCGCCAATTTTCTGGTGGGAATCGGCTGGAAAAAAGAGATATAAATTAAAATTGCAGTAATCATAAATCCTTATGCTTTTCCATATATTGAATTGAAGGGACGAGCAGGAGGGATGCGGAGTGAAAAAAAAGCTGAAATGGGCACTGTTTATTGCTGGGTTTCTAATTCTCGTATTTATCATTCAATATCAATTCTCCCTTTTCAATTCATGGAAATCATGGAATCTTCCGTTATCAGGAAAAATCATTTACTTAGACCCCGGTCACGGAGGTCCCGATGGAGGAGCAGTAGGAAAAAAACTGCTGGAAAAAGATATAACTTTAAAAATTGCCAATATTGCTCGAGATTATTTACAAGAGCAGGGAGCGTTAGTGTTATTGACAAGAGAAAAAGATGAAGATTTGGCTTCGGACGATACACACGGATATAGCCGGAGAAAATCAGAAGATATTCGAAAGCGCGTTCGCCTAATTGATGAATCAGACGCCGATTTGTTTTTAAGCATCCATTTAAATGCTATTCCATCTCCAAAATGGAGGGGAGCGCAAACATTTTATGACGGAAAATATCAGGAGAATGAAGCTATTGCGAAATTTATCCAAGATGAATTAAGGAAAAATTTAAGAAATACAGATCGAAAAGCAAAGCCAATAAGCGGTGTCTATTTACTAAAGCATGCAAAAAAACCGGGTGCGCTTGTGGAGGTGGGGTTTTTATCCAATCCTTCTGAGGAAGAGCTTCTTGCTTCTGAAGAATATCAGAAAAAAGTGGCAGCCGCCATTTACAACGGGGTTTTGCGTTATTTTTCCAATGAACAGCAAATACCGGAATAAATGGATTCTTCTCAGGCATCTATTTTCAATGGACTGTTGGAAATGTGTTATACTATATACTATTAAAAGTCTTATGGAAAAAAGGTGGTTGTGGATACGATGCGGGAAGAAGATGTAAGGTCCATTGTCGAACAGTTGGAAGATCCATTTTTACATAAATCTTTAAAAGAATTGAATGCGATTGAAGAAATAAAAATTAAGCCCGAAAAAAAACATATTAGTTTAAAAATAGCAATTGCCAAAACGGGAACAAGCGAGCAGTTAACACTCCAGCAGCAAATTGTTGCAAAGCTTAAACAAGCGGGTGCCGAGACTGTTGGGCTGCGTTTTTCGGAGCTTCCAAAGGAAATTGTCCAAAAGTATTATTCTGATAGTACAAGCTCTTCCATTTTATCGAATGAAAAAACAACCTTTATTGCAATAGCAAGCGGAAAAGGCGGTGTCGGCAAATCAACCGTATCTGTCAACTTGGCTGTGTCCCTTGCTCGTCTAGGAAAAAAAGTTGGTCTTATTGATGCAGATATTTACGGCTTTAGCGTTCCTGATATGATGGGGATCATGAACCGGCCGATCGTTCGCGGGGATAAAATTATTCCAGTTGAGCGGTTTGGTGTGCAAGTCATATCAATGGCTTTTTTTGTTGAAGATAATGCGCCTGTTGTTTGGAGAGGTCCGATGCTCGGAAAAATGCTGAATAACTTTTTCCAAGAAGTTGAATGGGGATCGTTGGACTACTTACTCCTTGATTTGCCTCCTGGTACAGGTGATGTTGCATTAGATGTGCATACATTGCTTCCAACTAGTAAAGAAATCATTGTAACTACGCCTCATCCAACAGCTGCATTTGTTGCTGCAAGGGCTGGTGCAATGGCCATTAAAACGGAGCACGAAATTTTAGGAGTTATTGAAAATATGTCCTATTTTGAAAGTAAATTAACAGGCCAAAAAGAGTATGTATTTGGGAAAGGCGGAGGTCAGAAGCTTGCAGAGGATTTGCAGGTCCCTCTATTAGGGCAAATTCCGCTTGAGCAGCCGGACTGGGATGAAGAGGACTTTGCTCCGTCTGTTTATAATGAAAACCATCCAATAGGGAAAACTTATTTAGATATAGCAAGAAAAGTGATTGAGATAACAGAAAAGTAAAGGAAGGGAGAGGAGGTCTATTGGCCTCCGCCCCCGCCTTCGTTTCCGGAGCTGCCCCCGCCTTCGTTTCCGGAGCTGCCCCCGCCTTGTTGTTTACTTTGAGCTTGCTGAGCAGCCTTCAATAGCGCCTCCTCGATTTTCGGTTGAAAGAGCGGACTTGATAGAACATCTGTAATTTGCTGCTGTAAATATTGGCGGTATTCTTTGCTTTTTAAAACCTTCAATAGTTCTTCTTCCATTTGAGGATTTTTCAGCACATCCATAAGCATTCCTTGATATTCCGGATCTTTCATTAAACGTTTGATCACTTTTTCATGTTCTGTTTGCAATGTTTTCGCAAATCCTTCCGCAAATTTTGTATCTTCAAATGTATTTTTCCAAAATTCCTTCCCTTTTTCTGATGTTAACGCTTTTTCAATCGTATTATTGACGGTTTTTTGATCTAAAATGAGGTTTCGTTGAACTTCTTCATCTTTCATAATTTCTTGAACGGCTTTTTTTCCTTCGTCAGATTTTAATATGTCTACAACCATTTTTTTTGTTTCATCATAATTCATTGGTTCACTTTGCTGCCGATCCGCACATCCTGCAACGATCATCCATATAAGCATCATGATGAGGAGCGAACAATTTCTACCTCTCATATTTCATTTAGCTCCTTTCAATAATAACTTCTACCATTATGTTGAGAAACCAACTGTTTTTTATGCGAAAAAAGTTTTGCCATATGGTAATATACAAGTTGGATTGATAAAATCATATGATATTTTACGAAATATGGAGGGGTTGGCAGTGAAAAGCCGAAATTGGGTACGATTTTTCCTTTCTACTCTCATTGTAGGTGGAGTTGCGACAAGTATTGTTGGTTTTATCTTAAGATGGAGCGAGTATGAAAAATTGTTTTTGTCTTTTAATATTGTTGAAATTGTTGCAGTATTGTTTTGGCTGATCGGAGTAGGTTTTATTTTCAGCATCATCAGCCAAATGGGCTTTTTCGCTTATTTGACTGTGCACAGGTTTGGCCTAGGCATTTTTCGCTCAGTTTCGTTATGGAACTCTGTTCAAATCTTGTTAATCATTTTTGTGTTGTTTGATTTAGTTTATTTTCGATATCAATTTTTTGCGCAAACTGGAGATTCCATTGTCCCGTATATTTTAGTAGCTGTTGTCATTTTGTTGTTTTCTGCTGTAATTGCTTATTTTAAGCAAAAACAGACGAATAAAGATGCGTTTGTCCCTGCATTGTTTTTTATGGTTGTTGTTTCAGTGATTGAGTGGATGCCGGCCCTTCGTGTCAATGATAGAGATTGGCTGTATTTAATGCTGTTTCCAATTTTAATTTGCAATGCTTACCAATTGTTGATTTTGCCGAAAATGACAAATGACTCGCCAAAAGCAAAAAAGAGCTGAAGGAGTTTTCCTTATAGCTCTTTAAAATGCTTATTGATTTCCAAAATATTGAAAACGATTGGTTTGAATTTACTTCCAAAGTTCTTTTCATTTGAATGATAGTTCTTTCGTTCTTGCATTGCTGTTTTCAATTAATTCTTGTACGGTTACATTTTTAAGGCCGTTTTGTTTCAAATGTTGAATAATCGCCGGCAACGCTTGGTTAGTTTGTTTAACTGAATCTGATGCGTGAAGCAGGATAATATCACCTGGTTTTAAGTGTTTCGTAACATTTTGGATAATCTTGTTGACTCCCGGGTTTTGCCAGTCATTTGAATTTACACTGTAATGGACGACAGTTAATCCATATTGTTCAGCAATATTTAAAACGTTTTGATCGAATTGGCAGGTTGGGGGCCGCAGCAATTTTATATCCTTGATACCAAGCTTTTGAAATGTATGCTGGGCTAAAGATAAATCACGCTTAATTTCGTTAGTGTCCAACTCAGTATAGTTTTTATAAGCATATCCTTTGCTGCCGAGCTGATGACCGTCATCGATAATTCTTTTGACTACTTCAGGATGGCGTTCGGCCCATGAGGCGGATACAAAAAATGTTGCATTGGTTAGTCCATATTTTTTCAAAGTATTTAAAATTGGAATTGCTTTTTCATCTCCCCAGCTAATATCAAATGTCAAGGCAACTTTCTTACCGCTTCCGTCTCCTTTATAAATAGCTTTCGGCCCGTTCTTTGTAGTGAAAACTGGGATATTTGGTATTGTTTGAAAGTACATAAAGACAGCAGTAAAAAAAGCGATTATGATTAAAAAAAGTAATTGTTTGATTTTTTTAATATGGATGATGTAAAAACGGTTCATTGATGCTCCTCCTTGTCCTTATCTTGTAAAATTGTATGAATTGAACTTTTAATTATGAATAAGGATGGAGAATTAAAAATAATTTTAAAAAGGTGTTGACGAAATAGTTTAAAGTTGATATATTATTAATCGTCGCTGTTTGTTAAGTGTTTTAAAAAATGTATTGACAAACGTTTTGACGCCATGATATATTATGAAAGTCATTGTGAAAAAATAAAAAACATTGACTGGACACAATTGTTTTGTTATAATGTTATTTCGTCGAAGTAGTTATATGATCCTTGAAAACTGAACAAAACGAAAAGCGTGCCTGTTGATTCTGACAAGAGCATTTGGTGACAAACTTTTTTGGAGAGTTTGATCCTGGCTCAGGACGAACGCTGGCGGCGTGCCTAATACATGCAAGTCGAGCGGACCGAAGGGAGCTTGCTCCTTTAGGTTAGCGGCGGACGGGTGAGTAACACGTGGGCAACCTGCCCTGCAGACTGGGATAACTTCGGGAAACCGGAGCTAATACCGGATAACACCGAAAACCGCATGGTTTTCGGTTGAAAGGCGGCTTTTAGCTGTCACTGCAGGATGGGCCCGCGGCGCATTAGCTAGTTGGTGAGGTAACGGCTCACCAAGGCGACGATGCGTAGCCGACCTGAGAGGGTGACCGGCCACACTGGGACTGAGACACGGCCCAGACTCCTACGGGAGGCAGCAGTAGGGAATCTTCCGCAATGGACGAAAGTCTGACGGAGCAACGCCGCGTGAGCGAAGAAGGTCTTCGGATCGTAAAGCTCTGTTGTCAGGGAAGAACAAGTACCGTTCGAACAGGGCGGTACCTTGACGGTACCTGACGAGGAAGCCACGGCTAACTACGTGCCAGCAGCCGCGGTAATACGTAGGTGGCAAGCGTTGTCCGGAATTATTGGGCGTAAAGCGCGCGCAGGCGGTTCCTTAAGTCTGATGTGAAATCTCGCGGCTCAACCGCGAGCGGCCATTGGAAACTGGGGAACTTGAGTGCAGGAGAGGGGAGCGGAATTCCACGTGTAGCGGTGAAATGCGTAGAGATGTGGAGGAACACCAGTGGCGAAGGCGGCTCTCTGGCCTGTAACTGACGCTGAGGCGCGAAAGCGTGGGGAGCGAACAGGATTAGATACCCTGGTAGTCCACGCCGTAAACGATGAGTGCTAAGTGTTAGAGGGTATCCACCCTTTAGTGCTGCAGCAAACGCATTAAGCACTCCGCCTGGGGAGTACGGCCGCAAGGCTGAAACTCAAAGGAATTGACGGGGACCCGCACAAGCGGTGGAGCATGTGGTTTAATTCGAAGCAACGCGAAGAACCTTACCAGGTCTTGACATCCCCTGACAACCCTAGAGATAGGGCGTTCCCCTTTCGGGGACAGGGTGACAGGTGGTGCATGGTTGTCGTCAGCTCGTGTCGTGAGATGTTGGGTTAAGTCCCGCAACGAGCGCAACCCTTGACCTTAGTTGCCAGCATTCAGTTGGGCACTCTAAGGTGACTGCCGGCTAAAAGTCGGAGGAAGGTGGGGATGACGTCAAATCATCATGCCCCTTATGACCTGGGCTACACACGTGCTACAATGGGTGGTACAAAGGGCAGCGAAACCGCGAGGTGGAGCGAATCCCAAAAAACCACTCTCAGTTCGGATTGCAGGCTGCAACTCGCCTGCATGAAGCCGGAATCGCTAGTAATCGCGGATCAGCATGCCGCGGTGAATACGTTCCCGGGTCTTGTACACACCGCCCGTCACACCACGAGAGTTTGTAACACCCGAAGTCGGTGGGGTAACCCTTACGGGAGCCAGCCGCCGAAGGTGG
>NZ_CP150188.1:182500-387500 GCF_037965805.1 Aeribacillus sp. FSL K6-3256
TTCCGCTTTTAAATTCAATAGGGAAAATTTTATAAAATGAGATGAACTTAATTCCTGACAAGAAATTGTCAGGATTTTTTTATTTGAAATGTTACTAATCCTTCGATTATATCTAATCCTCGCTTTTGAATCTCAAAATAATGATATGTAAGAGCATTCTCCTTTTTAGTCCCATAACAGCCTTTTAAATTTGGATATACCATTGAAGGCGAATTGTATTTTTCCTTTTAGTATTGGTAATGCGGTTGTTCCGAAATGGAACCATGACCTAAATGATTTTTTGGTTGATTTTAAAAATTAGTCTCTTTTCCAGAAGATTGTTGCTGTAGAGGATGATTTGTGTAAAACATTTTGCATACAATGACTGCCCAGCAAAGGTTTTTACGGGTGTTGTGACGAAGTATATCGACAAACTTCTGTCTTGTTTCATTTTTTGAAATAGCACAGATCCGGATGAGGACGAATAAATTTCGACACCATTTATAAATTCAAATGGCTTAAAGGGGGTGTGATTCGATGCCTTTTATCAACGTAAAGCTGGCTAAAGGAAGAACCGCAGAACAGAAACAGCAGTTTACTGAGGCAATAACAAAAGCAGCAGCGCAAATACTAAACGTGAAAGAAGAATGGGTTACAGTAGTTTTCGATGAATATGAAAGAGATAATTGGGCTTCCGGCGGAACACTTCACTCGATAAAATTTGGGGAAGGTTTCGGGAAAATGGGAGCTGAATGAATATCCATCATCCTCTAATTCAAAGATAAAAAATGACCTCCCCAATTGGAAAAGGGGAGGTGGAGTTTTTTTATTTGCTAAAGTCGGTCAATATTTTCATCTTGGAGAAGCCCAGCTTTCATCGCATAATGTTCCATCACTTGCTGAAGCCACTCCTCTTCCTCCTGTGTAAATGGAGATGGCAATTTATTTTCAATAGTTTTAATTTCAGCTTCATCTAAATTCCCGATAGCACTAATTAATTCTTTTCCGATAAATTCTAATATTGTTTTCATATATTTTTCGACTAACGCTTCTACCTCAGGATCATCGACAGGTCTTCCTGCCAATCTTTTTGTTTCTTGGGATAATTGGATGTATTCTTTGTCAAGGGAGATCATTACCTCTTCAGGCTGATCAAAAAGCTTTTCAGCTACTTCTTTTGACGTATAATGTTCTAACCATTTGCGCTGTTCTTTTTCTGTTTGTATGCTCTGAATAAGACTCATTAAAACATTGCTATCCACTTCTTTTTCTTCTTCTAAAATCGTGAGAATTCGTTTAATGGCTTTGAGCACTTCTTCAATATGTTCCTTTCGTTCTTCAAGCGCTTCTTTTTGGAACTGTAAAGTTTCCTTTAAGTTTAAATCGAAGTTGGTTTCATTAATTAACTCTTTGATTTGTTCTAAACTGTATCCTAAAAATTTAAGACTGACTATTTTTTGAAGTGTCAATACATCATGAGCAGAGTATAATCGGTGTCCAGAACGAGGATTTTTTTTCGGTTTGAGCAGTCCAATTTGATCATAATAATGCAATGTTCGGATTGTTGTTCCCGTCTTTTTAGAAAATTCGCCAATCGTAAAGTAAGACTCTTCCTTCACTTTAACATCGCCCCCAAATTACTTATCTTTATAAACCTATTGTGATCATAATACCTAACGCGGCGTGAGGTGCAACCCCTCTGAAAAAATTTGTAATGTCATATTTCATTATGACAAGTTGGACGTTTCTTTATAAAAAGCCCAGAAATGGGAATAAGAAAGGTTTTTGCTACAAAAGGAAAAAATTTTTCTTGCAGATGAAAACATAAATTCCTAAAATTTGCTAGAATAGATTTATAAAAAAATGAAACCTTTGGGGAACGAATTCGTATCATGATGTACCCGCAACTGCGGAGGTAGAAAAATGGAAGAATTTATAAATAAAAAGATCAAACAAATTAAAAAAGGCGACCAAAATGCATTTGCAGAAGTTGTTGAATTATATAAAGATAAAATTTTTCAGCTTTGTTATCGAATGCTGGGAAACGTCCATGAAGCTGAGGACATAGCACAGGAAGCATTTATAAGAGTGTATATGAACATCCATTCATTTGATATGAACAAAAAATTTTCTACATGGATTTATCGGATTGCAACCAATTTATCGATTGATCGTATTCGGAAAAAGAAGCCGGACTATTATTTAGATGCAGAAGTTGCGGGGACTGATGGCTTAACAATGTACTCCCAAGTATCATCTGATATTGCAATGCCTGAAAAAGAAGTTGAAGCAATTGAACTGCAAGAAACGATTCAAAAAGAAATTTTAAAACTGCCGGATAAATATCGATCAGTCATCGTATTGAGATATATTGAGGAGCTATCCTTGCAAGAAATCGCAGAGATATTGGAACTTCCAGTCGGAACAGTTAAAACAAGAATACACCGGGGACGGGAGGCTTTACGCAAACAATTAAGGCATTTGTGATTGGGGTGAGTAAGATGAAATGTCCTAAGCATGTAGTGGAGATGATCCATAAGTATTTGGACGGGGATTTGCATGAGGATGAAGGCCGTGAGTTAAAAAAACACTTGCAATCTTGTGAGGATTGCAAGGCACATTATCAAGAATTGGAAAAAGCTGTAGCGTTTGTCAAGAGTATCTCACATGTTGAAGCACCGGCAGATTTTACGCAAAAGGTGTTAGAAAAACTGCCAAAAGAAAAGCGTACGGTCTCAACTAGACGCTGGTTCCGAAATCATCCTTTCTTTTCAGCCGCTGCACTATTTGTTATTCTAATGACTGGAAGTTTATTTGCTTCTTATGAAGAAAGCCAATTCAGCGTAACAAAGTATGATAATTTGGTTGTTGACAACCGTACTGTTATTGTGCCTGAAGGAGAAACGGTGAAAGGTGATATTACTGTTAAAAACGGTGATATTAAAATAGAAGGAAAAGTTGAAGGAAATGTAACGGTGATTAACGGAGACCAATATTTGGCTTCTGCCGGTCAAGTTACCGGAGAGGTTGAGGAAATAAACGAATTGTTTGAGTGGCTGTGGTATGAAGTAAAATCGACTCTGTCAGAGGTTTTTAAACAATAGGCCATCTTTAGTAGGATGGTCTATTTTTATGTTTAAGTGCATTTAGGAAAAGTTATGATATAATAAAGTGGAATTTTGATTAGAGAGATTTTCAAACCTAGAAGTTTGATTAGAATAGATCAATCGCGATTTGATGAACTATTGGAGGAAAACAATATGACCTTAGGGGATTTTTCTCTTTTGCATTACCTCATAGATGTCATTGATATTCTCCTCGTTTGGTTCGTTATCTATAAATTGATTATGGTGATTCGTGGAACGAAAGCTGTTCAGCTTTTAAAAGGAATTATCGTAATCATTATCGTTAGAGTGTTAAGCCAATATTTAGGCTTGAATACTTTGCAATGGTTAATGGACCAAGTGTTGATTTGGGGTTTTTTGGCTATCATCATTATTTTCCAGCCGGAGTTTCGCAGAGCCCTTGAGCAATTAGGAAGGGGGCGTCTATTTGCAAGGGCAGCTAGCCAGGAAGATGATGGGCAAACAAACATGACCGAAGCAATAGCAAAAGCTGTTGAGTATATGGCGAAAAGGAGAATCGGTGCTCTCATTTCGATTGAACGAAAAATAGGAATGGAGGATTATGTTGAGACCGGTATACCGCTAAATGCCCATATTTCTGCTGAACTATTAATTAATATTTTTATCCCCAATACCCCTTTACATGATGGTGCAGTTATTATACAAAAAGATCAAGTGTCCGCTGCTGCCTGTTATTTGCCGCTTTCCGAAAGCCCGTTTATATCAAAGGAGCTGGGCACACGCCATCGCGCTGCAGTGGGAATTAGTGAAGTAACCGATAGTATAACTATCATTGTTTCTGAAGAAACAGGAGGTATATCGATTGCCAAGGATGGTGAGCTGCATAGACATTTAACTCCAGAAACGTTAAAGGAGATGCTCTTTGCTGAGTTTAACCGTACGAAAGCTGCTTCCTCTAGCCGCTGGCAATGGAGGGTGAAAAAGAATGGATAAATTAATGAATAGCAACTGGTTTATGCGCATCATTGCATTGTTGCTAGCGCTCATGCTATATGCTTCAGTGAATATAGAATCGCCTGCTTCGAATAATGAAGAAAAATACAATATATTTCAGTCGCCATCCACAACCGAAACAGCTACAATTACAGATGTGCCCGTAAACGTATACTATGACGACCGTGCATTTGTTGTCACCGGTATTCCCCAAACCGTCACCGTTACGATTGAAGGGCCCAAAAGTATTGTCACTACGACAAAACAAGTCAAGGACTTTGAAATTTTTGCAGATTTAACGGATTTATCCGTTGGCACACACAGTGTCCGTTTGAAACATAAAAACTTGTCTGACCAATTGGAGGTTGACATTGATCCGGCTGTCATTACAGTAGGTATTCATGAAAAGGTATCTGAAAATTTTCCGGTTGAAGTGGATGTTATTAATAAAAACAAAATGAAGGAAGGCTACATTGCGGAGCGTCCGATTGTTAAACCGGACAGTGTAAAAATTACAGGCGCAAAAGAGCATATTGATGCTGTAGCTGTTGTGAAAGCAACAGTAAGTTTGGAAGGTGCTGATGGAACAGTTGTACAGAAGTCAAAAGTGGCAGTATACGATGCAAATGGGAACATCCTGCCTGTTACAATCGAACCGTCAGCGGTTACCGTAACAGTGCCGGTAGAAAGCCCAACGAAATCGAAATCTGTACCCTTAAAAATCAAAACAACAGGAAAGCTTTCTGATGGACTGAGCATATCATCGATTCAATCGATCCCTAGCCAAGTGACAATTTATGGTCCAAAGGATGTGCTAGAGCAAATAGAGTCTATTGATGATGTATCTGTCGACTTAAGCAAAATCAAAGAAAATGCGACAGTTGAAGCTGATGTTCCTGCTCCGGATGGAGTGACAAACGTTGTCCCGAATAAAGTTCAAATTAAAATAGATATTGAAAAACGAGAAGAAAAGACGTTTAAACAGGTGCCGATCAAAGTCATCGGTTTAGGAAACGATCAGGAAATTGAATTTATTGATCCGGACACAGGAAAGCTGGATGTTGTTGTGCGAGGAAAAGACAGTGTTTTGAAAAACGTAAAAGAATCTGATATCGAATTGTATGTGAATGTTGCGGGGTTAGATGAAGGAGAACATGAAGTAAATGTGGAGGCCAAAAACCGTTACAACCTCTCGACAGTTTTATCGAGTGAAAAAGTGAAGATTCGCTTATCCAATAAAGAAAACTCGTTGGAAGAAGCAGATAATGAAAGAAGAAATCAAATAGAAGAAAATAACGATTCAGTTGAACCATCTGAACAGAAAAAGTCTGCTGAAGAAGCTTCAAATTAAGTGATATTTTTTAAAAGGAGCGATGATTCATGGGAAAATATTTCGGTACAGACGGAGTAAGAGGAGTTGCCAACAGTGAACTCACTCCTGAATTAGCGTTTAAAATAGGACGCTTTGGCGGGTACGTGTTAACAAAAGATAAAAATAGACCAAAAGTGTTGATTGGCCGGGATACCCGCATTTCAGGTCATATGCTTGAGGGTGCTTTAGTTGCCGGGCTTCTTTCCATTGGCGCCGAGGTAATGAGGCTTGGAGTCATTAGCACACCAGGTGTTGCTTATTTGACAAAGGCATTAGGAGCCGAAGCAGGCATCATGATCTCCGCTTCGCATAATCCTGTTCAAGATAACGGAATAAAATTTTTTGGCCCTGATGGTTTTAAGCTTTCCGATGAACAAGAAGAAGAAATTGAAGCGCTGCTCGATCAAGAAGAAGATAACCTTCCTAGACCGACCGGCTCTGATCTGGGGCAAGTGAGCGATTATTTTGAAGGCGTACAAAAATACTTGCAATATTTAAAACAGACGGTTGACGAAGAGTTCACTGGTTTACATATCGCTTTGGACTGTGCGCACGGAGCCACATCATCACTAGCTACACATCTTTTTGCCGACTTGGATGCAGATGTTTCGACAATCGGTGCATCTCCAAATGGTCTGAATATTAACGATGGGGTTGGGTCTACTCATCCAGAAACGTTAGCGGAATTTGTGAAAGAAAAAGAAGCAGATATAGGTTTAGCGTTTGACGGTGATGGGGACCGTTTGATTGCCATTGATGAGAACGGAAAAATTGTTGATGGGGATCAAATTATGTTTATTTGCGCCAAATATTTAAAAGAGCAGGGAATGCTGAACGGGGACACTGTTGTATCGACAGTTATGAGCAACCTAGGCTTTTATAAAGCTTTGGAGGCAAATGGACTAAAAAGCGTTCAAACCGCTGTCGGCGATCGCTATGTTGTCGAAGCGATGAAGAAAAACAACTACAATTTAGGTGGAGAGCAATCCGGACATATTATTTTTCTTGACTACAATACGACGGGTGACGGTCTTTTAACAGCGATTCAGCTTGTCAACATAATGAAGACAAAAGGCAAAAAGCTTTCTGAACTTGCGAGTGAAATGAAAAAATTCCCGCAGCTTTTGATCAATGTAAAGGTGCAGGACAAGCAGGCTGTCATGGAAAATGAAAAAGTAAAAGCTGTTATAGAAGAAGTAGAAAAAGAAATGAACGGAAATGGAAGAATTCTCGTACGTCCTTCCGGAACAGAACCGCTCGTTCGTGTAATGGCCGAAGCGCCGACGGAAGATGAATGCCAGCGGTACGTGAAAAAAATTGTGGAAGTCATCAAAGCGGAAATGGGCGTTGAATGATGAAGAGACGGGGGCTGTCCGGTAAGTCTCTAAAATAAATAAGTGGAGAAAAACGCATTGTTTTTCTCCACTTGCTTTTATTTTTCGATTTTTATCTGAAAGTAGCTGGCGGATGCCGGCTACTTTCAGGAGGTTGTGGGGAGGCAAGCTCCCTTTCTTTATTGAATATTCATTGTATCGAGAAAACGCTTGAAATCATATAATACAATATGGAAAGACAGAAATGAATTGACGAACTGCTTTTCCATATTGTAATATATAAATTGTTTTAGCACATTCTAGAATAGAAAGGTGGGCAGTTAGAAAATTTTTTATTGTAAAGCGCCTGGACTAAGCAGGAGCGGACATCTGCTTAGTTGACGAGGAGGAGGTTTATCGAAGTTTCGGCGGATGCCTCCCGGTTGCCTTCCCGTACAGCCGTAAAGTCACGTCTTAAAACAAAGAGGCGACTCTTTGCACAAAAAGACTGTGACATAACGGGATACATTTTACAAAACATGTGTGAGGGGACAGAGAAGCTTTGATGGCTGGAAAGAGATCTGTCCCCAGTTGTTCAGGCTTCTTTTGTCCCCTTTAAATGGGGAGGAAACTAAAGACTATGTGCGGAATTGTAGGATATATCGGACAACAAGACTGCAAGGAAATTTTATTGCGCGGTTTGGAAAAATTAGAATACAGAGGCTACGACTCTGCAGGTATTGCAGTATTAAACGGAGAAGGAACATATGTATTTAAAGAAAAAGGACGCATTGCGGAGCTTCGTGAAGGTGTGGACAGAAGTGTTTCAGCTTCCATCGGAATTGGCCACACACGGTGGGCTACTCATGGAGCGCCTAGCAAAGAAAATGCGCATCCTCACCAAAGTGCATCCAAACGCTTTACACTTGTGCATAACGGTGTCATTGAAAACTATTTGCAAGTAAAGCGTGAGTATTTACAAAATGTTGAATTAAAAAGTGAAACGGATACGGAAGTTATTGTTCAAACAATTGAACAATTTGTCAACAAAGGTTTAAGTGTCGAAGAAGCATTTCGCCAAACATTATCCTTGTTGAAGGGATCTTATGCGATCGCTCTATTAGATGAAAATGACCGAGACGTGATCTATGTTGCGAAAAACAAAAGCCCTCTTCTTGTGGGACTTGGCGGAGACTTTAATGTTGTTGCTTCAGACGCCATGGCAATGCTGCAAGTAACAAATCAATTTGTCGAATTAATGGATAAAGAAATCGTTATTGTCACTCGTGATCAAGTGACAATCAAAAATTTAAACGGGGACGTAATAGAACGCGCTCCATATACTGCTGAACTTGATGCAAGCGACATTGAAAAAGGAACATACCCTCACTACATGTTGAAAGAAATTGATGAACAACCGCTTGTTATACGTAAAATTATTCAAAAATATCAAGACGAACACGATCAATTAAAAATTGATCAAGAAATTGTTCAAGCTGTTCATGAAGCGGACCGCATTTATATTATAGCGTGCGGAACGAGCTATCACGCAGGGCTTGTAGGAAAGCAATTAATCGAAAAATGGGCAAAAGTGCCGACAGAAGTGCACGTTGCCAGTGAATTTTCATACAATATGCCGCTTTTATCAAATAATCCGCTGTTTATTTTCATTTCACAAAGCGGAGAAACGGCAGACAGCCGTGCGGTGCTTGTTCAAGTGAAGGAGCTTGGACACAAAGCATTAACTATAACGAATGTTCCGGGTTCAACTCTTTCCCGTGAGGCGGACTATACGCTGCTGCTTCATGCCGGACCTGAAATTGCGGTTGCGTCTACAAAAGCATATACAGCACAAATTGCGGTTCTTGCCATTTTAGCAGCTGTTGCAGCTGAAACAAAAGGAATCAAGCTTGATTTTAACCTATTGCAAGAACTTGCCATTATTTCGAATGCAATGGAAACACTATGCGGCCAAAAGGATGAAATGGAACAAATTGCTCGAGACTATCTTTTGACAGCTCGAAACTGCTTCTTTATCGGCCGTGCCGTTGACTATTACGTCTGCTTGGAAGGCGCGCTCAAATTAAAAGAAATTTCCTACATTCAAGCGGAAGGATTTGCCGGCGGCGAGTTAAAGCATGGAACCATTGCGTTAATTGAGAACGGAACACCGGTCATTGCTTTATCAACCCAAGAGCATGTAAACTTAAGCATTCGCGGAAATGTAAAAGAAGTTGTTGCCCGCGGTGCATATCCATGCGTTATTTCCATGAAAGGACTTGAAGAAGATGATGACCGTTTCATCTTGCCAAAAGTTCATGAAGATCTAACTCCGCTTGTTGCCGTCATTCCAATGCAGCTCATTGCATACTACGCTGCCCTTCACCGCGGCTGCGACGTCGACAAACCACGCAACCTAGCCAAAAGCGTAACAGTCGAATAAAGCAATTGGGCAGTGGATATGTGGCTTTGAATAAAGTCATACCGTTTATAAAAAATTGCACAGTTTTACCCCTTTAGATTATGATTGTCTAAAGGGGTGTTTTTATGTCCAAAAGAAGAACATCTAAAGCTGATTAAAGTAGATCGTGGCTCAGGTATAGGTTTTGATATTGGCACTGGTTAAACATTCAAGAGATCGCTCTGCTCGTTTAAAGGGAATTAAAACGAATAACAGCACAGATTTAGAACGAAACCACTTTTATTTAACTGAATATTCTGATTTTCATCATTGATATTGGAGAACAGTTTCCTTTATTACCGTTGGAAGAAACAATTGTCATTTCCAATTGTAGTGCCCGGATTAAGCGATAAACCGTTTCCCATCCAGTAATTCCGTCTTCAGTCACTTCATTAAAACCAGCTCTACCGCCATAGGTTTTATTCAGTCATCTTTGAACCTCTAAAACTCTTTCATCCATTCTCCTTTTCTCCTTTCTTTTCTATTAACTTACAATTCAATCTTATTTTGTTTAGAAAAGAGAAAAATATAGTAAAAATCTTTAAAAAGTCAGGAAAAAGTAAACAATTCATTAAATCTTTTTTACGGTGATTTATAAAATTTTTGTAAAGTTATTACTAGCTCAAAAAGTTTAGTTTGTTTTCTGCAAGAAAAAAATACAGAGTGTTGCAGTATATCTTTATCAAAATTTTGAATAAATATACATATATGTATGTGATCTATCCATCAAGGGCTTGACATGGATTCTCTAACGAGAAGCGTGCTTAAATGAAATGTCAGAGAAACAACGTGAAATGTTGATTTATAGGGTGATAACTTCAAAGAAGGATTTTGAATAGTGGAACATATAAAAGATTGATCAAAGATGCAAATATCGAATATAAGTAAGCAATCCGAAGATTTTTCCGAGGCTCTTCCGTCAGACTTTCTTTTTCTTCTGCCTAAAATCTCTATAATCCCTTTATCGATGAGATCTCAGACTTTGTTGGTCTTTTTCCTGTGGTGTTTCTCACGGTATAGAATCGACATTTGAAAATAAGTATTGCAAAAGAATGTTGAGACTTAAGGATCTAAATGTAACTAACGTTTAAATCCCTCATTTCAAAAGTGGAACGAATACTTCTTCTATTAATTATTCATGTAAGGTTTCAATTCCTCATAGTTAAGATAAAAACACTAACCATACAAGCTGACCAAATTGCGACGAAGGTGTTTCAATTCCTCATAGTTAAGATAAAAACTAAATTGACCGGAGATCAAGCGCGCAAGGTTGCTCGGTTTCAATTCCTCATAGTTAAGATAAAAACGGACGCTTGCCGTTTTTCAAACAGCCTCCTCCTTTTCAAGTTTCAATTCCTCATAGTTAAGATAAAAACCGTATATGTTGCCGATGACTTCTGTTTCAACATCTGATGTTTCAATTCCTCATAGTTAAGATAAAAACCTAGGAACAGCCCTAGCGCCGGCGTGGTGAGAACTCGGTGTTTCAATTCCTCATAGTTAAGATAAAAACCCCAAAAAACGTTGTTAAATAAGCATTTCATTTTTAATGCTTGACTGGTTATTTTTATTTTAACGAAAAGGGGAATTTTTATCAAACCTTTGATTTGCTTGGGCTCAATAAAGATTTGAAAGAGTCGTCGATCCCCGGGGATTTTTGCACGATTGGGGGTCGACGACTCTTTTTTATTTCCGTTTAAAACAGATTTCAAAGTTTGCCTGCCGACAATGAAATCCATGTTGTATCAACCATTTTACCTGACCCATCTGTTTTAATAAAGTAAACATCCGGCTCATTCCCTTCTCATTCAATTGAAGGAAGAGTGAGACCATATTTAACATTTCATTCTGGGAAAATTGGTTTAGGTCTATTCGATCGGTTCCTACGATCTAAAATAAGAACATGATCTGAAAAACGAATGGTATTTTTTACTTAAAATTCCCTTTTTTTCTTTCAATTTACCAAAACTTCCATTATTCTCTTATATAATGAAACAGACAGCTATTCCACATATTGGAATCCATTTCGTTTCAATCGGAGGCATGAAGGCAGTGGATGTCAAGTATATCCCTTCTGAATGGGAAAAGACGAAGAAAGGTATTGGCGATCTGGTCGGTCTCGGTGTATGGGGCAAAGGCATGATTGATAAATTAAAAGATCTAAACGATCTTCTCGAAGACGTTCAAGCAGACATCGCCAAATATGACACAGACGGTGTCATCTCTTTCACCCACACAGACCGAAAAAAACAATATCAACTATTATATGAAGATTATCTCGTCTTGCACCGCTTTAGCAGCCGTGTCGGAGAGATTGTTGACCGCACCATCGATGATCCGTTTTATCAAGAGATCGATGCTTTTGTGGAAGCGATGCACAACTTATCCATATCAAAGATCAAAACGAAAAATCACATTGGCGCCAAAAAAACGGTCGTCACTCCCGGAGCATACGGCACACAACAAACAATCGATGTGCCGAAAGCGGAAGTTGGACTGGAAGATCTGTTCAGCGAAAGGAACTACTATGCCAGGCTGATGGAACAGGAATACGCTTCATGGAAAGAACCGAGACCTAAAGCAAATTTTTCGAAACAGGAATATATACAGAAAGCATTGAATTCCCAAGCTTTCCAGTATGAATCGATCAAAGACGGGCAGATGAACAAAGAGTTTTGGGGGCAAATAACGGCACTGGCTGTCATAGTAGGCACTTCTTTCATTTGTCCGCCAGCAGGGATGGCATTTGGGGCAGCTTATGGTACACTAGAATTAAGTTCAGCCGTTTCCGGAAAAGACTGGATTTCAGGGAGAGAGTTGAAAACAGACGAACGAGTATTTCGTGGTGTCCTTTCTCCACTGGATATCGTCCCTGGTGTAAAGGGGCTTTCTAAATTCAGCAGCGTCGCCCGGTTCGCACCTCTTCTAGAAGCAATGGATCCCAAGCTATTTACAAGCTTGAAAGCTGGCTTGCACCAGAAATCACAACGTGCCTGCGACCTGGTTGTCCATGCGGAAAACAGCATATTGGCCCGCATCAGGAGTGCCAAGGCATGGACGAAAGAAATGCCGCAGCATTTAAAAACCGGTGCGAGAAAAGGTTCGTTGCAAGTCGGTCGGTTCGTAGACAACGCCGCAACAAACTTAAGACACCTCCTGCCAAGCCGGCAAATGGGATTGGCCATAGAAGGGGTTGGGAATGTTAAGGTTCCGGTGGAGAATAAGATTCAAGCTTGGTTAAGTAAGATGGATGGGATAAATGTAGGCGGAAGTAAAGCAGGCAACGATGGCGTTGAACTTGGCACTAAGGGTACGGGTAATGTTAGACCGTATGATGTCGTACCGTATCGTCCAAGCAATGCACCACTAGAAAATCACCATGGTATATTAGATGTCTGGGCTAAGCATAATGTACCAAACTATGTAAGTAGAGGTGCTGATACCCCTACAGTTGCTTTGACAAAAGCACAACATGATGTCACAAAAGCAGTATATAGACAATGGTTATACGAAAAAACCGGTAAAAACGTTGGAGGAAAAGTAGATTGGAAAACAGTTTCGCCGAGAGAAATGCAACAATTAACAGAGAGAATGTTCGATGCTGCTGGTGTTCCCCAGTCTGCTAGAAGAGGGTATTATCGTGCATTTCATCAATATATTTATCGGGAGTAGTGAAGAAAAATGAGGATTGAGAATTTAATTAATAAAATAAAAAGTTTAGGGGATTGTGTAGTTTATCCTCCAGCTGGTATTCCAAATGTGAGTACATCGCATATTTTACCTGATGATGTGTATAAGTTTTATGAGTTATGTGGGGGGGCGCTTTTATTTGAAAAGGCTGATTATTCCATTTTAATAGTCCCTCCTCAGGATTTTCAGTTAGCTAACCCTATTATTGTAGGGGAGTTATGTGAAGAAGATATTTCATCCGATTGGTATATCTGTGCAACGGATAGAAATGGAGAGTACATTACGATTGATTTGAATCCGGGTAGGCTCGGTAGGTGCTATGACAGCTTTTATGATAGGCATGGGGTGGTAGGAGAGTGTTCTATTATAGCGACTTCTTTTACCGATTTATTAGAACGATTGATAGAAAATAGAGGTAGACATTGGTACTGGCTACAAGAAGATTTTATACCGTTAGGTGATGCTTACGATGATTTTTAAAGCCATTTTTGAGAAAGGATGCTTCTCAGGATTCCTCCCCGGATTTAAAAAATTATATAAGGTATTTAACAATAAATTGAAAACCTTGACTGGCTATATGCCTTTCAAGGTTCTTTTTATTATTAATGGTTTCACTTAACAAGCAGGAAATGGCATTGGTCGAAGGAGAACTAAGAAAATTAATGAAATTACTCGATTACCAACTGGAGACAATGCCGGGGATTGATGTAGTGACAGCATCCGCCTTGGTTGCCGAGATTGGAGATATTCAGCGTTTTCCAAATGCCAATAAACTTGCTCGTTATGCGGGAATTGCGCCTGTGCATTTTGGCTCTGGAGGAAAAGGAAAAGACCACAAAAGCAAACAAGGCAATCGAACGTTACATGCGTTATTTTATCAATTAGCGATACAACAAATACAAGTGGCAAAAGAAAGTAAAAAGCCAAGAAATCCTATATTTTATGAATACTACCAACGCAAGCGAAAGGAAGGCAAAACAAAAGGACAAGCGTTGGTTTGTATCATGAGAATGCTGGTAAATATTATTTATGGCATGATGAAGAATAAAACCGCTTATCAATTGCCGAATATAACAGAGCGAAAGGTAATTTAATAGGTGGTCTTTTTTTATAATAGCTTTTAAGATTACTACATAGGGTACGGGTAAAGTTAAGCTATTGCCTTCTTCTAAAGTACATGATGCAATAGGGAAACTTAACAGTAATCAGATAAAGCATATTATAAATGGAAGTAAAAAATCTAATCATCAATGGGAAAAACTTGTGCCTGATAAGAATTGGGGGAAAATAAAAGAAATTATCATCGATGTAATACATAATGGTGCAGATATACCTTATAAATCTGTTTCTTCTAGAGTTAAAATGGTTAATGGACAATTGGTACAGGTGACATACAAAAAACTACCTGATGGAACAATAAGAATATCTGATGCGTGGGTGAAATAACTATGAAGGAAAAGATAAAGCAATTAATAACATCGGGTGATTTTCAAAAAGCAAAAGAATATATTGAGAATGAAGATAGAAATACTTTAGAGCAAGTTGTTCTTGAATTAGGATTTGATGAAGAGAGTATAAGTGCTTATTCATTTGTCTGTTATTTGATAAATAATAATGAGACTGCATATTATCATTACTTAGCTTCAGAGTTATTAAGTACTGCATTGTGCCATTTACCAGACGCTTACGCAAGTGCATTATACCATGCTAAAAGAGCAGTTGAATTAAGCCCTGAAGATGTTAGCTTGAAAGAACATTTGTTGTTATTCCATGACATTCCAGAAAAGTTAATTAGTAAAGAAGAAGCTAAAGCAATTGCTCAAGAAATATTAAAGATAATGCCAAATAGCGAAGCTGCAAAAAAAGTGTTACACAATGCATAAATTTAAAGGGGCTGTCCAAAAAGTCAGGGTAACTGACTTTTTGGAGCCCCTCATTTTTTCACTTTTTAAAAAAAATGCACAAAAAAATCGTCCTTTCTAGTAAAATGAAGTTACCACACAACATTACAGAAAGGACGATTTTTTATGAGCAATCAAATGATTACTCGTGAAAATTATAACACACAAATGACACTTCCTCTAGATGGAAAAGAAGAAAAAACTCCTGCCAAAAGAAATTTAGCCCCTACTTTCAAACCATATGACAACCGTCAAGTTCAAATGATTTATGATATTGAATCTCTTATACCCGAACATCACGTGGCACGTGTCGTGGACGAAATGGTGGAGGCGATACCAGATAAACAATTGTTTTCTCATTATAAAGGCGGCGGCAGAAGTTCCTATCATCCCAAAATGATGCTGAAAATCATTCTGTATGCTTATTCTCAAAAGGTTTATTCCTGCCGAGGAATCGAAAAACTCGTTAAAGAAAATATTCCTGCCATGTGGCTTTCAGCGATGCAACAACCAGATTTTCGCACCATTAATGAGTTCCGAGGGGAACGGATGAAAGCTTTCATGGATGAGCTCTTTGAAGTCATGATTCTCAAATTGATAAAAGAACATTACATCACGATGGAAAACTACTTTTTGGATGGCACTAAGATCGAAGCCAATGCCAATAAGTATTCTTTTGTGTGGAAAAAATCCACTTTGAAATTCGAAGAGAAATTAAAAGAAAAAATCCAAGAAACACTAAAGCACATTCATGAATTAACCCAATTAGAAGCCGGAACAGGGCAAAAGGAAAGCGATCAACATACAGAGATCACCGAACAAAACATGGAGGAAATCGCAAAAGAAATAGAAGAAAAAGTTGAAACGCTAACGGAAGAAATCGAAAAGGAGACCGATACATCCATTCGGAAAGAGAAGCGAAAAAAACGCAGTCAATTAAAGAAATCGGTGAAACAAATTCGTGAAGATTTCCTGCCCCGAATGGCAAGATACAAGGAACAAAAGGAAATGTTCGGTGACCGTAACAGCTACTCGAAAACAGACAAAGACGCAACCTTCATGCGCATGAAAGAAGACCATATGAAAAACGGTCAGCTCAAGCCCGGATACAACGTGCAAATGGGGACAGAGAATCAGTTTATCTTGTTTTATACCATTCATCAACGACCGACCGATACACGTTGCTTTATCCCACATATGGAGAAGCTAGCCTCCAGTTCATTACCGATGCCCAAAACGGTCATTGCGGATGCAGGCTATGGTAGTGAAGAAAACTATGTATATGCAGTTGGTGATGAGAAAGAGCCCCGTTTTGAGTTTCTAATTCCTTATGGGAGCTATGTAAAAGAACAAACACGTACATACAAAAAAGACATTAAAAATGCCAAAAACTGGACCTATTGTGAAGAGGATGATTGTTTTATTTGCCCGAATGGAAGGAGAGTAACGTTTAAAAAATACCAAAACAAAAAGAATCCATCTGGCTATGAACAAAGCTTCAAAATATACGAATGTGAAGATTGTACCGATTGCCCATTGAAAGCGAAATGCACAAAAGCGAAGGGAAATCGTCAAGTTCACTGGAATCCCATCTTCGAAGAAATGAAAGCAAAGGCCAAAACAGCCCTTGAATGTGAAGAGAAAGCCGCCATCTACGCTCGACGCAAAGTCGAGGCAGAAAGTGTGTTCGGTCACATCAAGGGCAATCGGTCGTTCCGCAGATTTTCTTTGCGGGGCCTCGACAAGGTACATGTTGAGTTTGGGATTGTGGCATTAGCCCACAACATACTGAAAGTAGCCGGCATCCGCCAGCTACTTTCAGATAAAAATCGAAAAAATATAAAAGCAAGTGGAGAGAAACGAATTGTTTTTCTCCACTTGCTTCATTTTAGGGACTTATCGGACAGCCCCTTTTTTATAGGGTGTGTAGTGCCGAATAACTCCCTTTGTAGTACAACATATACAAATAACCCTTGAAACTCCTGCATGATAATTTTTAGAATTGCCTTGTACGCACAGGATGAGTTTGAAAAAGATGTCCAATTTTATAATTTTCATCAACAATAAACAGCTGAAAAATCATCAGTTACTACCGTTTTTATCTCCCAAAAGCTTACCTTCGCTTTCTCCTTGCCTTTTGAAATTTTTTTTCGCAACTTTTCCTCCCTTTATTCCGATTACTATAGCGAGAGCAGCTATGCCATGACCCAAAAGCATGACAGTTGGGATGCCCAATGTGTAGCGAATGTGTTAATCCGTCAATTCCCATATTTGCCTGATGTCATATATTTGTAAAGGCAGTAAAACTCCTCGAAATCCTGTGTTTTACGAGTATTATCAGAAAAAGCTAGCAGAAGGTAAAACCAAACAACAAGCGCTTATTTGCATTATGAGAGGACTTGTCAATATTATCTATGGTATGATGAAACACAAGACCGCTAATATCATGCCTGAACGGAAAGTCAGTTGATATAATGGGTGGTGGTTAGTGAAACTGCCACCCGTTTATAAAGTACATTTTTATAATTTCCTAAGGGTACTGTTAATCTTAATTCAGTTCCATCTGTAAAGAATGGTGAATTTAATAGATGGTTTAATTCACTAGCTCCTGATGAGTTTGATAAAGTATGGTCTGACCCTAGGTTAAGAAAAGCCATTGAAAGTAGACTTAGACATCCAGGTGGATTTCATGAGTGGCATTTAGTATCTCGAGCTCCTACTTTTAAACGGTGGGGTGTAACAGCAGAACAAATTAAGGAATTAAGAACTGCTATAGAAGATGTGAAGTTTGTTAATCCAAAAGGAGTTCATGGCGGGAAGGGTTCTACGAAAGCCCATAATGAATTGTTAGAGATTATTGATTCTTCACCAGATTATGCAACATTTAAGAGACGACTCCAAAGTTGGGCTAATTATAGACTAGAAGGTGGAGTGGAATCTTTACCGGAAGGTCTTAGACCGTAAAAAAGCTAAGGAGGAGTATGAAGTATATGGAAAAGGAAGGATTTGTATCATTATTTATTGGCAACTCTAAGTCATATAAGGATCTTCAAAACTATATTTTGAATAGTTATATAGAAGATGGAGATTTACTACCTTCCGAATTTGAAAAAGACTTTAACATTGATTACTATAATGAAGATTTTAGAGAAGTAGAATTCTATGATGAACCATCGAATGATTTACGTGTTCTACTTGAAGGTTTTTCTTATGATGAGGAGATAATTCCAAAATTTATAGAGCTTTGCGGTGAGCGTTTAAATCAAGAAGCGAACTCAGTTATTTTACTTTATAACTTTCAATATAATGGAAATGTCAATGAAAAAAATCAGTTTAGATTTTTAGGAACCGTACAATATAAGTAATTATAAACACCTTGAATGAGTGTTCGACACTCTTTCAAGGTTTCTTTTTTTATTTTATAAGAGGGGTGAGTGCCAAATAAACCACCATTGATACAGCCTATACTCATAACCTACGGAACTTTGAAAGAAGCATTGATGTTTTATTCAGTAAATTTAATCAAAATTTTTTACAAAACTAGATAATTTTGTACACGAATAATAAAACTGTTTAAAAATATATAATAATTGTTTAAAAATCAGGGCGATATAAAAGTTTTAACGCCTTACCCATTTACATGGCAACGATTATTTGTCTCTTTACAACTTTTCATAAACTGAGTAAGATAATTTCTGTAAAATTGAATATGATTAAATCGCTGAATCCTTTTAAGGAGCGGGGGAACCATTTTGTAACGTTTTGTTACTTGGGGTGAATCCTTGAAAAAGGAGGGGCTACTCTCATAGTCCTAATCCGACAGCTAACCTCGTAAGCGTTTTGGGAGGGATGTAAGTTGAATGATGTCTTTTTGGCCACTGAGTACATCCTCAGTGGTTTTTTATGTTTATGAAGATGCACATAAAAGTCCATACAGTTCATCAAGCTATAAGAGAGGAGAAAGCCTAATACTTTTAAGAAAGAAGGAGTCTTGAAAATGGCTTATTTGAAACGGTTATTCATCGGTTCGCCAATGGAAACGAAACGATTGAAACATGAAAAATTACCAAAATGGAAAGCATTGGCAGTATTTTCTTCGGATGCATTGTCTTCCGTAGCGTATGCAACAGAAGAAATATTATTAGTATTGATGATATTAGGAACCAGTGTGTTTTTTTATTCCTTACCCATAGCTTTGGCGATTGTAGGGCTTTTAGTCATTGTGACTTTATCCTATAGACAAATCATTTATGCCTTCCCATCAGGAGGCGGAGCTTATGTAGTGGCAAGAGACCACATCAATACCACCACAAGCCTAGTAGCAGGCGCAGCATTAATGATTGATTATGTTCTTACGGTTGCGGTTAGTATTAGCTCAGCCGTTGCGGCTCTTACTTCTGCTTTTCCAGCATTGCTTACTTGGAAAGTGGAAATAGCCGTCGCTCTTGTATTATTGCTCATGATTTTAAATTTGCGGGGAATTACCGAATCAGCCACTGTATTTGCCTATCCAACCTATTTATTTATTATTTCAGTACTAGTTCTCATTATTGCAGGAGGATGGAAATTATATAATGAAGGATGGCATGGTTTTAATTATGCAAATCACGCTACACCTGAACATTTCTTCGCTAGTGGATACGGAGTGTTTATTTTATTAAGGGCTTTTTCATCCGGTTGTTCAGCAATGACAGGAGTGGAAGCCATTAGCAACGGTGTGCCATCGTTTAGACCTAACAGTTCCAAAAATGCTGCAATTACAATGGGATGGATGTCTTTACTGTTAGGCATCATGTTTCTAGGTATTACAATTTTAAGTGCAGGCTTCGGAGTGACTCCAGCCGAACATAAGACTGTCATTTCTCAAATTGGAAGTCACGTCTTTGGCAATAGCATATTATTTTATATTTTTCAGATGATCACCATGTTAATTTTAGTATTAGCTGCGAATACAAGTTTTGCCGGATTTCCGCAGCTTGTTTCGATTATAGCTACTGACCGTTATTTGCCGAGAAGTTTAGCAGCGCGCGGAGATCGTTTGGTGTTTTCCAATGGAATTATTCTCTTGAGTATTTTAGCGATCATTTTAATTATCATATTCCATGGTAAAACACATTCTCTGATCCCGCTGTATGCAGTCGGAGTATTTCTTTCCTTTACGATCGGTCAATACGGTATGATTAAAAAAATATGGAAAGAAAAATCGAAAAGCAATATGGCCACATTGTCGATCATTATCACTGGAACAATTGCTACAGGATTAGTAACGATCATTACCGTTATAGCGAAATTTACACACGGTGCATGGTTAGTGATTGTAGCCATTCCATTGATCGTTGTCTTGTTTAACAAAATTCATGCTCATTATGAAACATTAGCTCAGCAATTAAAATTGGATAAAAGTGATCGGACTGAAACAAAAGAAATTGTGACTCCGAAGGTGATCATCCCGATTTCAGGCATTAGTAAAGTCGTTGATCAATCTGTACAATATGCAAAAAGTATTTCAGACGATATTACAGCCATTACAATTGTTTTTGCCGAAGAAGAAGAACAGAAAATACGCGACAAATGGTATAAGTTGTATCCAGATATCGAGCTGAAAATTATTTATTCACCTTATCGGACAATCCTTTCTCCATTATTGGATTACATTAATAAAGTAGAAAAAGAAACAAAAGGAGCAACCATAACTATTTTAATGCCGCAATTTATTGTGAAAAAATGGTGGCATACTTTACTTCATAACCAAACAGCGATCTTTTTAAGATTCTTTTTGATCCTGAAAAAAGACATCGTCATTGCAACGCTTCCGTACCATTTAAAAGAATAACATCTGGCTTTTGGCACTTGCTTA
Organism: Aeribacillus sp. FSL K6-3256; assembly: GCF_037965805.1. Classification (NCBI taxonomy): domain Bacteria; kingdom Bacillati; phylum Bacillota; class Bacilli; order Caryophanales; family Bacillaceae; genus Aeribacillus; species Aeribacillus sp. FSL K6-3256. Next base: position 203,153 of record NZ_CP150188.1, read on the forward strand.
GGCGTTGTAAGTGTATATGAATCCGAGGATATATGTTCGAATTTCAAGAGCATATATCCTCTTTTTTTCATACGTACATCTATCCGAATCGATTCTGTATGCGGATATTAATAATGCGGCTCTTAATAACAGTTTTGATCATTAATTAAATGAAAACCATACGCACAGCGGTGTATGGTTTTCGGAAAGCTTTAAGCGAGGTATAAAAAAGCCCCTCCTAGTATTTTGGCTCGCCAACCAAATTTTATCTAGCTAGAAGGGAACTTTTTATGTCTTCTGACTTAAATAGTTAGTCACATACAAAATGTAATTGTAAGTAATCATATCATCTTTGCTGATGAGTTATAATAAATTGAAGAAGATAGAACAGCCAAAGCCGAAATCACAACTGAAACATGATGGAAAGCCCTTTTAAAAAGTTTAAGTTGGTGTATTTTTCGGATCCCAAAAATGCTGAACGATTAGCCCAAGAACCTTATCTTTCCATGACATGATCGTTAACCATATTTTCTTTTTCGATACAATAAAGTCTATTGATTCTCTTCGTTTCCGTAAAAGATAGGACTCTTTATTTCTTCTGCTTTTATCAAAGTCTGTAATTGTTCATCTGTAATTTTATTTTCGTCATTATTTTTTTCAATAAACCCCAATATATCCAAGTATCGGGTTCTCCAATTTACAAAGGTAATGAAGTGATGAAGCCAAAGAACATTGAAATAACCCATTAAAATTGGTTTTTAGTCCTGGGAAAGATATTTAAATTTTGAAATATCAGCTCTATCAATCCCATATGTTTCTAATACCTCTCGAATATAATCATCTGGATTCATGTTAAATAAAAAATCTAAGTTCCAACTACAATATGCTTGTGCTACATGACCTAATAAATTTTCGGTTAACGCTGCTATTTCACTATGTTCTATGTTTAATTCCTCTATATTTTTATTTGAAATAAATTGAACCTTTATATAGTTTTCTCTCGGCTCAAAAAATTGCTTATCTGTTTCACTAAGCCAAGAATAGTCCTTCAATGTACTTGGCCTCTTTTTATCTTCAATAATCAAAAAATTTGGACTTTCTATGTCGGGTATTTCAATTTTCCAAATTTCAAGTGAATTAGATTTTAGTTCTCTACTAATTATCATTTTTTTGATTCTACTCCTTTATATTATTTCATAGTAATTGTCAATCTAGTAAATTTTAAAAATATATATCCCGAAGATAAGTATAATTCATCACCACTTTTTGTGATTTTGGCAAAAAAGAAGAAAACACTTACGAAAACCTGGCAATAATGTTAGCTACCACACAAACATAAGGAGGTTTCGTAAGTGCTTTCTATATCACTAGAATTTCCAGAATTTGAAGTGATTAAACAACTTTCTTTCTCCAATCAATATTTTGTTCATGTTCAAAAAAAGTCATGAGGAATTGACAAGGGAAATTCGCTTATGGCTGCGAACTGCACCGACTCTCTCTGCTGGATAATAATCAAAATACCCGGCCATTTCAATTCCGGGGCGAGAAATATTACTCGTCGTGATCGGGCGGTTAATCACCTCTTCTCCGCTGATGAGCTCTAATTGAAACTTTTCAATTATGTCTCTCGTTCGTACCTTTGGCAACCTTTTAACCTCCTTTATCACAGCAATCCAATATATCATTTTTTATTTTAGCATTTTTCACTCTGAACCAAATTTTCATCAAAACACAGTGCCTTTTCGTTTTTACTGCTCATTGCGTTATATACAGTATCCAATTGTTAGAATGCTTTTTGCTCTAGTTTGATAGATAAATATTTTTGGAATGGTCTAGACAACTATACTAATAGCTGATAACATGAAATTGTAAACGGATTCATATTGTTTAAATGATTATCCTTACAATAAGGGGGAAAAGCTGTGCATAAAGAAGAGCGTTTGGCCAAAGAAATTATAGAACAGTTAGGTGGAACGGAAAATATTGCTGATCTTGCTTCCTGCATGACTCGTCTCCGAGTTAAACCTATTGATTACGAAAAGGTAAACCTCAATGGGTTAAAAAATGTTGATGGTGTCATGGGCGTAGTTGAAGCAGAAACATTACAAATTATTCTTGGACCCGGAATTGTCACTAAGGTTGCGAATGAGGTTTCAGACTTAACAGGTCAAAATATAAGGAACATTGACGATGAAAACAATAATCCCTTTGAAGGATTGGCAGCCAAAACAAAAGCTGAATTGAAAGAGAAAAACGCAACTCCTTTCAAGTTATTTTTACGAAGAATTGCCAGTATTTTTATTCCATTAATTCCTGCAATTGTTGCTTCTGGTCTTATTGCTGGAATAACAAATGTAATTGTCCGTTCAGGTGCAGATCCTGAATCAATCCTTATTCAGATACTAAACTTTATCGGATGGGGATTATTTAATTACCTCGGTGTCTTTGTGGGAATTAATACTGCAAAAGAATTTGGAGGATCTCCTGCTCTTGGCGGTGCGGCAGGTATTTTAATCATTAACCCTGGACTTGCCAACATTACATTATTCGGAGAAGAACTGGTGCCGGGAAGAGGCGGTTTAATTGGAGTCATGCTTGCAGCTGCATTTATCGCGTTTCTCGAAAAGCGGATCCGCAAATTTGTCCCTTCAGCTGTAGATATCATTGTCACGCCGACTCTAGCTTTACTCATTACCGGTATCGTAACACTGATCGTCCTGCAGCCTATCGGCGGCTTTATATCTGACTTGATTACAAAAGGGCTTTTAGGGCTTATTGATATGGGAGGAATAATTGCAGGGCTTATTCTCGCCGGAACATTCCTTCCTCTTGTTGTAACAGGTTTGCATCAGGGTCTAACTCCAGTTCATATGGAATTGATCAATACAATCGGAGATGACCCTCTACTCCCGATACTTGCCATGGGCGGAGCCGGCCAAGTTGGTGCCGCATTTGCAATTTACTTTAAAACGAAAAATGAACGTTTGAAAAAAGTAATTAAAGGGGGTCTTCCAGTTGGAATTCTTGGAATCGGCGAACCTTTAATTTTCGGTGTAACCCTGCCTCTCGGACGCCCATTCTTAACAGCTTGTCTCGGGGCAGCCGTCGGCGGGGCATTTCAGGCATTCTTTAAAATTGCCACCATCGCAATTGGAGTCTCGGGAATTCCGTTAGCTTTCCTTGTACACACGGATCAAATTATTCTTTATCTGTTAGGATTACTCGTTGCTTATTTCTTCGGATTTATTTTTACCTGGATATTTGGATTTAAAGAAGAAATGGCGAAAAATATCTAGCTGATAAACTTATTTTTTGAAGGAGGATACATAATTCCTCCTTCTTTCCGTATTGATTCATTTTCGTAAAATTCTGACTATAATGAGGTGATCATATGATCGGAATCTCCATTTATTTAAGTGAAGAACGGACAATACAGAACGTTCAATGGATTGAAAAAGCAGCATCTCTGGGATTGCGTTCTATTTTTACATCCCTTCATATTCCTGAGGATGATCCAAACACTTACCTATATCTTCTCAAAGATTTAGGAAGCTTGGCGAAAAAGTTTAACATGGAGCTTTTCGCAGACGTTTCCCCGAAATCTCTAGGCTATCTCGGTCTGGATTTTCAGTCGTTGGATGAATTGGTTCAATGGGGACTGACGGGAATCCGTGTTGATTATGGATTTACATCCGAGGAGATTGTTGAGCTTTCGAAAAAAATGAAAGTCGGTATTAATGCAAGCACCGTATCAGAGACGGAAATTGACATCTTGATAAACAAAGGGCTTATCGTTAAGAATGTCGAAGCGTGGCACAATTTTTACCCCCGTCCAGAAACTGGATTAGACACTAACTTTCTCATGAACAGAAACCGGTTTTTAAAATCGAAAGGTTTCACAACAGTAGCCTTTATCCCGGGAGATAAAGAGATGCGGGGACCTGTCTATGCCGGATTGCCGACCTTGGAAAAGCACAGGACCGCATCACCTGTTACTGCTGCAGCTGAATTATTCCATTCATACGATACAGACAAGGTTCTAATTGGCGATCTTTCTGTTACAAATGATACTCTAAATCGCTTATCAATTATCGGAAACGGTATGATTCCATTAAGAATGAAGCCTATTAATGACCGAATCGAGAAGCAATTATTTAACCAGATCCATACAAATCGAATGGATCCAGCCAGGGATGTAATTCGTTCAGTTGAATCCCGTTCCTATGCTCAAAAAGGTACTGTACTTATTGCACCATCAAATCAGATGGAGCGGAAGAGAGGAACGATTACCATTGATAATCAATTATATGGACGCTATGCAGGAGAACTGCAAATTACCATTCATGATTTGCCAAAAGATGATCGTGTAAATGTAATTGGACATGTTATCGAAGAGGATCTCCCCCTTCTATCATTCATAAAAGCCGGAGGAAAATTTCAATTTATGGTGAGGGATTGAATATGAATATTTCAAAATTAAACACGGAACAACGTAATCCGAAAACAATGGATATTGACTTGATGTCTACCGAAGAAATCATTTCTGTAATTAACCAGGAAGACACACTTGTTCCAAATGCCATCGCAAGAGAAATTCCAGTCATTGCGAAAGTCGTTGATCTGATTATTGATTCCTTTAAAAAAGGAGGACGGTTAATTTATGTTGGGGCCGGAACCTCAGGTAGAATTGGAATCCTTGATGCATCTGAGTGCCCTCCTACTTATGGAACGGATCCGAATATGGTCATCGCAATGATTGCCGGAGGGAAAAAAGCAATAACCGAAGCCATCGAAGGAGCGGAAGATGATTTGGAGCAAGGTAGTAATGACTTAAGGAATTTACATTTAACTCAAAAAGATGTAGTTGTTGGAATTGCTGCAAGCGGCCGCACCCCATATACAATAGGAGCATTGCAATATGCAAATGAAGTAGGAGCCTTAACTGTTTCTGTTGTTTGTACAAGGGACTCAAAAATGGAAAAAATCTCAAAATATACGATTGCCCCGATTGTTGGTCCTGAAGTCATAACAGGCTCTACAAGAATGAAAGCCGGAACAGCACAAAAACTTGTTCTTAATATGCTTTCAACAGCTTCTATGATTAAGATGGGAAAAGTATACAGTAATTTAATGGTTGATGTCCAAATGAAGAATGAAAAGTTGTTTAAAAGGGCTGAAAATATTGTTAAAATGGCTACCGGTGCGGATTCAGAGGAAGTTAAAAAGGCTCTAGCTGAACAAAACTACAATACAAAAGCAGCTATTTTACAAATTGTAACTGGCTTAAAAGGAAACGATGTCATAAACCTATTAGAAAAGCATTCCGGTTATTTGCGGAATGCAATTGAGGGATTTTATTCTTTAAAATAAATTCATTACTAACCATCTATAGATCTGCAAAAGAATGGAGATGAAGTCTATGAACCGACTTCTTTTAAAAAACGGAAAAGTGGCACTAGAAAAAGAGATCATAAATAAAGGCTTTATCTATATAGAAGGTAACAAAATTATTGATATTGGTAATTTAGACAGCCTTCCCAGTCTGAGCAAAGATATACAGGTTATTGAATTGCCAGAAGAATACATTTCAGTTCCCGGTTTTATCGATCTTCATATTCACGGAGCGGGTGGAGCAGATACGATGGACGCAACGACAGAAGCATTATCAACGATGTCGGGCATTCTTCCGGCTGAAGGAACGACAAGCTTTTTAGCAACAACCATTACACAGGAAATAAAGAGCATTGAAGATGCCTTAAAAAACGTTGCAAATTACCGGAAACATCATAATGAAGCCGGAGAAGCTGAAATTCTCGGCATTCATCTTGAAGGGCCGTTTATCAATGAAAAACGGGCCGGAGCTCAGCCTGTCGAGCATATACTCGCGCCGGATATTGACCTTTTTAAACGATGGCAAGAGTTGGCTGAAAACGGGATAAAACTTGTAACGATGGCACCTGAACAAGAAAACGGCTTGGAGTTTGTCCGTTATCTGGATCAATCCGGAGTCGTTGCCTCAATCGGCCATTCGGATGCGACATACGAAGAAACAGTAAAGGCTGTGGATGCCGGCGCGAAACATGTCACCCATTTATTTAACGGAATGAGAGGACTGCATCATCGCGAGCCCGGAATCGCAGGAGCAGCTCTTCTACTGAAACAATTGATGGTCGAAATCATTGCAGACGGAATTCATGTCTGTCCTGAAATGATTCAACTTTCTTTGCAGACAAAAGGAACAGACCGAATGATTTTAATTACAGATTCTATGAGGGCGAAGTGTTTAAAAAATGGAACATATGACCTCGGAGGCCAGGATGTGACCGTAAAAGATGGGAAAGCACTGTTAGAAAACGGAACCCTCGCCGGAAGCATTTTAAAAATGAAAGATTCGATTCAAAATATGATACAATTCACAGGGATTTCACTTTTAGAAGCTATTCAGCTGGCAAGCGTAAACCCGGCGAAACAAATGGGTGTCTATGACCGTAAAGGAAGCTTGGCACCCGGAAAAGACGCTGATATCGTCATTCTTGATGAAAACAATGAAGTGTTTACGACTTTCTGCCGCGGAAAATTAGCATATAAAAAGGGAGGAGAGAACTGAGTAAAATGAATATTATAAAAGCTGAAAATTATGATGAAATGAGCCATATGGCTGCAAGAAAAATCATTGAAAAGGTAAGGATCAATCCAAAAATAACACTTGGACTTGCGACCGGGAGCACTCCTATAGGCGTTTATAAAAAATTAATTGAAGACCACAAAACGAACGGAACAACTTATAAACAAGTCACAACCGTCAATCTTGATGAATACAGCGGAATCGACCGAAACGATCCAAACAGCTATCATTATTTCATGTGTGAACAATTGTTCAACCATATTGATATCCCGCATGAACAGACTTACATTCCGGACGGGATGGCGAAAGATCTTCAACTCGAATGTTCACGATTTGAGAGCGTCGTTCAAAAACTTGGCGGTGTGGACGTTCAGCTTTTGGGAATCGGCCATAACGGTCACATCGGCTTCAATGAACCGGGGACTTCGTTTAAAAGCCGCACTCATGTCGTAGCACTAACTGAAAGTACACGAAAAGCAAATGCTCGATTTTTTCCTTCTATAGAAGACGTGCCTGCTCATGCGATCACAATGGGAATTGCAACGATCATGGAAAGCAAGGAAATTATTTTACTAGCATCAGGCACATCAAAAGCAGAAGCAATTGCAAGACTAGTAAATGGCGAAGTAAATGAAGATTTCCCGGCATCCTTACTAAAGCTTCATAACAATGTGACAATCATTGCGGACAAAGATGCATTGCAATTGGTTTAGCTTCACAACAAGGAGAGTTTTCAATGATTGATAAATCATCACCAATTCCGATATATTATCAGCTGGAAGAATTTATAAAAAAACAGATTGAAAATGGTGAACTGCAGCCGGATCAAGCAATTCCTTCAGAACGGGAATACGCGGAGCGCTATCAAATCAGCCGGATGACAGTCCGCCAGGCCATCAACAATCTTGTAAACGAAGGGTATTTGTACAGACAAAAAGGCCGTGGAACATTCGTTAGCAAACAAAAGGTGGAACAGCGGCTCCATGGTCTGACCAGTTTTACAGAAGATATGCTCGAACGTGGAATGAAACCAAGCAGCAAGTTATTATCCTTTGAAGTGATTCCGGCCGGCTTGGAAACAGCCAGCCATTTAAAGCTAAAGAAAAACGCTCCCGTATATGAAATCAAACGGGTCCGTCTTGCGGATGACGTTCCGATGGCCTTAGAAACTACTTATGTTCCGGCCAATCTAGTAAAAGGGCTTACGGAAGAAATTATCCATCAATCCCTTTACAGTTATATCGAAGAAAAATTAAACCTGGTGATCAGCGAGGCATTCCAGCAAATTGAAGCATCAATTGCCAAGGAGTCAGAGATAAAGCATTTGCAAATCGAAAAAGGATCGCCGATATTGTTAATATTACGAACCTCTTATCTTCATGACGGGACGCCATTCGAATTTGTAAAATCAGCATACCGGGCGGATCGGTATAAATTTGTGCATACTTTAAAAAGGCAAAGGTTTTAATATCAAAATCAAAATTTTCTCAATGATTAAGGGGCTGTCCAGAATGTCAAAATCCACTGAAAGAAACATCATAAGTATTGATATATCAGCGTTTCTAAAACATTAAAGGGGCGTCTATAAGCCGGAAAATCGACTTATTAGACACCCCCTTCTTACGATTAGTCAAGAGGTTTATCAATAGTTATTTGAGATAATGAATCTTTTTTTGGTGGAAGGGGTACCCCCTCCGCCAAAAAAAGATTTTCGCATACCAAATAGACCTAGCGATTTTTGCCTTTTTTCGCTAGGCCCATTATGTTATACTTTTCCTACACAATTACGAAGATACTGAAGCGATTTCGTAATTGTACGTTAAATTGTGTGTAATAAGGTGGAAGAGGCACTTCAATAACTTATTCACACATGCGATGGACGCAACTTTATGACTTTTGTTATAGGGTTGCGTTTTTAATTTGTCGTAGTATTCTACAAAATGATTGTGTCCAAAGCGTCGTTGGCGGATCATATTTTGAATCGTAAAATAAAGGATTTTGCGCAGATGACTGTTGCCACGCTTATTGATTTTATCTTTGTAAAACAATGTGCCTGATTGAAAACGCCTTATATCAATTCCTGCATGGGCATTGAGTTGCTTATGATTTTCGAAGCGTGTCATGTCGCCTATTTCTCCAATTAAACGAACGGCTGTATTTTTCCCTATACCAGGAATACTGATTAAGATTTGATATTCATTTCGTTCTTCTGAAAGAACAACCATCTGCTGAATCAGTTCCTCACGTTTTCTCAAAATAGCTAAAGTATGTAGAAGTCTTCACTTCACCTTATCGATTCCCTTTTCTTATACACGATCTCTAGGATCCAACATACTGAAACTGATTCTTATAAGGGCAGTGAAGTAGGCCAGTTTTTCACTACGAACTCAAGGTTCTGGGGCTGTCACGCCCTATTCTCCACTTCTACTATAAAAAAATAGTAGCACAGACCACGGCCATGGTCTGTGCTACTAATCTTAGTATGTTTCGTTTTAATTTCCCGCTTACCAATTCATGCGTAAAGTAATCCCCACCTGTATTCAGATGGGGATTTCATGTATGCTTTATTTAGATTTTTTAGGAACACGGCATTCCTGCGGAAGCGTCGGTGACCATGGCAGGAATTCAGCTAATTTTGTTTTATCTGTCGTATCTATATTGGTAAGCTCTTGAAACAGGTAGCAAGGTAGTTGAATGAATCCAACTCGCTCCAATTTTCCTTGGCTGTCTCCACAACACTATATAGATGATCGTACTGGACCTTGCTCCTTTTGACGTATTACTGAAGAGCCAGTTTTTGCGACCGATCACAAAAGGTTTAATTGACCGTTCCCCGCGATTATTATCGATCTCCAAATGGCCGTCCTCTAAAAATGTCTCCAACCGCTCCCATTGGGTACGACAATACTTGATCGCTTTGCCAAGTGCGCTTTTTGGCAGTACGCGCGGCATTTGCTCTTTAAGCCATGACAAAAAAGCCTCAAGCACGAGTTTGCTGTGCTCCAGCCGTGCTTGATAGCGCTCCTCTGGACTTGCATCTTTTAAGCTTGCGCTCAATTTCAAAAAGTTTATTGCAATAGGCCAGACCTTCCTTTGCTTTGACGGTGGAAGTGCTCGCCGATTCAGGCAGTACCTGCAGGGCTTCTGTGAATTTGCGGCGGGCATGGGCCCAGCACCCGACCAATTTCACATCGGGGAGGACGTTATAACCCGCATACCCGTCCACATGCAAATATCCCCGGAAGCCGTCAAAAAAAATGCGTGGGTGCTTGCCTGAACGGGTTTGCTGGTAATCGTATAAGACGATAGGTGTATCCCCGCGACCGGTACGATAAAGCTATATGTAGGAAGTCGACGTTGCTGGCCGATCCGGTTCAGACAGGACCTGCAAGGTTGTCTCATCCTCTGGAAAGGTGGGATATTTGATTGGAGAGAGATCATTATTAGAAAAAAGTTGGACAAAATGCCAAAAACAAAGGCATTTATTGAGGAAGTCGTTGAGTCTGCCCAAGATTTCCGCTTACGTAGGGTTAAGCAAATGCTAAATGAAATAAATGAGGTGGGAGAAGTAATCAAAGAGTGGAAAGTATTAAGGGAGTCTGGGGATTAAAAAACAATTTTATGGTGAGGTAAAGGATATAATCCAAAAATATAGGATCAATTAAATTTTTAATCTTGTTTTTCGCATCTTGTTCTATTTCATTTATGGAAGATCTTATTGCTAAGTCAGCATTTTCTTTTACTTCTGTTTTGGTTTGACCAAAAATCCAGTACAGGACTATTTAATTCTTCTAAGCAATAAAAGAGAAAACTAAAGATTAGATATTTCTTTCACTATTGAGAACAATGGATCAAGAATAAAAACAACAGAAAAGAGAATAGACGCTTTCCAGGGTACCTTCAAGAATTTTGTGTAATGTAAGTCTGATCAGAAGAATAATTGTATAAAAATTTACAATTTTGTGAAGGTCAAAGTATAACGTTTGACTGTACAGTTTGATTATAATATGATCTTATTAGAAGGGTAAAAAGGGGGTATAGATGGATGGGGTCGTCTATAAAATTGGTGAACTAGCAAGTATAGCAAATGTTTCTAAAAGAACAATCGATTATTATACAAAACTAGGCTTGCTTAAAGCAGAACGGTCCAAATCGAATTATCGATATTATGATTCATCTGCTCTTGAGGATTTAAAATTAATTGACCATTACAAAAAACTGAATTATTCATTAGACATGATAAAAGAGAGGCTAGAGTTGCATAGAAAAAAAACAGCAGCAGAGGAAGAACTTATTCTTAAACAAGCCAAAACAATTGCTGAACATATGAAATTATTGGAGGATGAAATTAAAGAAATTCATGATCTTTTAGGCAAATTGGATGATGAATGTAAGAAAAAGATTTCGAATCAATTGTCTCCACAGACGATGGCATTATTACAATCATTAATCATGTTTTTAGGATGATAAAGAGAGATCTATACAAGGGAATAGTGAAAAAAGCATAATTACTGTTGACATTTCGTTATTAGGAGGTGTAAGTCGTTCCTTTTTCTAGGGGAACGGCCGTAGTTTGGAAATATTTAATTTATTTATGGTTGCTGTATTAATTGGTTTCACAGCATTTTTCGTCGCTTCTGAATTCGCCATTGTAAAAGTCCGATCTTCAAGAATTGATCAGCTTATCTCGGAAGGAAATAAAAATGCTGTTGTAGCTAAAAAAATCATTTCCAATTTGGACGAATATTTATCAGCGTGCCAGCTTGGAATCACCATAACAGCATTAGGTTTAGGCTGGCTAGGAGAACCGACTGTTGAGCATCTTCTTCACCCCGTTTTTGAAAAAATGGATTTTTCCCCATATGTGTCTAATATACTGTCATTTGGAATTGCTTTCGCTGCGATTACATTTTTACATGTCGTGATTGGAGAATTGGCTCCGAAAACGGTAGCCATTCAAAAGGCAGAAGCTATTACATTATTAACAGCAAGACCCTTAGTTTTGTTTTATAAAATCATGTATCCATTTATTTGGGCATTAAACGGTTCTGCAAGGGGCATTATCCGTTTATTTGGCTTAAAACCAGCTTCCGAACATGAGCTTGCACACTCAGAGGAAGAACTGCGGCTTATTTTATCTGAAAGCTACAAAAGCGGCGAGATTAACCAAACGGAATACAAATATGTGAATAACATCTTCACTTTTGATGACCGGATCGCAAAAGAAATCATGGTTCCCCGAACAGAAATTGTTGCACTTGATAAAAATAAAACCATTAAAGAAAACTTGGAAATCGTCAAAAAAGAAAAATTTACAAGATATCCGGTAATTGACGGAGATAAAGATCATGTTATTGGCCTTATCAACATCAAAGAGGTATTTACAGAAATCTCCTCTTACGATAGCTTAAATACCGAAAAATCCATAGATGATTTTGTCCGTCCAATTATTCAAGTCATTGAATCCATTCCAATCCATGATCTGTTGCTGAAAATGCAAAAAGAACGAATACACATGGCGATTTTATATGATGAATATGGCGGTACATCCGGTTTGGTCACAGTTGAAGATATTCTTGAAGAAATTGTCGGTGAGATTCAAGATGAATTTGATGAAGATAAAAAACCCATCATCCAACAAATAAATCATGATCGAGCCTTAGTTGATGGCCGCATCTTAATTAGCGAGATAAATGATTGGTTAGGGTTGAAAATTGAAGAAACGGATGTAGATACACTTGGCGGATGGATGTTAACTGAGCGTTATGATATTAAACAAGGGGAAAGTATTGAATTTGGACCGTACACCTTTCACGTAGTGGAAATGGCCGGGAACCATATTAAAACGATTGAGATTACTAAAATTGATAAAGGCTCGCCAGTTCTAGTAGAAGATTAATCATAATAAGAATTGGCGACAAGATCCCCCGCTAGTAGAATACAAAAAAGTCTGCCAAAAGGTTTCGATATTTCAACCCACAGGGGAATACTGTAATCCCCAAAACGTGCTTATAGTTGCGGCGAAAATAAAAATCTGTCATCCGCCAAACTCATTTAAACGAAGCTCTCTAAATTGAGTTCACTCCTTCTAATGGTCGCATATCTCAAGCGAATCAGTATCATTAAAATTTAAAATAAGTGGAATGGGATGTCGTTCCTTAGAAAGAAAAATTTTTAAATAAATGGAGGGAGAATTTCAAAAATGCTTAAAAAATTTTTAGCGAAATTCGGCAAGGGAGCAGCGACAGTAGATTTACAATTCGAAAATCGTCCTTATCAGATTGGTGAAGTAGTACAAGGAGAAGTTGTCATTAAGGGAGGCGAAGTAGATCAACAGATCAACCAGTTGGCAGTTCAATTCATGATGACTGTTAGAGCAAAGAATGGCCAGTCTGTTTCACGGGAGGTTGAGAGGATTCCTTTAAACGGATCATTTGTAATTTCAAAAAAAGAAGAAAAACGCATCCCATTTAATTATCGAATTCCGCAAGCCTTGCCTTTATCTAGAGGCCCTGTATCTTATTATTTTGATACCCATCTTGATATTGAGGGAGGCGTAGATCGGACAGATATTGATTATATCACCATTGGAGCATCGAAAGAGATCCAATCCATTTTTCATGCTCTTTCCCGTTTAGGCTTCCGAGAAAAATCTACTTCAGGAAAGCTCGATCAATATGGCCAAGAATTTGAATTTTTTCCGACACAGTTATTCGCAGACAAAGTTCATGAATTAGAAATTCGTTTTGCTTATGTAGAAGAAGGAGTCAAAGTTTGGATGGAAGTGGAATGTCGATCTGGCTATGGAAAAATCGAAGCGAAACGAGAATTTGTTTTGACTAAAGAAATAGTAGAGAACGAAGACAAGCTGGTGTCCTCGTTCGAAAAATATATTGCAGAAGCAGTCCAGCAACCGGAATTGTATAAACAACCTTTTACCTATCCTACCTATCAGCCTCATCATAAAGGCAGTATGGCAAGCGGCATTGGAAGCATGGTTGGAGGATTGGCGATGGGTGTTTTAGGTGGTATGGTATTAAATGAACTAATGGATAACCTCGGTGTAGATGAAATGTTAGAAGATGCGGCAGAGGCCATAGGTTTGGACGAAGAGAATTTTGATTTAGCTGGCATGGATTTTGGTGATTTTTTTGATGAAAACTAATAAAAAAGCGTATTAACGGTCAGAAGAATGATTATTCTTTTAAAAAAAAACAATTTTATGTTTGATGGAAGAATCCATTTGATCAAGCTTTTTTCCAAATGGATTCTTTTTTATTTACGGTTCAATATTTGTTTGATATTTATAAACAAACTTAATTTTCATTAAGAACATAAATAACAACATTAACATGAATTTTATTAGTATCTAAACTTTTGTTTAAAAAACATATGTCATGGAGTAAAATGGAAATAACTCTAAAAGACTGTGTTTTATTTTAATGAGATAATCATAGCAAAGCATGAAATGCAAATAAAAATGATAAAAATTTAGGAAAGTTTTGAATAAACGTTATCAGTAAAACATCGAATGTTATACTCCCTTATAAAAATTACGAAACGATATGCTTCTTCTTCGAGGATACAATGGATTTTTACTAAGACATAGGTGCTGACGACAATTTATAGTTGAGCTCTATTGTTCAACTAGAACAAGGGGCATTAAACATTTTGTTTTTTAATTTTTAGCATTTTATCAATTAGCTAAGGGAAAATGACTACATAAAACTAAAAAGGAATGTTCATTTTGGATAATAAGAATAAAAAACTTAAAATTATTATTGTAAGCGCAATTTCAGCAACCATTCTTTGTTCAATCATTGTATTGGCTTCACTTTCTCCAATATCTAATTCAGGACCTAATGTCAATCAATTTGGAGACATCGGTATGTGGATGTCTATAGTTCTCATTCTTATATCTTATGCAATCCCTTTAATTATTTACAGTTTAGGGGTTGATGCATTTAAGTATGTAATGGCTGCACTCTGTGGCTTAGGTCTTCTAATAGGGATGGCTGTTATATTTACTACTATTTTATTTATATTTACTTCTACAACTAGTATGATATTATATGCTTTATTATGTCTTTCCGTTTTATATATTATGTCAAGTATAATTTGGATTTTTATTACCTTTTCAACTAGTAATAAAAGCAAAAACACAATTCTTCAATAGGCCTTATTATGCAAATGAGAAGTACAGGAACGGTCCGATAAATTCTAAAATGAAGCCAGTAGAGAAAAATAGTTGTTTTTCTCCGCTGGCTTTTGTAATTTTTCGATTCTTGTCTGAGTTGAAAATGCGGACCCATATTTTCAGGATGCTGTGAACTATTGCCACAATTCCAAACTCGCCCTCCTGCAAGGATCATCTGCAGATCACCCTTGATGTGTCTGAACATTTTTTTACTTCGACTTTGAGTCGAATGTAAAAAAATCACATCTTTCTTCCTACGTTTTAGGAACTGCTATTTCTTTCATTTTTCTTTGAACCAACTGGTCAAGTAAGTTCCCGAGAAAGGTGCAATCGTGGAACGACTTGAATATTATGGACTTTTCAAGCAGGGGTCGGAATGTGCATTATACGACCAATGCGATCGAAAGAAATTCGGAAATAGTTGAAATCGATGGGCATTTGAGCAGTTTAGAAATCGTGGGGAAAAGTTGTATATTTGATGATATAAGACTTTCATGAAAAATGGGCAGAGCAAAAGTAGAGAGGAGTACCGAAGCAAAGGAAGTCTTTCAGCAAATGTTTGGTAAATGTTGCAATGAACCATTATTGCAAAAAGGCCATACAGGAGACTTAAAATTTAGCCGCATTGTGTGAAGAAAACAGCCCTCTATTCTAAATTTCCATCAGAGGTACTTTATTTATCTTGCATTATACAAAATTATTGACGTTACCGAGTCAGTATCATTACAATAAAAAGGTTAACTTTTCCATTTGTCCTGCCTGACATATTTATTTTTTAAAAACTGTTCCTTATAAACAAAAAATTATTTTCAAAATAAGTTAGGAGGCTATATAAATGGAAATATATTTGAAATACTTTTTAATGGGGTTAACGATTGCTTTACCGATAGGAACCATCACAATTGAAATGACTAAACAAGGGATTAAACATGGTTTTTTACATGGTTGGGCGGTGGGGTTAGGCGGGATGACAGTTGATTTTCTTTTAATTATTGCCATTTATTTAGGGTTGGCTCCCCTATTATCGGCCCCTTTAATACAAATTCCATTATGGCTGCTGGGCGCTGTTTTTTTATTTTATTTAGCCTATGATTCGATAAAAAATGCAAATCACGATATGACAATGATTGGCGAACCAACTTATAAATCGATTGGAAAAACATATCGAAATGGTATATTTGTTGCAATCTCGCCAAGTAATTTAATTTTTTGGATATCAATTTTTGGTGTAGTGTTGACAGATTCATTTTCTCAAGCGAATACAGCTGATTTTTTTATTACTGCATTAGGAATCTTATCAGGAATATTGGTACATGACATTATACTTCTTACTATCATTTCGGTTACACGAAAAGCAATGAATAAAAAAGCAATAATGACTGTTTCGATTATTGCCGGAATTTTGTTGTTTGGTTTCGGTTGTACTTTTCTCTATAAATTTCTCATAACATTACAAGCGAACTATCCGTTTTGGTAGGTGCAAATAAATAATGACATTAGTGTAACAGGTTCGAATTGGATCGAAATTGAAAAAACTGCATCTTCAATTTTAGTCCTTCCTTCTATCACGGAACGATATTTTTATTTGAAAAATACGCTTTCCTCGTGGTAATGAAACGGTGAATCATAAAGGAATTTCAGTTTCATTCGATAAAACATCATTAACACTTGAATCTAAAAAATCGGTGATACGGCAGTAGCTCTATTTCCCATTAGCTCAAGGAAGAGCAATAGAAACACAGGAGAATCTCCTGAAGCGATGAAAGGATCAAGTTGAACAATTGAGAAAGAGTCATAAGTGTTTAACTCTTTGAGTCTCATACATTGCTTCCGGCAAAACAAACTTTAATACGATTCGCCAAGTATTTTTGGAGAAGTGCATTTTCTCCCTTAAAAAACACGTATTGATTATTCGGCTTGTTGCGTTTTGCTTGTGCAACATTAAAAAAACACGTATTGGTTATTGACAAAACAAAAATCCAAGCTATATAATATCTAGTAATCAACTAGGAATACTATGTTTCGGTTGCGTAATTTTCGGAAATACATTCAGACGTTCCGCTCCCTTTGAAATGGAATATCTCATTCATGTCGAACAGCGAATTTACAAAGCTATCTGGATTTATTTGTTTATCAATTGGGCGATTCTTTAACCTTAGAGCATACCAGCAAAAGAAGCAAAATAATCACTGATTGGAAATCTGAGCATATCTTGCATGGATACATGATAAAGTCCAATAGCAAGCTGATGAAGTGATGACAATCATTAGTCCACCAGACCACTGGAGACTTCCTTTCATTTTTAAGGGAGTCTCCTTTTTTATTTTAAGCACCTCAAGACATATTTAATCGTCCATATTCAAGGAGGAATTATAAATGGAAATCTTTTGGTTTATTCCCACAAATGGCGACTTTCGTCAATTAAATTATCAAGAAGGTTCACGTCCTGCAACCTATAACTATTGCAGACAAATTGCACAGGCTGTCGATGATTTAGGCTATAGCGGCGTGTTAATTCCAACAGGAAAAACATGTGAAGAAGGCTTTATTGTCGCTTCAACGCTTGCACCCGTAACAAAAAATTTAAAGTATCTTGTAGCGGTGCGGCCAGGATTAATGTCACCGAGCTTTGCAGCACGCATGTCGGCGACATTGGATCGATTTTCTGACGGTCGGTTATTAATTAATGTGGTGGCTGGCGGAGATCCGGTCGAGCTTGCAGGAGAAGGTGTGTTTTTAGATCACGATGAACGATATGAGTTAACAGATGAATTTTTAACCATTTGGCGTCAATTATTTACAGAAGAAGAAGTTGATTTAGAAGGAGACTATTTACAAATTCGAGGTGGGCAATTGCCATACCCGACAGTTCAAAAACCATATCCGCCGCTATATTTTGGAGGATCTTCACCTGCTGCGATGAAGGTGGCGGCAAAGCATATCGATGTCTATTTAACATGGGGAGAACCACCGGCACAAGTGGAGAAAAAAATCAATAAAATGCGGGCATACGCTGCTGCCCAAGGAAGAACAGTAAAATTCGGCATCCGGCTGCACGTCATTGTCCGTCCAACAGAAGAGGAAGCATGGGAAGCTGCCAATAAGCTCATTGAACATGTGGATGAGGAAACTATTGCGCAGGCGTTGAAAGTATTTAAGCGGATGGATTCTGAAGGCCAGCGCTTAATGACGAGTTTGCATGAAGGTGATTGTACAAGATTAGAAGTGAGTCCAAATCTTTGGGCCGGTGTTGGATTGGTACGGACCGGTGCAGGCACGGCGCTAGTAGGAGATCCTGATACGGTTGCTGCCCGTATGAAAGAATACGCTGATTTAGGCATTGAGACCTTTATTCTTTCAGGCTATCCGCATTTAGAAGAAGCCTATAGAACAGCGGAATTATTATTCCCGAAACTTCCAATTGATAAAAAGGATACTTCTCATCAGAAGACATTCCTTAGCCCATTCGGAGGAGATATCAAATCGGCTGTTGCGAAATAACAGGTTCATTAAACAATTTGAGGTGACAACAAGAGGATTGTGAAAATGCTTGATTTTAATTGGTGATAACCATCATGTCTCTTATAGGATGATGCAGAAAGATTTTCATCTGTCACATAGAGGACAGCGGCTCTTTTTGGTTAAAACCAAAGTAAATAAATATGTTTAATTTGAAATAAGACAGTATGAAAGCGGGCAGCTCATCAGCAAGGAAAGGTTTGGCTTTACAGAAAACAGCAGCTCCAAAGTGGATCAATTAGTGAAAATTACGGGATTTAGTATGAGTTGACCAGACGACTGGAGACTTCCTTCATTTTATGGAAGTCTCTTTTCATTTTTTATGGGAATTTCAGTTTAAAAAAGTAAAAACGATTTTAAATGATGAAAAGGGGATGGATAAAATGGCATTCAATCATTCTGAAAAATTAATCAATCAAATATATGATGTAAGTTTTAAAGCAGATGTTCTTGTTATAGGCGGAGGGCCTGCCGGCGCTTGGGCTGCATTATCAGCCAAAAAGAACGGGGCAACGGTTATCTTGGTGGATAAAGGTTATTGCGGCACTAGCGGGGCGACGGCTCCTTCAGGCAATGGAGTATGGTATATACCGCCTGATAAAGAGAAAAGAGAAGAAGCGATGAGAAGCCGTGAAGCCTTAGGAGGGTTTCTTTCTGAACGGAAATGGATGAAAAGGGTACTACAACAAACATATGAAAGTGTCAATCAGCTTGCTGAGTGGGGATATCCTTTTCCAGTAGATGAAAATGGCGTAGTACATAAGAGAAGCCTTCAAGGACCTGAATATATGAGATTGATGAGAAGAAAATTGGTGAAATCGAAGGTAAAAATTTTAGATCACAGCCCTGCGCTGGAGCTTTTGTATGACAGCAATGGAGTAGCCGGAGCTGCGGGCGTCAATACACAAACTGGAGAAACCTGGTCTGTTCAAGCCAGTTCTATCGTTATCGCATCAGGCGGATGCGCCTTTTTAAGCAAGGCGTTAGGATGCAATGTATTAACTGGTGATGGGTACTTATTGGCCTCAGAAGCTGGTGCTGAGTTTTCAGGCATGGAATTTTCCAATGCATATGCCATTACTCCAAAATTTTCTTCCATTACAAAAACGGCTTTTTATCAATGGGCTTCTTTCACTTATGAAGATGGAACCATTATTGAAGGGGCGGGTTCACATAAAGGGCGTTCGATCATTGCCAAAACATTGCAGCAAGGAAAAAAAGTGTTTGCACAGCTGGATAAGGCGAAGGATAACCGTGAGCTACAAAAGTGGATGAGAATTGCCCAACCGAATTTCTTCCTTCAATTCGATCGAATGGGCATTAATCCTTTTGAGGATCGCTTTGAAGTGACATTACGGTTAGAAGGGACAGTAAGGGGCACCGGCGGCATCCGGATTATTGATGAAACTTGTGCAACATCAGTTCCCGGATTATTTGCCGCAGGTGATGCTGCGACTAGAGAGTTGATTTGCGGCGGATTTACAGGAGGGGGAAGCTACAATGCGGCATGGGCCATTTCCTCTGGCTATTGGTCCGGGGAAGCAGCAGCGAAGTATGCCCTTTCCTTTAATCGAAATAATCTGGATAGAACCTTGTCAAGAAAACATGTCATTGGAATAAACGAACAGCGCACAAGTCATAATGGCCTTGATGCAAATGAGGTGATTCGGCATGTTCAAGCGGAAGTGATGCCTTTTGATATTAATTTGTTTAGAACAGAAGAAAAGTTATCCGCCTCCTTGCAGCGGCTTCATTCAATATGGCATGAAGCAAAAACAAGTCTGAAGGAAAATAAAGGAAACATCGTAAGGGTTCGGGAAGCAGCCGCAATGTTAGCCACCTCCCGTTGGATGTACACAGCAGCACTAGAGCGAAAAGAAACTCGAGGCATGCATAAACGGCTTGATTTTCCTAAAATTGATGAAAACCAGCAGCATCGTCTGATCACGAGCGGTTTAGACGAAATAAAAGTGACTGCTGATACTCATAATTTCCAGACTGTATAAGGAGGAAGAAAATTGATACAGGTTCTGCTTGAGGAACGATGTGTAAAATGCAATCTTTGTGTCAATATTTGCCCCACTAACGTGTTTGAAAAAAGAAAGGGAGAGGTACCCGTTATATCAAGGCAGGATGATTGCCAAACGTGTTATATGTGTGAATTGTATTGCCCTGTTGATGCACTTTATGTAGCTCCAAACGCTGATGAGGCCGTAGAAATTTCTGAGCAGGAATTATTAACAACAGGTTTAGTAGGAAGTTATCGAACAAACATGGGATGGCAGAAGGGACAAAAACCGGTCGCTGCCCAAGACCCAGCTTATAAATTTTATTTGCCTAGCGGAGTGTGACTAGAATGGGAAAATCATCAAAGAAAAAATCCTTCATATTCTTTATAGCAATTTTTGCACTTTTAACAGCGTGCAGTTCCAATAATACTTCTACAAACAAAAATGCGGAAACGGAGAATCATTCTAATGCAGGGGTTGAGGAGAAAGGAAAAACATTAAGGCTCGGATATATTAACTCAACCGGAAACAAAGACAAGGACAAACCTGCCGTTTCAGGAGCTGAAGGGTGGGCGCTTAATAAAGGATTTTTGCAGGAAGAATTAAAGAAAATT
Source organism: Aeribacillus sp. FSL K6-3256 (assembly GCF_037965805.1). NCBI lineage: Bacteria > Bacillati > Bacillota > Bacilli > Caryophanales > Bacillaceae > Aeribacillus > Aeribacillus sp. FSL K6-3256. Next base: position 224,096 of record NZ_CP150188.1, read on the forward strand.
GGAATTACAAATATTGAATATTTTTCTTTTCCTAACGGCCCTAACCTAAACGAAGCAATGGCTTCAGGAGAAATTGATGTAGGAATTTTAGGTGATACACCTGCTTTATTGGCGAGAAGCTCAGGACAAAAAACAAGATTAATAGGATTTGCTAATATTTTTCAAGATATTTGGTTAGTTACTAATAAGAAAAATGGAGTATCTTCCTTGGAGGAATTAAAAGGAAAAACAGTTGCAACATCAAATGGATCTTATATGTTTCGCTATTTAACAGGTCTATTGGAAGAAAATAATCTGCTTGAAGATGTAAAAATTGTTCATTTACTTCCGCCAGAAGCAGCTGCTGCTTTGGAGCGCGGCGATATTCAAGCATATGCATTTCCAACATATATGGGTCCAAAACATGTAAAACTTGGTTTTCCTTTGCTTCACCAAGCAAGTAAAACGACACCGCATTTAACCGGAACATCTGTCACCATTGCGTCAGAAAAATTTTTAGAACAGAATCCGGAGTTTTTATCAGTATGGACAGATACCCGTGAAAGGGCAGTAAAAGATTTAAAAGAACATCAAGAAGAATTTTATCAATATGTGGCTGAAGTGACCAAACAGGACTTAGATGTTGTGAAGGAAAGCCTCCCTCTTAACAATATTCGAGAAGAGAACTTCCCGAAAGAGGGGTTGGAATTATTGGAAGGAACGAAAAAGTTTTTAGTAAAACAAGGATTGATTAAAAATGATTTTGCCATAAAAGATTGGATGCTAAAAGATCAGTAGCTTTTGTAGAAGGCTTTGTCTTAAAAGCCTTCTATCCTGTTTATGCAACTGAGGTGGTTAGATATGAAAAAAACGTATGATCATTATATTTTGCCGGTTGTTTTGCCGCTCCTGCTTGTTTTTCTTTGGATTTATTTGACGGAACGTGAATTGATTGCCCCATACCTAATTCCAGCTCCGAAAACGGTTATCCACACAATCGTTCAATTTATAGAGGATGGAACCCTTTTGCAGGATTCATGGGCAAGTGTCAAAAGAATGCTGCAAGGCTTTTCCTTAGCGGTTTTCTTTGGTCTGCTATTCGGGGTATTAATGGGTTTATTTGCTAGAGTCGATCAATTTTTTGCTGGAATTCTGAATGCGATCAGAGTAATTCCGCCATTAGCCTGGATCCCGATCATTATTCTTTGGTTTGGTATCGGTGAAACTTCTAAAGTCATTATTATTTTTAAAAGCGCCTTTTTCCCCATCCTGTTAAATACAATTCAAGGAATCGAAGGAGTGCCTAAAGGATTTCTGGAAGTGTCAAAACTGATGGGAGTAAGCAAAAGAAGAACGTTATTTAACGTGATTTTTCCTGCTGCATTGCCTTCTATATTTGTTGGGCTTAGATTGGGATTAGGAGCGGCTTGGATGGCTGTGGTCGCTGCGGAATTGATTGCTTCCGATTCAGGACTCGGTTACCGAATCACACAAGGCCGGGAGCTTTCCCAGCCCGATGCCATGATCATTGGAATGATCATGATTGGGATAATTGGAGTCGCAATGGATGCTGTTGTTAAGTTTATCCAGCAGCGCATCCTGTCTTGGCAAGCAGGCATTAAATCTTAGGAGGTTGCTTACATGCCAATAAAGGAAAACGTTCAGTTTCAGGTAGCGAAACCGAAAATAAAGATTACTAATTTGTCAAAATCATTTAATCAAGGAAAGAATACGTTAAACGTATTAGATGATATCAATTTAGAGGTTCAAGAAGGCGAATTTTTGACCATTGTTGGATCCAGCGGATGCGGAAAAAGTACGTTATTGCGAATAATTGCTGGTCTTGACAGCTCTTTTGAAGGAACGATTGCCATTGATAATCAAAATATAAAAGGTATAAGAGCCGACATAGGCATGGTTTTTCAGGATCATCGGCTGTTTCCTTGGATGACTGTTAAGCAAAATATAGCCTTTGGTCTTGAAAAAGTGCCTGCATCTGAACGTGAAAAACTAGTGAATGAATATATTGAATTAGTCGGATTAAAGGGATTCGAAAAAGCAAGGCCCGGAGAGCTTTCAGGCGGTATGTCTCAGCGGGTTGCATTGGCGCGTACATTAGTAAAAAAGCCCAGCATTATTTTGCTCGATGAACCTTTTGGGGCGCTGGATGCACTGACCCGGATTCAAATGCAATATGAAATTTTAAGAATACGAGAACAGGCCAATGTTACTATGATTTTAGTGACTCATGATATTGATGAAGCTGTGTTATTAGGTGACAGGGTGATTGTCATGTCCAAAAAACCAGGCCGCATCCAAAAGACGATTCCAGTTTATTTATCAAGACCGCGAGACAGAAATAGCCGTGATTTTGTAAAAATACGTGAAAAGATTTTAAATTTATTTTTTGACACAAATGTTTCGTTGAATAAATCACAAGAAAAAATTTCATTAGAGGGATAGGTTCCTTCTGCAAAAAGCTTATTGCTTTTGCATGAAAATAGAAATCCTCTATCGTCTTATGCAGATACAACGACATATTAAACTATAAAAATATAATAATCTTGACAACAAAAAGTTGGCATGTTAATTTATTCGCATATGAATAATTAGATTTCCGACCAGAACACTGGAGGCACTTGGTTTACATACTAAGTGCCTTTTTTACATATCTTAAAAGGTGAATATACAGTGTCTTCGTTCAAGTTGGATTGAAACATTCATTCCTAATCTATCTTTATTTATTATTATTTGTACAAAGACTATAAAAAGTTGATGCTGATGAAAAATCGGATCAATAAAAGCAATTATGATAGAAATACAAGAAAAAAATTTCATAAAAGTAACTTGACAGATAGGTTTAATTGGTTTTAAAATCTCATTAAAGATTTTGAAAATTTAAATAAGCTGACTGGAAAACCGGAGGCTCTCAATTCAAGTTGAAACTTATCTTGAAATGGGGTGCCTCCTTCTTTTACATCAAATTATTCTAAAATAGAATAAACATTGAAAAATAAATGATAGTTGACTGGACAACCAGAGACTCTTTTTCAAGTTTAATTTAGCTTGGAAATGGGTCTCTGTTTTGTTTAACAGCAACTTTTTAACACCAATAAAAAATGAGAGTTTGAGGTAAGTAACATGAAGAAAAAACGAATCTATTTAAATGCGTTTGATATGAATTGTGTGGCCCATCAATCACCAGGCTTATGGGTACATCCTGAAGATCAGTCGTATCGTTATAAGAATATAGATTATTGGGTTGAATTGGCTCAAACTTTGGAAAGAGGTCGGTTTGACGGCCTGTTTATTGCTGATGTAATCGGGATCTATGATGTGTACGGGGGAGATAAAACTACAACAGTACGTGAAGCGACACAGGTGCCCGTAAATGATCCGATGATGCTTGTCTCGGCGATGGCGAACGCAACGCAACACTTAGGCTTTGGAATTACATGCTCGACAACATTTGAACATCCTTACACGTTTGCACGCAGGATGTCCACATTGGATCATTTAACAAAAGGAAGGATTGCTTGGAACATTGTGACTTCGTACTTAGAAAGCGGGACAAGAAATATTGATATTGGAGATCGATTTATCCATTCGGAAAGATACAATGTTGCGGAAGAGTATATCGAAGTTTGTTATAAATTATGGGAAGGCAGCTGGGAAGATGATGCGGTCATAAAAGATAAAGAAAAAAGAATTTTTACAGATCCGACAAAGGTTCATGAAATTCACCATCACGGTAAATATTTTCATGTGCCTGGTATACATTTATGTGAACCGTCGCCGCAAAGAACTCCTGTCTTGTATCAGGCTGGAGGTTCAACTAGAGGCCGTCAGTTTGCTGCTAAACATGCAGAATGCACCTTTATTTCTGCTCCTGGAAAGGAAGCGATCACTTTATATGTCAAGGATTTAAGAGCTCAGGCAGCTTCATTGGGAAGAAACCCTCAAAGCATTAAAGTGTTTGCATTAATGACGGTAATTGTTGGCCGGACGGAGGAAGAGGCGCGGGCTAAATATGAGGATTTATCCCAATATATCAGTTATGAAGGAGCACTTTCCTTGCTGAGCGGCTGGTCGGGAGTGGATTTCTCTAAATATGAACCTGATCAAGAAATTGAATACATTGAGACAAATGCCGTTAGATCCATGCTTGAATCACTAACAAAGGCAAGCCCAAATAAGAAATGGACCGTTCGCGAGCTGGCAAATTTCGCAGGCATTGGCGGCATGGGACCAGTGATAGTTGGAACACCTGAACAAATTGTTGATACGTTTGAAGAATGGATTGATGAAACTGATATTGATGGATTTAACTTGGCTTATGCAATTACACCAGGAACATTTAAGGATATTGTGGATCTCGTAGTGCCTGAACTTCAGAAACGAGGTTTGTTGAAAAAAGATTATGAAGAAGGAACTCTTCGAGAGAAATTATTTGGAAAAGGAAATTCTCGTTTATCAGAAAATCATATAGGTGCAAAATATCGAAACCTCGGGTGCCTGTTGCAGAAAAAATAATTACACTGAGAAGTATAGATTTTACCGAGATTTTTACTCAAAAATTCGACTAAATATATATGAATAATTATATTTCAGGAAGGAGAAATGAATAAAATGCTTCATCAAGTCAAACTTCATTCAAGTAAGCTTGGAACAACGCATCTCTGCTGCTAGAAAAGATGCTGAAATGAAAGATATGCTGGTTAAGAAGCCCAGCGATTTTATGCAATGGAGATGCAAGCTCTGAGAAGAAGCTCGGAAAACGATCTTGGATAAAATTGAAAGCCAATTTAACGGCGCTTATAGGTACACAAAAGCAAGTGTCCGATCGAATTTTACATTATTTCGACGGAAGGGGGATTCCATTTCCCTTTCGTACGGGATAAGGAAAAAATGACGCAGCCTATTGAGGCGCAAGTTTGAAACCCTATTAAAAACTACTTTTGAATAAAAACTATGAGGAGGTGGAGAAATGGAAGAAAATTTAAAAATCCAGCTGAAACCAAAGAAAAAACTAACTGCTTTTGATGCCATAAGTTCTACGCTGGCGCAAATGGCTCCAGCAGCAGCAATATATTATGGATTCCCAGTTATATTTGCGGCTTCGGGAATTGGATCTCCGTTAACACTCTTACTTGCTACAGTAGCGATCACAATGGTTGGGCTCAGCTTAACAAATTTTTCAAAAATTCATCCTAGCAGCGGATCGCTCATCAAGTATATTAGTATGACTTTTGGTGATATTGTCGGCACTACAGCTTCACTTGTTTTTTTAATCGGTACTATCTTTTTAGCCGGCTCAGCTTTTATTGAGCTTGGGGGATGGACATCTGATTCACTAGCCTTATATAACATTCACATTCATTGGATCGTCCCTACTATTATTTTAGGTTTAATCGTTTGGGCCATTACAGTGGTGGGAATTTATAGTTCGACTAAAATTGCTGCGGTGGCATTATTCATTGAGGTTGCAGTCCTTGTTTTCGTTTCAGTGTTAGTTTTATTGCATCCGCCAGCGCCGTTATCTTTAAAGCCTTTTGCATTTTCTTCAATTCAGAATGGCATAGCAGGACTTAGCTTAGCCTTTCCGCTTGCGATCTATTTGTTTATTGGCTTTGAAAACTCAGCTGCTTTGGCAGAAGAAACGGATAATCCAAAACGAAATACTGCTCGTGCAGTTCTCGTAAGCATTGCGATCATGTCGGTCTTCTATATATTTGTCAATTATAGTATTATTCAAGGATTTTCGAATCATATTGACGATTTAGTTAAAAGTACTAATCCGTTTATTGATCTTTCTAATCAGTATTTAGGCAGCTTTTCTGTATTAGCTATTATTGCAGGATTCACTAGCATACTTGGAATGACCATCGCCTGCTTGAACGGCTTCTCCCGAATTGCGTTTAACTCAGCTCGAGAAGGATTAATTTATAGAAAATTATCAAGGGTTTCAAAATGGGGGACGCCTATCGGCACACTGACACTTCTTTTTATCTTAGGAATGTTGGCTGCGATTTTAATTGGTTTGCTTAGTAAAGGATGGGTAACTGCATTCGGTTATCTCAGTACAATTGGCACGATCCCGCTCTTGCTCATTTATTCTTTATTAAATCTTGCAGTTATATTTTATAAAAAAGAAAAATGGCCTTTTCATAAAAAATATTTGTTTCCATCATTAGGCTTGCTCAGTATTCTTATCCCTATTTGGGCGATGGTGCAGCCCGGTCAGCCGGAACCGGTAAGCTATTTTCCTTGGATTGTTCTTGCTTTATGTGTGGTCAGTTTCATTTACTCATGGTTTACTGTGAAAAAGAAGTCGCCAATTTCGGCAAACTTCAGACCGTTGTTAAAAAAAGAAGAATTATAGGAAAAAGGAGGACAGGGTTGGAAACGAAATCGTGAAAATGAAGTGCGGTTTGGCGGGGCAAACTGACTGCGGAATTCAAAGGCCGAAAACGAAATTGTGAAAGTGAAGTTGTTTGTAAAATTGGTTAGTTAGCAGTTAAAGGAAGGGATCACAGAACAATCAGTAATTTTAAAATTTAAAATCAACTGAGGGAGTGGATCAAAAATGGCAATGGTTCTTAATCGTAGCGCAGAGCAAAAGGAAATCGCAGACCAAAATAAAATTGAAGTTAAATCCATTTATTTTGAGTACGACGGCTTAGAAATCCTGCAAGATATTAATTTAACGATAAAAGAAGGAGAATTTATCGTCTTTATGGGACCGAGCGGCTCGGGAAAAAGTACACTTCTACGATTGCTAATCGGATTATCCCGGCCTAATAAAGGAGAAATTTTCGTCAATAATCAATTACTTACTGACTCTATACCAGATTGCTCTGTTGTTTTTCAGGACTACTCGCTATTTCCTTGGCTGACAGCGAAAGAAAATGTCATTCTGGCATTAAGGCAAAAGCTGAAAAAATCAAAAACAAAAAAGGAATTAGAACACTTGGCCCAAAGTTATTTGGAATTAGTTCAGCTTAGTCATGCTGTTGATAAATATCCAGGGGAAATGTCCGGCGGGATGCGCCAGCGTGCGGCGATTGCGAGAGCATTATCAATAGGGTCAGATTTGATGTTCATGGATGAACCATTCGGGGCACTTGACCCGTTGACAAGAATACATTTGCAAAATTTAATCCTTCAAGTGAATAGGGAACAGCAGAGAACCATTGTGTTTGTCACACATGATGCAGAAGAAGCGATTTTCTTAGCGGACCGCATTGTCATGTTTACCCCGGGGCCGCCAGGGAGAATTGCGGAAGTGATTGACGTTCCTTTTCCTAAGCCGAGAAATCGGAAACAGCTATATCAAAGCTTAGAATTTGTAAAATTCAGAGATTATGTTTTAGGTGTCATGAACCAAGGCATTTTCGACAAATTAGAGGAAAGTAAGGAAGCTCTTGTGGATGGTTCAGGAATTTAAACAAATAATGTCTTAAAATCTGTAAAAAAAATATACCGTATTCCTTACAAAGACACATGAATTTTTAGAGTATATAGTTGGAGTGTATTAGAGGAGGAAAAAAATGAAAAAGAGAAATTGGCTAATCGGGATTGGTTTATCAGCTATTTTAGTTTTATCCGCTTGCGGCGGTAAAGAAACTGCAAATGAAGCAGCATCAAAACAAAATGCATCGTCAAGTGAAAAAGCTGAAGAGAAGGATAACGAAAAAACATATGAGTTAAAAGTTGGTTATGGTTCAATATATGGTGCACCTCTTGCGGATATTGCCATCGATCAAGGATTTTTTGAAGAAGAGAATTTAAAAGTGGAAATGGTGCCATTTCAAAGTTCAGCAGACGGATTAAATGCATTGCAGGCAGGAAAAATTGATATCGGCTTAACTTTCGGTTCAACTGCTCCGCTGAATTTTATTGCCCAAGGTTCAAATTTTGAGCTGATTGGCGGTCATATGGAAGGTGGACATCCGATTGTTGTAAAAGAAGAACATAAGGACGAATATAAAACGTTACAAGATTTTAAAGGAAAAACAATAGGTTCTATACCTTTGCATACGAATGATGTTTACTTTAAATCGGAGCTTCAGAAAGCAGGCATTGATATCCATAAGGATGTAAAATTTGTAGAATTTAAAACGTTGTCTGCCATACTTGAGGCTGTAAAAACAGGGAAAATTGATGTCGGGGTATCGGGTACAGCTCATTTAACAAAAACATTGAAATTAGGTTTAGCTCCTATTCTATGGATTAATGATCTGGATAAAAATGCTGCTTGCTGCCGTGTGACGGTAAGAGGCGAGATTTCAGATGATCAAGCAATTGCTTATAAAAAATTTATGAAGGCCCTCATTAAAGCTGAACGTGTGAAATTGGAAAGCCCTGAAAAAAATCTAGAAGCTTCATTAGACAGATTTAAAAATTTACCTAAAGAGCAGATTAATGAAATTGTTAATGAGCCGCATTTAATTAACTCAGCTGATCCGAATAAAAAAGAAACTTTAGAAGTGTGGGAAAGAATGATAAAAATTGGATATGTGAAAGAAGAGGATGCAAAGAAAATCGATGTTAATTCTCATTTGAATCTGACTTTTTATGAACAGGCATTAGACGAACTAATTAAAGAAAATCCAAATGATGAATATTACAAAAAGGTATTAGAAAGATTTAAAAAACAAAATTTATAGGGGAGGAGAGATACTGTGAAAAAGTTTTTACATGTTTATATTTATTCAACTCTGATCGCCGTAGCCCTTCTTGGGCTATGGATTTACATTACAAATTTCACTGAATTGCTTGATCCAGTTATTTTTCCATCTCCTGAAATTGTTGTCATGGCGTTTGTGAAAGCCATTAAGGAATTGTTGCAAGGGTTTGTCAGTTCAATGGGGTTATTAGTTCCTGGTTTTGTGTTATCGCTCGTATTAGGGATTGGCGGCGGTTTATACTTTGGTTTGCATCATCGATTCCGTGCCATTTTAGAGCCGTTTTTCCAGACTTTCAGCCCGCTTCCGCCGACATTGTTTGTTCCGTATGCAATTGCATTGTTTCCATCTTTTAAATCGGCTTCGATTTTTATCTTATTCATTGCAACGTTTTGGCCTATTTTTCTCGGCACGATTCAAGGGGTGCTTTTAATAGACAAACCATACTGGGACAATGCAAAAACAATCGGATTGAAGGGAAAAGACTTGTTTTTGAAAATGATTCTTCCAGCAAGCTCGCCGTTAATTTTGAATGGAGTCGGGACATCTCTCGCATTCGCGTTTATTGTCTTAATAATGGTAGAGATGTTTGGTGCTGAATCAGGAATGGGTCGCTTTATACAGTATTACACCGATTTTACTCAATATGATTTAGTTCTGGCAGGAATTATTTTTAATAGTATTGTCATTCTGATTACCATGATCGTTTTTGAAAAAATCAAAAAGCGTCTGTTGTTCTGGACAAATTTAAAAAATGAAGCCAATTAAAAAAATATAATAATTGTAAGACTCTTCTTTTTCCCGGCAATGCGCTGATGAGAAAAGGAAGAGTCTTCGTTCCATAAAGGAGTAGTATGATGCGAATAATAGTTACGGTTCTTGTTCTGTTCATGCTATTGCTGGCTGGATGTTCCAATTCAGCTAATCAACAAAAAAATAGTGAAGAGCCACAATTAAAAGTGACATTAGAAAGTGATCCAAAACAGATTCAGCTGAATGAAAAAGTGACATTTACTTCAAAAGTGACATACGGGACTGAAAATGTGAGCAAAGAAGCCAAAGTTACGTTTGAAGTGATCGAAAATGGAGTATCTTTCGGCAGATTGCCTGTTGAGCCAAACGAAGATGGAATCTATCAATTAGATGTGAAATTTGTTGAGCCAGGTGAACATCAAGTGATTGCTCATGTCGATTATCAAGGCCTTCATGAAATGCCCATTCTCTCATTTCATTTAACGGAGTGAAAGGAGTCAGACTATTTAAATGAATAATAAAAGAAAACAGGTGGTGCTATTCATACGGGGGGTCATCGCTTCCATATTAGTTTTAGGAATTGGTTACGCAATTTATAGTAATTTTATTAAGGACAAAGGAGCAACTGCTTCAACTGGAACAACCCTTGCTCCTAATTTTATTTTAATTGATTTAAAAGGGAATGAAGTCAATTTAGAAGATTATCGAGGAAAAGGGGTTCTGCTTAACTTTTGGGCAACCTATTGTCCTCCTTGTGAAAAAGAAATGCCGTATTTGGAATCGGCTTATAAAGAATATAAAGATAAAGGAATTGAAATTCTGGCCGTTGATGTAGGTGAACCAAGAATATTAGTGGATCAATTCGTATCTAAAAAAGGATTGAGTTTTCCCGTTTTGTTGGATTGGAAAGGAGATACAGCCGATCTATACAAAGTTCAAACCCTTCCGATTACTTTTCTCATTAATGAAAAGGGAGAAATCGTGGATAAAATTACCGGCGAAATGACCGAAGAGGCTGTTCGTCAACATTTAGACAGTATCGTTCCGAAATGATGGAATTAAGTGTTGCAGGTATTGAATAATTTGTTCCAAGTGTCATCGCTTCCTCGGCTTTATTATGGCTAATAGCCTGTAAACCTAATAAATGTAATTGAACTATTCAAAAATTTGCAGTCCCCCTTAAAAAGTTTTAAATGCAGCTTGAAAGATCGTTTGAAAATATAGACTCCTTTTCGAAAGATACCAGATCAAAACGAAAAGAGAACCCCTATCAGAGATGGGGGCCTCTTAACGATTGATCAGGCGGTTAGAAAATTGTAAACCGCATTTTTAAAAGTAAGACATTCGATAGCGAACCGCTGTCCAAAACGATCAAGTCTCTTTCACTTCAGCTTCGTTTTGTCTTTTATTCAAGTTGGCAGCGTAATATGCAATGACTAAAATGGCAACCCAAAGCGGACCGACTATTAAGGCGATTCTTGTGTCTGGATAGTAGCCGAGCAGAATTGCGACAAATATGAGAAACGCCCCTGCAATGAAAGTGGATAACGGGTATAGCGGGGTTTTAAATTTGATATTTTTTTGTTGTTCAGGTGTAATCGATTTTCGGAATCGCCATTGTGCTAATAAAATAATAAACCAAGTCAATAAAGCGCCAAATGTTGAGATAGATGCAATCCAAGTAAATACTTTAGCCGGTACTAAATAGTTGAGCAGAACTCCGAATAATAAAACGGCTGATGTAACCATAACCCCTCTAAAAGGAACGCCTTTTTTGTTTAATGTGCCAAATGCCTTCGGAGCTTGTCCATTATGGGAAAGGTTGTATAACATACGTCCCGAACTGAAAATTCCTGTATTACAGGAGGAAAGGGCAGCGGTTAAAACGACAAAGTTGATAATGCCTGCTGCGGCCGGGATACCGATTTTGTCAAAGGTTAAAACGAAGGGGCTTCCACTTGTCCCGATTTCATTCCACGGATAAATGGACAAAATGACAAACAACGCACCCACATAAAAAATTAATATACGAAGTAAAGTAGAATTAATGGCTCTAGGCAGCGTTTTTTCCGGATCTTTTGCTTCACCGGCTGTTACGCCGATCATTTCGATTCCTAGAAAGGCAAACATAACCATTTGAAATGACATTAAGACACCTTCAAGACCGTTAGGAAGAAAGCCGCCGTGCTCCCACAAATTGCTGATTCCTGTAGGAACTCCGTTATTGCCGAATCCGAACAAAATCATGGCTAAGCCAATAATAATCATAAAGATAATCGCAATAATTTTGATTAGGGCAAACCAGAATTCCAACTCACCGTAAGCACTGACTTGAAGAAAGTTAAAGCTCATCATGATGATTAATGCTGCCAGAATCCAAATCCATCGCGGAACCTCCGGAAACCAAAATTCCATATAGATTCCAACGGCTGTCAGCTCGGTCATACAAGTAATGACCCATACAAACCAATAATTCCACCCTGTAATATATCCTGCCAGATTACCAAGATAATCATTGGCGTATTGGCTGAATGAACCGGCAACGGGATGATGGACAGCCATTTCTCCTAACGCTCTTAAAATGAAAAATAAAATGATTCCGCAGAAAAGGTAGGATAACATTATACCGGGACCTGCCAGCTTGATTGAGCTTGAAGATCCTAAAAACAGCCCGACTCCGATTGCAGAACCTAATGCAATCAGTGTAATATGTCTTTCTTTTAAACCTCTTTGCAGCTGATTTTCCATGATCGTTCCTCCTTAAGTTTATAAATGAAATCCCTTTCAATGTTCTGTTGCGAAGGTCATCATATGTCAGATTTCATGATCGAAAAATTTAAGTTATTATTCCCCGCAACTCCTCTTGATAATCAAATTGTGACGCTTACATTTAGATTTGAATAAATTTTATCATACTATATTTCAATTTCTTTTTGTATAAAACGACAAATTTAGACGTTCAATTTGTTGAATGATACAAAGGAAAAATGTTCAAATCATTTTCCTTACTTCCGTTATTATGATCAAATAAACCTATAGATAAACTATTTAATTCAAGTTTTCCTGCCCTACTGGTTACAAACATGTAAGGCAAAATCGCGAATAAATACTCCGAGAAATCAGCCAATTTCTATTACAACCGGCTGGGAAATTGACAGATGTAATGAAGGCACGGTTTGTTTAAGAACAGAAAAAATAACAAAGTTCAAGTATTACAAGCAAGGCACAGTTGAAAAAGTGTAAAAAATATAAGTGAAACCTTGCTTCAAAAATTAATGTAACAAGTCAAACTGAATTTATTTGTGAAAATGTGCACAAAAAAAACGAGACAAGCACCTCAATTTTTGATAATACAAAAATAGCGGCAAGTCTAGACTTCAACCGCTTGCCATCCATCGAGAAAAATGCCAAAGATTCATGGACAAGGTGTTATATAGAGTACAAGCCATGTTTTTAAAATGTTTCGCTATTGGATGAGCATCACGATTTTGCTGTGACTATGAGAAAAGTGAAACAAACCTTTTATTGTCTATTTATTGCTTCTTGACTTTCGTTTACTCTATTAGAGTGGCAGTATCCTGCCTCTTATTGCGATAAATAGTGCAGTAGCTAAAATGTAAAATAAACATGCTGCAATATTCAATATATTACCATAAATTTTGTTCAGAGTGGTGATTATATTTGGAAAATAGGAAATTTGTGGCAGTTTCCTTTCAAGATTAGAAAATGAAGTGCATTTCACAAATACTGATTTAGGTAAAAATTGGTACAAAAGGAGAGGCAAAATTAAAGTTGTGTTGATCACACTGTAAAATATGAACAGCTGATCCAATTAATTAAAAATTCGAATTAAAAGATGTTAATACAATCTCTAAAAGGTTTTGCAAGGTTTGTAAATTTCATCCATCTAAAATTTTTTGCTTACTTCAATAGGCTGATAAGCTATAGATATTTAAGAGATGTTCCCTCTCCCGCATGATGTGGCCTTTTTACCGCTGTGAAGAAAAACAGAAACCCCATTGATTCTGAAACACGGTCCTCGACAGTTTTTCAAATAACAATTAGCACGAAAAAATTATTGGATCTGACAAAAAGAAAAAATACCGAAAAATTTGAAATCGAAAGAGGAAAGGAGTCACTTATCAAAAGAAAAGAAAGCTATTTTATGAATTCAATCATTCATGATTTTCTTGAAAAAACTTGTTGCTTCATTTTTATAGAGTTAAAAGTTCAACAAATTTGTTAAAAGCTAATGTTTTGGCAAGTGACTTACGAGTGATAAACACAGTATCTACGTTTACGTAGTCCTTATCAATGGGATATGTGTATAGACTTTTTGTTAATTTTGACATAGACTCGGGAATCAAAGAAATTCCAACTCCTGCACGAACACAATTTAAAATAGCTTGTGCGGCGTCTACCTCTATTACATTTTGAATCGTTATATGATAGTCGTTCATGATTCTGGTAAACACTTCTCGATAGTAACACCCTTCTTTAAATACAACTAAAGTGCATTTCTTGTTTTTAAGAGGATTGTCAGGAGTATTGGTGATAAGTACCAGTCTTTCTTTAAAAATAACGTTTTCGATAAGATCCGGATGATTAACAGGTCCAGCAACAAATGCACCCTCTATATCATGATGTAAGACCTTATCTATTAATTCTTTTGTGGTACCGGTTTGCAATTTAATTTTTACGTTAGGATAATTAGCTGAATATTGTTTTAATATGTGGGGAAGACGTACATAGGAGGTTGTTTCCATGGAGCCTATGTTTAATTCTCCATCGGGGATTGCCAGTTTATTCATTGCTTTTTCAGCTTCGCGACACAAATTTAAAATCAAATTAGCATAGTTAAGAAAGACTTTGCCGTTCGGTGTGAGAATAACCTCTTTTTTGGTTCTTATAAATAATGGAAAACCTAAACAGCTTTCTAATTTATTTAGTCTAGCCGTAACATTGGGCTGTACATATCCAAGCTCTTTTGCAGCCTTCGTAATCCCCTTATTTTTTGCTATTGCTGCAATGATTCTTAAATCTTGTAGCTCAAACATTATTTCTCCCCCATCACTCAAATTGATTCATAACAACAATTATCATTTTTTTCTATTTTACACCATCAAAATGGGGTCATAAACTATTTATAGAAGACAATTTGCGAAATATTAAAAAAATAAATTTTCATCTTTATACAAGTCAATTTCAGATGAATGTAGAAGCAGCTTGAATGAACAACATGATTTCAGTCCAATAATGTGAATTTTAGGATGGAAGGATGGGAACAAGAGAAATAAAAAAGCCGGACAACTGATGTTTCACTAAGTTTTGGGTGATCGTTTTTTCTGCTGCTGACCAAATCGTATGAATGGCATTATTAATTGAATGCCAACAGCTGTGATTATTGTATTGTTAACCTATAGATTTGACGTATATAAGGCAAGGAGGAACATGGCATGTGGAATCATACAAAAATAACAGACAAACTATCAATTAAAATTCCGATTATACAAGCGGGAATGGCGGGAGGGATCACGACTCCCGAGCTTGTTGCTGCTGTATCCAATGCAGGTGGTCTAGGGATGATAGGGGCGGGTTATATGACGCCGGAAAAATTGGAGTCGGATATTCAAAAAATAAAGGAATTGACTTCAAAACCATTTGGTGTCAATCTGTTTGTTCCTGAACATCCGGCAGTCATTCAAGAAGAAATTGAAAGAGCGAATCAACTGCTGGAACCTATCCGCCAAATGTTAGGGATCGAAAAAAAGAATGATGTTCCGCAAATCAACACTTCTGTTTTTGATGAACAAATTCAAATCGTTTTAAAATATGAAGTACCCGTTTGCAGCTTCACATTTGGCATTCCTCAGAGAGAAATTATTCATCAATTAAAGAATAATGGTATTGTCACAATTGGAACAGCCACAACAGTAAAAGAAGCCATATTGAATGAAGAGGCTGGGATGGATATGATTGTCGTTCAAGGCAGTGACGCTGGGGGGCATAGGGGCAGTTTTGCAGGATCCTTTGATGATTCAATGATCGGAACAATGGCCCTTATTCCGCAAGTAGCGGATCATGTTTCAATTCCTATTATTGCAGCTGGCGGTATCATGGACGGCAGAGGAGTTTTAGCTTCTCTTGTATTGGGAGCGCAAGCGGTTCAAATGGGAACAGCCTTTCTTACCTGTATAGAAAGCGGAGCAAATGAACTCCATAAAGAAGCAATATTAAACGGTACCGAAGAACAGGCAGTAATCACTTCAGCATTCAGCGGCAAGCCAGCAAGGGGATTAAAAAATGAATTTATCATCAAAATGAAAGAGCATGAAGATGCTTTGCCAGCTTATCCGATTCAAAATATGCTCACCCAAGATATCCGGTCAGAAGCTGCAAAACAGAAAAATAAAGAGTGGATGTCGCTTTGGTGCGGGCAAAATCCTCGACTAAGCAAAAATTTGCATGCCGCCGAACTGATCGAAACAATCATCAATCAAATAGAAGAAATTATAAGTAACTTCCCATTAATAAAAGGATGACTATGAAACCGCGGCTTACTTTATGCGGCGGTATTATTGCATTGATTATTGTAATGGGGATCAGAAGATTTGCTTATACCCCTATCCTCCCCTACTTGAATATAACTAAATCGATGGCTGGAAATTTGGCTGGAACTTTATTTGTTAGCTTTTTTAATTTGAGAAGATATGAATCAATTTATTTAAAGATATTTTTAGCTTTGAACATTTTTACGACTCTGCTCATGGGAATGGTCAGTAAATAATATATTTTGGTACCTTTTCAGGTTTTTTTCAGGCCTTAGCAGCGGTGTAGTCTTTGTCTTAGTTTCTAGTATAGTGCTTCAAGTATTGAAAAAGCATAATATGCAAATATTTAACGGTTTGTTTTATAGTGGTGTAGGGATTGGGATTTTCTTGTGTAGTATTCTAGTTCCTTTCTTCATTAGTATAAACGGGTGGAAACCATAAACAGCTGTTAAATATCCAATTAATTTGCTGCTGTTGTTCGTTGACATATATTGTACTTTTGAAACAGCTAACGTTTGAACTTCCAGGCATGCGTGTTTAAGTGTTGTTTTAAGCGCTATTCTACCCAAGAACTGGATTTCTTTTCCGAGGGCTATCATTTCGGACTATTCTGAATAATAAGATTTTTCGATGTCGCTTGTACCATATTTCTTCCAGATACAAAATAATTTTTGTTCAAAAGAGGCTGTTTGGAAAGGACCATAAAAAATTCTTTTTCAATTCAGTCTCTTTTTTCGTTGATAGGATATTGGCAGGGAGAAAAAAGATAGGGGGCTATACATCAGATCATCTTGACGTACGGCAAGTTTAATAGAATTTCATTTTTCTTATTTTTTTGTAAATTCAAAAAATTCGTTGAAAAATCTTCATAAGAGTGTTTTAATAATTGTAAACATATAACATATCAAATATGTGTAATAAGAGAAGTGTTGCAGTCGATTGAAAGAAAATGATTTAAAACGCTTGTTCTTTTGCGAATTTATAGAAACGGTGTTTCTTATTACAAAACATAGGAGGTGCTTGATTTGCTCCAAGGAGAGTTGTACACAGAATTAAAAGATGTTTTCCCCGAAAGTCAAATGGAAGTAAAGGAAAATGAAGGTCATCCACTTGGAAATGGCGGAAAAGTCGCAGTCTATCCAAAAACTGAAAACGAAATTTCACACATCTTGCAATATGCAAACAAAAATGGGAAAACCGTTTCCATTGTGGGCGGAGGAACAAAGCGGGGGTTTGGCGGTCTAATTGATTCGGCTGATATTTTGCTTTCCTTAGCAAATCTAAAAGGAATCGTGGAGCATACAGTGGGAGATATGACATTAACAGTGAAAGCAGGTACACCATTTCAAGAATTGCAGCAGTACTTAGAAGAACATAACCAAAAAATATCTCTAGATCCTGCTTGGCCGGATTATGCGACCATCGGAGGTATTATCGCCGCGAATGAAAGCGGTCCCAAACGTTTGGCATATGGATCCGCCAGAGATGCAGTCATCGGGCTTCGAGTTGTTTATCCAAATGGCAAGGTCATCCGAACAGGCGGAAAGGTCGTGAAAAATGTCGCCGGATATGATATGAACAAACTTTTTGTCGGTTCCATGGGCACTTTGGGGGTTTTGACGGAAATCACTTTAAAACTCCGTCCTTTGCCAAAATATGAAAGCAATGTTCTTTTATCATTTACAGAAGGAGATTTTGCTGAAATGCGATCATTTGCCGCGGCGTTTTTAGATTCGCAGATGGAACCTGTCTCACTGGAACTGATAAGTCCGTCTTTGGCTGAAAAGCTAACGGGTGAAAAATTTTATACATTGGCCATTAGTTTTGAAGATAATGAAAGTTCGGTTCATTACCAAGAATCTTTTCTAAAAAGCATTCAGCCTCCTAAAACGAAAATGACCATTCTTGCTCAAGAGAAAGCGCGCAAGTTTTGGCAATCTTTTTATACAATCAGCCCGAATGGCAGGGTGTCTAATCAGACAGGGGAGACTGAAGCAGTATTGAAAATCGGAGTTGTCAATTTAGATGTCCTAAAAGTTATTAGGGAAAGCCATTTATTACAGGATACGCACAATTTGCTTATCGAAGCCCACGGTGGATTAGGCCACGGATTGTGTCAAATCATTTTAAGAGGCGGCAGCGAAAACGTCATTTCAGCAATTCAGCATTTAAGGAATTTTGTCAAAGAGCTCAATGGGTATGCAGTCATTAAACATTTGCCGTTTATTTTACGCCAGAAAATAGAGGTTTGGGGGGAAAATCCGCCATATTTCTTTCTTTTCAAAGGAATCAAAACAAAGATTGATCCGAACAACATTCTCAATCCGAAGCGATTTGTGGGAGGGATTTAAATATGGGATTAAATGAAAGTGATCTTATCAAAGAACCAGCCTGTCAAACCAACAGCTTCAGCAATTACCTTTGGAGTGATCCGCCTGATGAAAACAAATGGGCGGATTGTGTCCATTGCGGTATGTGTTTAGAATCGTGCCCAACTTATGAGATCACGGGTCAGGAACAGCATTCTCCCCGCGGACGCGTCCATTTGATTAAATCAGTCGCAGAAGGAAAGCTTGAAGTGAACGAACATTTTATGGATCCTGTCTTTGCTTGTCTTGATTGCCGCGCTTGTACTACCGCTTGTCCTGCGGACGTTGATGTAGGGGGATTGATAGAAGAAGCGCGCGGTCAAATTCGCCAAGCCATGCCGTTAAAAGGCTGGAAAAAGGCGGTCAGCCATCTGTTTTTGCATAGTTTGTTTCCGCACCACAATCGCTTGTACACGTTAGGAAATGTGTTGAAATTGTATCAAAAAAGCGGCATGCAAACGTTTGTCCGTAAAACAGGGCTGATCAATATCATACCGCAACACTTAGCCGAAATGGAAGCGATCATGCCGGAAGTGAAAAAGCCTGTGCGGAAAAAGTACAAACATGAAAAAGTCATTAAAGCAAAAGGAGAAACGAAGAGTACGGTTGCGTTTTTAACTGGCTGCGTAATGGATGTCATGTTCAGCGAAATTAATGAAGCAACAATTAACGTGTTAACTCGAAATGGAAATGACGTTATGATTCCGCAAAATCAAACTTGCTGCGGGGCTCTTCATGTTCATGCAGGCGACCGGGAAATGGGGAGAAAATTAGCGAAACAAAATATTGAAGCATTCCAACATGCTGAAAAAGTAATTGTAAATTCTGCCGGTTGCGGATGTATGTTAAAAGAATATCCGGAGCTGTTCCGTGAAGACCCCGTTTGGCGCCAAAAAGCTGAAACATTTTCAAAAAAGGTGGAAGACATTTCAAAATACCTTTATGACACTGGTTATAAAAGGCCCATCGCCGAAATCAAGGCTCGTGTTGTCTATCATGATGCATGCCATTTAGCTCATGGGCAGGGCATTCGTGACGAACCTCGCAGCCTTCTTCTTGATATACCTGGGGTCGAAATGGTTGAAATGGCGAATGCTGACCGATGCTGCGGCAGTGCTGGCATTTACAATATAACAAATCCGGAGATGGCTAAAGAAGTGCTTGATAGCAAAATGAAGAATGTCCCTAAAGAAGCAGAAATGATTGTAATGGGAAACCCCGGCTGTATGCTGCAGATGGCGATGGGTGTTCAAAAAAACGGAAGAAATCAAAAAATTGTTCATACCGTACAGCTGCTGGATTGGGCGTACCAAAAAGAAGATCGGCTAAAGGAGGGGGAGGAATGTCTCTAAAAGGGATAAGAACAAATGACAAACATATAAAAAACCTTGCAAACATTGTTGAAGGAAACCGTTCCATCTTGTATAAAAAAGAAGATTTATTAGCTTATGATTGCGATGGCTTTACCATTCATCGTCGTTTGCCGAGGGCAGTCGTTTTCCCGAATAATACAGAAGAAGTCGCAAAAATTGTGAAATATTGCCACGAACATGATTTGCCGTTCCTTGCCCGCGGTGCCGGAACTGGTCTCAGCGGCGGGGCGATCCCGTTGAATGGGGAAGTAATCATTAGTCTTGTAAAAATGAAACGCCTTATAAGCGTTGATTTTGAAAACAGGCGTGCAGTAGTGGAACCTGGATTTGTCAACTTAAAACTGACGAACTCCATTTCGGACAAAGGATATTATTATGCGCCTGATCCATCAAGCCAATATTGCTGCACCATCGGCGGAAATGTCGGTGAAAATGCGGGCGGTGCACATTGTCTAAAATATGGTGTGACGACAAATCACATTTTAGGGCTTGAAGTGGTATTGCCAAATGGCGAAGTCATTGAAATAGGCAAGGATGGAATACCTGATGCACCGGGCTATGATTTATTAGGACTTTTAACAGGATCAGAAGGAACTTTAGGAATTGTGACGAAAATAACGGTTCGTATTTTAAAAAACCCGGAAGCAAAGCAAACGGTGCTCGCTTATTTTGACAACGTTGCGGATGGCAGTCAAGCCGTATCGGACATTATTTCTGCCGGAATTGTACCAGCAGCCCTTGAAATGATGGATCAAATAGCAATAGAAGCGGTTGAAGCGGCAGCGTTTCCTGTCGGCCATCCAAAAGACATTGAAGCGCTTTTGCTCATTGAAGTGGATGGAATATCCGCAGGTATAGACGAGCAAATCCATCAAATTTTAGAAGTTTGCAAGAGAAATCATGTTCGAGAAGTAAAAGTGGCACAAAGTGAAGAGGAAAGAGCTAGATGGTGGGCAAACCGCAAAACTGGATTTGGCGCAATGGGGGCGATCTCTCCTGATTATTTAGTTCAGGATGGTGTGATTCCCCGCAGCAAATTACCCGAAGTGTTAAACAGAATTCACGAAATCAGTCGAGAGTATGGTCTGCGCATCGCAAATATCTTTCATGCTGGCGATGGCAATCTGCACCCGCTTGTACTTTTTGATGCCAGAAAACCGGGCGAAACAGAAAAGGCTTTAAAAGCTGGCAGCGCCTGTTTGCAAGCATGTGCAGATGCCGGCGGATCGATTACAGGTGAACATGGAGTAGGGATCGAGAAAAGAGAAGAGATGCGCTTCATTTTTAGCGACGAAGAAATAGCGGCGCAAACGGATATTCGGGAAGTATTTAATCCGAAAAATTTATTAAATGCCGGGAAGCTCTTCCCAACTCCGGGACGTTGTTTGGAAGTGAAAAAAGAGGGGAAATCTGTTACAGCATCATAAAAAAGAATTTTAAGAAAATTATTGAAATGATTCCATCATCATGTTATCCTTTTTTAAACAATTACGAAACAGTGTTTCGTAATAACAAACAACAATTATAACATTTAAAGGAGGAATTGTGCCCATGAAAACAAACTATGTAAAAGTCGGCAATTTGCAAGTAGCTGAAAATTTGTATGATTTTATCAACAATGAAGCATTGCCGGGAAGCGGTGTGGAAAAAGATGAATTCTGGCTTCAGTTTGAGAACCTTGTTTATGAACTGACACCTATTAATAAAAATTTGCTTAAGCGTCGTGATGAAATCCAGCAAAAAATCAACGAATGGCACAAAGAACATCGCAACAAATTCAACTTTGAAGCCTATAAATCATTTTTGCAGGAAATCGGCTATTTAGAACAAGAAGTGGGAGACTTTAAGATTACAACAGAAAATGTCGATGACGAACTTGCTCTACAAGCCGGGCCGCAGTTAGTAGTGCCGATTAATAACGCACGGTACGCTCTTAACGCCGCCAATGCCCGATGGGGAAGCCTTTATGACGCTCTTTATGGAACGGATGTCATCAGCGAAGAAGATGGGGCTGAACGAAAAGGAGAGTATAATCCGATTCGCGGGGAAAAAGTCATTGCCTTTTCGAAAAACTTCCTTGATGAAGTAGTGCCGTTGCAAGAACATTTCCACCGAGACGCTGTTCAATACGCAGTTGAAGACGGGAATTTGCTTGTCACTTTAATGAATGGCAAGACAACCGCTCTTAAAGAAAGAGAAAAGTTCGTAGGCTACAGAGGAGAGTCGGATAAACCATCTGCCATTTTATTGAAGAACAACGGTCTTCATATTGAAATCCAGATCGATCGAAGCCATCCAATTGGAAAACATGACGATGCGGGAATTAAAGATATTCTATTGGAAGCGGCTGTTACAACGATTATGGATTGCGAAGATTCTGTGGCGGCAGTGGATGCGGAAGACAAAGTGCTTGTTTATCGCAATTGGCTTGGCCTCATAAAAGGAGATTTGACAGCTACTTTTACAAAAAACGATAAAACGATTACACGTACGCTTAATGCTGACAGAACATACACATCCAAATCAGGAGAAAAGTTTACTCTCCCAGGTCGTTCACTTATGCTCATTCGTAACGTTGGGCATTTGATGACAAATAGTGCAGTGCTCATTGGAGAGGGAGAAGAGATCCCAGAAGGAATATTGGATACGGTTGTAACAAGTTTGATTGCTAAACATTCCCTTTTAGGAAATGGCAAATTTGAAAACTCCAGGAAAGGTTCGATCTACATTGTAAAACCTAAAATGCACGGGTCTGAGGAAGTGGCGTTTGCCAACCTGCTATTTAACTGCGTCGAAGATTTGCTGGGATTAAAACGGAATACGCTGAAAATTGGTGTGATGGATGAGGAACGGCGCACAACTTTGAATTTGAAAGCTTGTATTTGGGAAGTAAAAGATCGTGTTGTATTTATTAACACAGGGTTTTTGGACCGAACTGGCGATGAAATCCATACATCAATGGAAGCAGGTCCGATGATTCGGAAAAATGATATGAAAACATCTCAATGGCTGCAAGCCTATGAACGCTCAAACGTCTATATCGGTTTACAAAGCGGCTTCCAAGGCCGTGCGCAAATTGGAAAAGGCATGTGGGCAATGCCGGACATGATGGCGGAAATGCTCAAGCAAAAGATTGGCCATCTAAAAGCAGGCGGCAATACTGCGTGGGTGCCATCACCAACAGCGGCTACATTGCATGCTCTCCATTATCACCAAGTAAATGTAACAGATGTCCAAAACAAATTGGCTGAAACGATTGAAGATCTCCGTGATGAAATTTTACAAATTCCGGTTGCAGAAAACCCGAATTGGACCCCTGAAGAAATACAAGAAGAGTTAGATAATAATGCACAAGGAATTTTAGGATATGTTGTTCGTTGGGTGGAGTTAGGAATCGGCTGTTCAAAAGTTCCGGATATTAATAATATTGCTTTGATGGAAGACCGGGCAACGTTGCGGATTTCAAGCCAGCATATCGCAAACTGGCTGCATCACGGCATTGTTACGAAAGAACAAGTTCTTGAAACACTTAAGCGGATGGCGAAAATAGTCGACAAGCAAAATGAAAATGAACCTGGCTACCGCCCGATGTCAAAAGATTATGACCGTTCCGTCGCATTTCAAGCTGCGTGTGACCTCGTATTTAAAGGTTATGATCAACCTAACGGCTACACAGAACCGATTTTGCATCGCCGCCGTCTTGAAGCAAAAGCAAAATATGCTGTAAAACAATAACTTCTCATCATGAAGGCATCCTACCAAAGGGTGCCTTCTATTTAAAAGCTACATCTTCCATGCACAAAAACCGATCAAAATCTTTAGTTGCGCGGCTTTGGTTATGAATGAAAAGTTTTATTATGAAGGAGTTGAATGTATGAAAAACCTTCGGGAAAAGGCGCTGGAAGTTCATAAAAATCCGTTATTTGTCCTGAAGAACAGATTGTTATTCCAGAGGGAATAGACAGGGTAAAGTTTGAATCTAAGCTGGCAATTGTAATCGGTAAACAAACGAAAATGGTGCCGGAATCAGAAGCATTGAATTATGTATTTGGGTACACGGTGGGCAACGACGTAACGGCGCCGCAGTTTTCCATGAAGATGGCCATTGGACAATCGGTAAATCGTTTGACACATTTCCCCCCCTTGGCCCTGTCATTGAAACAGAACTTGATACATTTCGCATTCATGTTGAAGCAAAGTTGAACGGTGTTAAAAAACAAGATAGTTCAACGGAATTAATGATTATTTCCATTCGGAAAATGATTTCCTATTTATCATCTGTCATGACACTTAAACCCGGTGATGTCCTTTTAACAGGAAGTCCGGTTGGAGCCGATTTTGTTTAAGCAGGAGATGTAATTGAATGTGAAATGAAAGGAATCGGCACATTAAAAAATACCGTTGTTGCTGCAAAAAAACGTGTTAACACGTTATGAAGGAAACAATCTTAGTATTCAAATGATAAAGTGAATAATGGAACAGAAAGAACTTGGCAGTTTTTGTTCTTCCTGTCATAATATAAGGGAATCAAGAAAATTTATATGGCGGAATTTGCACTCTAGCAAATTCCGCCAAGATTTTAGAAGGTGAACGGCTGTGGAAAGGGACAATATGGTCAAGTCTGTAAGCAGGGCGTTGGACATTATTCAACTTGTCAGCTTAAAAAAAGAAGGTTTAGGCGTCACAGAGATTGCCAATCAGATTGATATCAACAAAAGCTCCGTGTATCGAATCTTATCTACACTTGCCCGGTACGGCTATATTGAACAAGATTCCGAAACAGGACGATATAAACTGGGGTATAAATTTTTGGAAATCAGTTCGAAGCTATTAGAATCGATTGATCTTCGCAAAGAAGCAAAACCTTTCCTGCAAAAATTAGAAAATGAGACGAACGAAGTCATCCATCTGGTTGTTTATGACCAAGGAGAAGTCGTTTATATTGAAAAATTGGAAGGAAATGAAACGCTGCGCATGCATTCAAAAGTCGGAAAGCGTGCCCCAATGCATTGCACCTCTGTAGGAAAGGCCATTCTCGCCAATTTGCCGTCAAGTGTCGTTTTAGACATCCTTGACAGAAAAGGGTTGCCGATGCATACGAAAAATACGATTACGAATAAGGATGCATTTTTGAAAGAGCTCATTCGAGTTAAACAACAAGGATATGCACTAGATTTAGAAGAAAACGAATATGGGATTCGTTGTATTGCCGCCCCAATTTTTGATCATTTGGGGAAGGTCATTGCTGCCGTGAGCGTATCAGGACCAACCATTCGAATGACAGATGAGAGGCTCAAACAACTTCAGCCGCGGATGATTGAAATAGGAAAGCAAATTTCTGCTCGGCTTGGTTTTGTTGAATATGCTTGAGTAATACCTTCGCCTTATTTGAATTGATTTCGCTCCAACTTTTCAAATAGGGCAAGGGTTTGATTATTGCATAACAAAGGAATTAGTTAATGATAAAAAATTCAGAAAATATTGATAATTAAAAAAATAAAAGATATAATGAGTGTACTATGATTTTCCATTCATGTGGGTGAATTACATTTTGAATAAGAGAGGGGAAAATCTCTTGTGAGTACTGGATTGTTGGCTTTTTTATCGCTTCTTCCAATTTTAATCGTCGGAATTTTCTTGGTTGGGTTTCGATGGTCAGCTAGCAAAGCGATGCCGATTTCATATGTTGTGGCCGTCATACTTGCGCTCTTTGTTTGGAAAGTATCAGCAGCCAATGTAATAGCTGCCTCCATAAATGGTTTGGTTGTAGCTGCTACACTATTGTACATCATTTTTGGCGCCATTTTGCTTTTAAATACTTTGCAAGAAAGTGGGGGAATTAAAACAATCCGGCAAGGGTTCACCGATATTTCTCCAGACCGGCGCATTCAAGTAATTATTGTCGCATGGTTATTTGGTTCGTTTATTGAAGGATCCGCAGGCTTTGGTACGCCAGCTGCAGTTGCTGTTCCATTATTAGTAGGATTGGGATTCCCAGCGATGGCAGCCGTTGTGGCGGGCATGGTCATTCAAAGCACACCCGTTTCATTCGGTGCTGTCGGCACACCGATTCTTGTCGGCGTACAATCAGGATTATCCGCTGATGCAACGATTACTGATAACTTGCTGTCGTTGGTCACTTTGATTGGAGCGAAAGTTGCTATTCTTCATATGATAACGGGCACTCTTGTTCCATTATTTGTTGTAGCCCTAATGACCAAATTTTTTGGAAAAAACAAGTCGTTTTCTGAAGGAATTAAAGTTTGGAAATTTGCCTTGTTTGCGGCTTTTACAATGACGATACCATATCTCATCGTTGCCAATGTCCTTGGCCCTGAATTTCCTTCCATGGTTGGCGGCTTGGTCGGATTAGCAATCGTTATTGCCGCTGCGAAAAAAGGTTTTTTAATTCCATCTCAAGAAGAAGTATGGGATTTTGAAGAAAAGTCTAAATGGGATCCGGATTGGATAGGAAAAATTGAGATTAAAGATATCGCACACAAGAACGGCAAGATGAGCATGATTCGCGCTTGGACTCCGTATATTTTAGTTGGCCTGTTTTTAGTGGCGACCAGGTTGAAATCGCTTCCGATCGGCGGATGGCTGCAAGCGTGGACGATTGAGATTCGGAATATGTTTGGAACAAATATTACGGCTAGCTTTCAACCGCTTTATTCACCAGGAACAATTTTTATTGTTGTGTCACTGATTACCTTTTTTATTCACGGTATGAATGGAAGCGCATACAAACGTGCTTGGATGCATTCAGGGAAAACGATGATCTCAGCTTCAACCGCGCTAATTTTTACCGTTCCAATGGTTCAAGTGTTTTTAAATTCAGGCGGCGGTGCTGCAGGTTATGATCAAATGCCAATTGAATTGGCGAACGGAGTAGCAGCGCTGGCGGGCAATTATTGGCCCTTTTTCTCCACATTTATTGGTGGAGTGGGCGCTTTTATAGCTGGCAGCAACACGGTCAGTAATATGATGTTTTCTTTATTTCAATATAATGTAGGTTCCCAAATTGGTGTTGATCCCACTTGGATTGTTGCCCTTCAGGCGGTAGGTGGTGCGGCTGGGAATATGATTTGTGTACACAATGTCGTCGCTGCTTCGGCAGTAGTCGGGTTGGTAGGAAAAGAAGGAGAAGTTATTAGAAAAACATTGCTCCCATTTACGTATTATGCTTTAATGGCTGGTTCGATTGGATACTCGATTGCATGGTACTCCGAAAAGGGAATATTTAATCTCGGTTCCTTGATTGCAGTCTTGATCGCAGTTGCCGCCGTTTACATCATTGCAACAAATAAAAAACGGGCAACATGGCCCGCTCATAATAAGTCATCATTTGGCGCAAAACAATAATCCTAACAAAAAGAATGGATATAATAATTTTTTAAGAAAAAGTAAAGGCTGTCTTAAAATATATGCTCCCCTTCACTAGGGGAGTTTTTCTATGACAAAAAAACATACTAATCTTAGTATGTTTTGTGAAGAGTGATAATAGGACTTGTATACTTTACAAAGTTGCTCTCACAATATCGCCCTATATTAAAATCCAGCTTTTTCTATGCAGATATAAGATGTGCTTGGTTGCACGTAAATATCAACGAAGTTTACATCAATAAGAAACCACTTGTAGCCTAAAGGGGTTTTTGTGACTATTATGTTAACTATGATTGAACAGCATATTTATATTTTGAAAAGGTGAAAAAATTTTAAAATGACATATCCCCCCTAGGGGGATATTATTATAATAAGGAGGAATGAAATATGTGTCAAAACCACCATCATCAAAATCATGAACATAAATATCGCAAGCAGGTCATTAATCGATTAGCGCGAATTGAGGGACATGTTCGTTCCATTAAAGAAATGGCGATAGAAGGAAGAGACTGTCCTGAAATTCTTCTGCAAATTGCGGCTGTAAGGAAAGCGTTAGATAATGCAGCAAAAGTAATTTTTGTTGATCATATGGAGAATTGTCTAGTAAATGCTGTTCATCAAGGAAATGAGGAACAAGTATTAAACGATTTAAAAAAAGCATTAGAGAATTTCATTCGATAAGGGGATTAAATTTTTTGATGATTCCAGAGGGTATCAGTCAGGAGCGATCAACAAAACAAAAAATAAAGATCATCCTAGCATTAGCTGTTCCTGCCATGATCGAAAATATTTTGCAAACAGTGGTAGGATTTGTAGACACACTTTTTGTATCAAAATTAGGATTAAACGAAGTCACAGCAGTAGGCGTGGCAAATGCTGTTCTAGCCGTATATATCGCCATTTTCATGGCAGTTGGAGTAGGGGCTTCTTCTTTGATCGCACGTCATGTCGGTGCTGGTAATATTGGCCAAGCAAAAGCCGTTGCTAAGCAGTCAACCATTCTTTCTTTTTTTATAGGTTTATTTTTTGGTTTTATCACCTTATTTTTCACAGAACCTTTACTTCGTCTTATGGGAGCAGAACCAAGCGTTTTAGTAGACGCCTCTGTTTATTTTCGGATTGTAGCTGTCCCGTCTGTTTTTATTTCTTTAATGTTTATCTTTGGAAGTATTTTACGAGCTGCTGGCGATACAAAAACACCGATGAAAGTAAGCTGGTGGATTAATATCATCCATATCGTTTTGGACTACTTTTTCATTTTTGGTTTATTGGGATTTCACGGGTTGGGCTTAGCAGGAGCAGCCTGGGCGACAGTCATTGTAAGAGTGCTGGGAGCCATCGCTCTTTATTATTACATTCAAAAATCGTCTATATCATTTTCTTTATTTCAGAAATCTTCTTTGGATATAAAGAAATTCACATTGCCTATTTTGAGGCTGTCTGCTCCTGCAGCAATTGAACGCTTAATTATGCGTTTAGGGCAAGTGCTTTACTTTGGATTAATTGTTCGAATTGGAACGGAAACGTATGCAGCTCATACAATTGCCGGGAATATCGAAACATTTTCCTATATGCTAGGATATGGCTTAGCTGCGGCAGCATCAACACTTGTAGGGCAGCATATTGGGGCAAAGCTTGAAAAAGAGGCTTATACATATGGGATGCTGACGACTTATATCGCCATGTTATTTATGTCTATAATAGGTGTTCTGTTGTTTTTCCTTTCTCCTTGGCTTGCGACTTGGTTTACAACAGATAAACAGGCTATTGAGATGGTTACTACGGCATTAAGAATTGATGCTTTTGCCCAACCAGCATTAGCTATGGGATTGGTGTTGACTGGAGCTTTACAAGGAGCAGGAGATACAAAAAGCCCCATGTACAGTACAGCGGTCGGCATGTGGGTCATTCGTATTGTAGGTGTATATGTATTGGGCATCCAATTAAATTTAGGAATAGCAGGAGTATGGCTATCCATTGTAATCGATCAAGTCATTCGAGCCCTGATTTTATGGTGGAGATTTAAAAAGCAAATCAAACATTGAACATACAATTATATGTATAGAAAACTATGATTCTCAAATACTTTAGTATGCTAATGAACTAAAAATATCCATTGACATTCATTTTTATGTTGTGTTATTTTTATTTTATGTTAATTTATTACTCTAATATATTATCGAATTAAAGTACACTCGCAGATATCTTCATAGATGCGTTTTTATAGCAATTATCGTTATTGCTTTTTTGAGCTTATTTGATGCAAATGTTGTCCGAACTATTGCAGATACATTTACGGATGGTTTAATTGTGATTAGTAGCGGGGGACATTTAAATTTTTTGGACATGCAATAGGTTAAAAACAAAATGAAAATAAATTAAAGGTGGTTATCTACAGTATGAAACGATTAGCAATGTTTATTCTAACTATGGCAGCGTTATTCTCGCTCCTGATAGGATGCTCCAAATCGGAGGAAAAAGACAAAACGCTAGTAATTGGAATAGATGATAAATTTGCACCTATGGGGTTCCGGGATGAGAATAATGAAATTGTAGGGTTTGACATTGACTACGCCAAGGCAGCTGCCGAAAAAATGGGAACAAAGGTAAAATTTCAGCCGATCGATTGGAAAACAAAAGAATCTGAATTAAGCAGCGGACGGATCGATCTCATTTGGAACGGGTATACCATTACGGAGGAGCGCAAAAAGAAGGTTCTTTTTACAAAGCCTTATATGAAAAATGCACAAGTTGTGGTCACACTTGCTGATTCAAACATTTCTAAACTTGATGATCTAGAAGGCAAAGTGGTTGGTCTTCAATCTCTATCTTCTGCAGCCGATGCGTTGGATAAAAATCCGATTAAATCGAAAATCAAGACGGTTACGGAGTATGCCGACAATGTTCTGGCATTGAAGGATCTAAAGCTAAAACGTGTTGATGCAGTAGTGATTGATGAAGTTGTCATTAAATATTACATGTCGAAAGAAAAAGATACTTATAAACTGCTCGATGAATCCCTTGCACAAGAAGAATATGGAATTGGTGTTAAAAAGGGTAATGAGGAACTGCTGAATAAACTGCAAAAAGCTCTCGATGAGCTGAATGAGGACGGCACTGCCGCCGAAATCTCGCAAAAGTGGTTTGGTGAAAATAAGGTATTAAAGTAAAATAGACCAAACTTGGATTTCCTTGAGAAACCCTGTTTTGCTGTTGGAGGAATTCTTTCATGTCCGTAGATTATTTCAACTCAATCATTAAGCCGATGCTGCTAGGCGCACAGATGACGGTTCTCCTGTTTTTGATCGTCATTGTGTTGTCAATTCCGCTCGGCTTCATACTAACACTTGCTGTAAGAAGCAGGTTTAAGCCTTTATCGTGGCTTACACAGATTTATATATATGTGATGCGGGGCACCCCATTGCTGCTTCAGCTGCTTTTTATATGTTTTGGACTGCCGATGATCCCTGTGATCGGAGATTATTTGGTATTAGACCGCTTTGTCGCAGCTTGTTTGGGTTTTATATTGAACTATGCTGCATATTTTGCCGAGATTTTCCGCGGCGGTTTGCTGGCTATTGATAAAGGTCAGTATGAGGCATCACAAGTCCTAGGCTTGAATAAATGGCAGACGATGACGCGAATCATACTTCCACAAATGTTCCGCATCGCACTTCCTGCCGTCGCTAACGAATCGGTTACACTAGTTAAGGATACCGCACTGCTCTATGCTGTTGCCGTACCAGAATTATTACACTATGCACAGACTGCTGTGAACCGTGATTTTACAATCGTGCCTTTCTTCATCGCAGGTATTATTTATCTGATCATGACGCTCTTATTAACTGTTCTCTTTAAGTGGCTCGAACGACGGTTCAAATTTGATTAAAAAGGAGTAGTGAGTGTGGTTCTCATTGAAGTATCCAACCTCAAAAAATCATATGGCAAGTTGGATGTATTAAAACAGATAACATTTGATGTTAACAAGAACGACGTAATTGCTGTGATCGGACCATCTGGCTCTGGTAAAAGTACAATGCTCCGTAGCCTGGTCCATCTTGAGGAAATTGACGGAGGCAGCATTTGTATATCCGGGGATTATTTGGTGAAGGACGGGATTTACTCAAAACCGCAGGAGATTAAGCGGATCACCTCTAAGATGGGAATGGTTTTCCAACATTTTAATCTTTTTCCTCACCTCACGGTTAAAGAAAATTTGGAACTTGCTCCTAAGCTAGTAAAGAAGGAGTTAAATGCGGAAATTGAACGACGCAGCACAGAACTTCTGAAGAAAATCGGGCTCTCCGATCGGGCATCAGCTTATCCTGCAAAACTTTCGGGCGGTCAAAAACAAAGAGTCGCCATTGCTCGTGCGCTTATGATGAACCCTGAAATCCTGCTGTTTGATGAACCTACTTCCGCCTTGGACCCGGAGTTAACCGGCGAAGTACTGCAAGTAATGAAGCAGCTGGCTGAAGAGCACATGACGATGATTGTGGTGACACATGAGATGGGGTTCGCCAAGGAGGTTGCAAACCGAGTCATTTTCATGGACAACGGGGAAATCATCGAATCCGGACTTCCGACTGAGATTTTTACAAACCCGAAGTTTGAACGAACGAAAGCTTTCTTGAACCGCAGTTTGAAATAATCCGGGACGCTGTCTATTAGTAGATTACTTGACACTTGCTACTTAAAATAAATAGTAACTGATCAACAAATAAAACGTACTTTTAGCACACCCCAAATCTGTTTTAAATAAAACATATTAAGATTAGCAGCACAGACTACGGCCAAGTCTGTGCTGCTATTTTTGTACGCCCGGCAGAGTGTAATAATCTCTAGGGTGAAAGCCCCGAGCCGTGAAGGCAGAAGTAATGGTACGTACGGTGGTGTGAGAGGTCGGGGGTTAGTCACCCCCTCCTACTCGATTAGTAGAAGCGGTGAAAAGGTCATGAGCCCCGGAACCATAAGTTTGTTGTACAAATTCATTCGATGGGGTATGGAGCAGGATCATTTAGAAAGAGCCTTGCCTTTTTAGCATTCGTTCCTAAGTGCTTTTTCTCAGTTTATTGATGAATTGCTCAGACAAAATGTTGAAGGAAAGAATATGGTCCATATACACTTCACCGATTAGTTGTATCTCTTCATTTTCATGCTGTAAAGAATATGGGAGAGTTTTTTCTATTAATGGTATATGTTTTTCTGGTTCTTGAACAATGGTGTTCCATGCACGTATGATCAGCTCTAAGTCTTCACTGAACAGTGCGCTTTCCAATTCTTCCGTCGGTAACGGCTCTGATAATAGGGGCATTTCATCCACGAATTGTTTTGAATAAAGTCCTTCTAAAAATTTTTCAAAGCTTTCAGCTAGCTCCTCTGTATTTGCACCAAGATAAAATATTTTCTGAGTTTCAAGGTGAAGGACAATATTTCCATTGGTACAAACTGCAATCGGGATGACGCTGCCTTCTAATTTCAATTCCTCAAGAGATAAAAAGCGGTCGATTTCTATAGCTTCCTTTTCCGTTAAAAAATACATTTTCTCCGCTTCTCCTTCGTGTAAAGCGGTCACGAAAGACGCATACTGATCCGGCAGTTTGTAAGGAAGACTATGTCTCTCTTTTTTTGCTTTATGGCGGCTATGATTTTCCTTCTCAAATTCCTGATCGTGGTGAAAAATTTGTGTTTTATAAAAATGGGTAATGGAAAATTGTTTTGCAGCTACCTTCCATTCCGTCATCGGATTGTCAAATAAAACACTTAAGATGAAGCTTTTGTTATTAAGATCCCCTTCTTCATAAAGCCAAAACATACCTGGTGTTAAAGGTATTTCGGATTGTTCCTCCTTGATTCCAGTAATCTCAATAACGATGGCATCCCCCTTGCTGAAACTGCCTTCCCCATTTAACGTTAATCTGAGTGCATCGTAATCGCGATGGATATATTGTAATTCTGCGTCATGTAATCCATCTTCCAAAATGCTGATCAGCTCTTCCGGCAGATTTTCGCGAATATGTTCAAAATGATTATTCGCTTCATCTAACACTTTTTCGCATTCCTCAATTTTAGCCTTCAACCAAATGATGAGTTCGTCCCGCACTTCCTTTGGCAGTGTCGGCTGATTAATGGTGCCGTTCAGAATATAGGGATGAAATGTTTCCGGCAATGTTTGCAATAATTCGTCTTTAATAGATTCAAGATCTTGCCGCAAATAGTCGTAAACATCCTCGTCGTCTTCTTCAAAGCTTTTGATAAAATCCATCCATTCTTCATCAGACTCGGGAATTGTAAGCAGGTGCGCCTTCTGCATTTTGTCATACCATTCTTTTGTAAAAAATTTCATTATATCTCTCCTTATATGCTATCTGCCATTTTTTCTCATATAATGAATTCACTTCTTATAAGCGTTTCACCTGCTAAAAAGGAGAAATTTAACAAAATAGGTGATGGGGGTGTCTAATAATTCGTTTTTACGGCTTATTGACGCCCCCATTAATGTTTTAGAAACGTTGATATATCGGTGTTTATGATTTTTTGTTTTCAATGGGGATCTGACTTTCTGGACAGCCCCATGATTGTACAGAAAAATATCCGGTTTTAACGGGCAGGATATAAAAAAGAATTACTATCATGCATCTGAACTTAAAAGTAATTACTGTACAGAAATAGTTAAACTAATAGTTGAATAAATTCAAGTTCTATACTTACTAGACAACATCTTTCAAGCCTAACTGATCTGACGCGAAGAGAAATAATTCGTCTACTTGCCTCTCATGACCGAACAGTATGGGAATTGGCGGAACCTTTTTGATATGTCTTTAGCAGCTTTGCTAAGCATATCAAAACATTAGAACGGTCAGCCCTGCTTGAAAGGACTGTGCAAGGACGAACGCATATTTGTCGTCTTACCTCCAAATCGTTTTCTACTTCTACAGATGGCTTCGATTTTATGAATGTTTTTGGAACAGACAGTTTGACGTTCTTGAACATGAGCTGAATAAAGCAAAAAAGGAGAAAAAATAAAGTATTTGCAACAAATTCATTATTTTGTAAAGGGTGATGAGAATGGTTAGTACATCTACAATAACCTTAACGATGAAACGTTCTTTTGATGCCTCTGCAGATAGAGTATTTGACGCTCCACTTTGCATTACCCCTGTTAATCCGAAATAAGAACGGGCTGGTCGTTGAGATAACGGATGGCACGGCAGAATACAACGAGAAAAACTACCGTTTATCACTGTTCTACGATCTAGCCAAGATGTCTGTCATCGTATGGCAAAGTCTTTAGTCCATAAGCTTTTACCATATCAATGCACCGCCGTAGCAGACTCCGGGTTGGATGCGTTCTGAAATTATGCTTGATCACTATGGTATGACAGAAGAAAACTGGCGTGATGCCCTTGTAAAGGAACCCCAATTCATCATCTCGGAAACGCCGCGTTTTGTCGGCCGCTTTAGCCGGTGATCCGAAGGTTGCTCGCTGGAACGGTCAATCTGTGTCAAGCGGTCAGCTCGCGCAAGTGTATAGTTTTTATGATCTTGATGGCTCACAGCCAGATGCCTAGCGATATATCGGAGAAGTACAGGATGCTGGAAAGCCAGCGAATGCTTCCGAGTACCACTAACGGGAAGCGATAGCTCGATATGCATCGCAGTGCGGATCTTTATTTTCATGTTTAAAAAAGTGTCCAAGAAGTCGAACTTGATCACCAGGCGCATGTTCGGCTTCTTCTTTTGTGGAAAATTGATGATATCTTCTATTCTCTCGAAGCCTTGTAGCTGTATGGGAGTCGAAGGGTGAGGGGGGGAGAAGGTGGATAGATAAGAGGAAGAAAGAATGATGAAAACCTGTGATAAAATATGCGTAGAAGGAAATTCTTTTTCAATTAATGGGAAGCAGTATAAAGGATTTGACAAAGATGGAGAGAAAAAATGACTTATTCGTTTATTTTTAAAGATTCATTTATGGATTTAACGAAAACTCGTATCCGTGAAATACAGACTGATGAAGAAGTGTTGCTTCATCCTAAATGGAGCTTTCCAATTGGAAAGTATTCGTTTTTTTCTGGAAAAGAAGAATATAAGGCAATATCTACAAAAGAACATTTCATACATAACGCCTTTGTTGTGCTTCAACCAGACGGAAAAGAAATTGTACGAATTAAAAATTTGTCACTTCATAAGAAAAAATCTATTTTTAAAGAGCTTCGAATGATTTATAGCTAGAACAGCTTTCATATAAACTCTACTCTTGCATTTAAAACGATAACGATTAGTAATGGAAAAGAGGTCATTCTGACAGCGAACAAAATTTCTTCGATATTTAAAAATCTTTTAGAAATGTATGATTACGAAGTTCAAGTTCATCAAACGATGAACTTACCATTTATAGTGTGGGTGGCCATTTTCAAGGGGATCCATTTATTGATTAGACGTTAGATCCATTGTAAAAATCTCCTTGGACCTTTCTGGAATTCCTTTTTTTCTAACTCTTCTCCACGTAATGTTGCGGACATGATTTTTCCTAGTATTTTGTACTAGTTGCTGGTGAAAAGACGAGAGTCTGCGTGCATGACTGTGAGTAAGCGATGGATTGGATTTTATCAGGTCAGTCAAAACGTATTTTTCGAAGACTATCAAATTGTTATATCAAAGGACAAAAGTGCGAAGGACCGTTAAGTTTTAGGAGGATTCACATGAAGGAATATGTAATTTTGGCAGTAGCCATCATAAGTGAAGTATTTGCAAGTTCAATGCTGAAAGTATCAAATGGATTTAAAAAGTTGTTTCCTTCCATCGGAGTCGTAATGGGGTATGGCGCAGCTTTTTATCTCTTATCTTTATCTCTAAAAGCAATACCGCTTGGTACGGCTTATGCGATATGGTCAGGCTTCGGTACGGCTTTAACTGCATTAGTCGGTGTTATCTTTTATAAAGAAAGTATTGATCTTAAAAAATGTTTAGGCTTAGTTCTAATCATTTGTGGAGTGGTTGTTTTGAAACTCAGCAGTTCTCATTAACGATGAGAGAGGAGGCAATTGTATGAAAGGTTTTATCGCATTAGGAATTTCTATTATCAGCGAAGTATTTGGTACGACAATGCTTAAATTGTCAGATGGATTTACAAGTTTTTTCCCTTCCATTGGTGTTATAGTTGGTTATGGATTATCTTTTTATTGTTTGTCGTTATGTCTTAAGACAGTTCCGCTAAGCTTGGCCTACGCGATTTGGTCGGGGCTGGGGACAGCTTTTACAGCGTTAATTGGTGTTCTAGTATGGCGGGACCCATTTAATATTATTACATTAGTTGGTCTAGTATTGATCATTGGCGGGGTGATTTTATTAAATGCTCCAAAAAGTCCAGATAAAGTTTTATAAAAACTGACCCCCTGTCTGAAGGGCGCAAGGAGTCAGCTATAGGTCTAAACGTTTGTATTTCGTTTATAGGCTGACTGCCGGTTCGTATTCTTTAATTCGCTGACGGACGAAATCAGGAATCGCTCTCGATTTTCCAGCGGCGGCATCATAATTGACATAGATCACTTCAGCCTGAACCAGCGGGTCTTTTTCTCCCGCTTTTGTGATGATAAACTCCATTGTCAGGCTAGAGCCGCCAATTCGTGATGTTCGGCACCAGATCTCAAGCGTATCTTTAAAACGGGCTGGCTTTTTATATTCCAGCGTTGATTTGACCATTGCAATATCAAATATATTTTCTTGGGCAAGCTCCTCGAGATCCCGCCCAAACACTTCCTCAAAATAGTCAATAACCGCAACGTCAATATATGTCAAGTAATGGGCGTTAAAGACAATTTTTTGTCCGTCAATTTCTGAGTAGCGCACCCGCAGGCGGTGTGAAAAACGGAATCCTTCCATTATGTACCCTCCTGAAAAAATGTTATTTTCATTATATAATGAAAATTCTAGCAATTAAAGCGGGAAATAAGATTTGTAAAGAAGTTCGAAATAAGCTGAGCGTCTGTCAAAAATTCAAAAATTGATGCTAAAGTTGCGTTCACCTCTTTGATTAGGACAGAGGTAGGAAATAACATAAAGAACAAAAATAAAAAAATATATTCAATAACAAACAAAAGTATTATATAATTGAAATTACAGTAAAAACCAACTAGTATGTTTGGAATATTTTTATATTTATGCAAAAAGCGAAAATAAAAGATGTCATGAACTCTTCCCCCTTTCCTTGGCGCCGACGCTGGCATTTATCAAGCTAAAGAATTTAATTTGTCCAAAGGTGAAGGAATGTACGACAGTTAGTGAAGAAAATTGAAACCGTTTACTTTAAAATTTCTAAATTTTCATAACAGTTCATAAAAACAGCATAAGGTACATTCATAATGTATTAGAAAAAAGTACTAGTTTACTAAAGGAGATGGATAATTTATGGTTATAAAAGAATCTTTTGAGATAGCAAGGCAAGTCTATGAAAAATGGGGAATAAATATTGAAGAAGTATTAGAAAACTTGCAGCAAGCGTCAATCTCTATCCATTGCTGGCAAGGTGATGACGTAAAAGGATTTGAAGCAGATGCAAGCGAGCTTTCAGGGGGGATTGATGTAACAGGAAATTATCCGGGAAAGGCAAGAAATGCTGAAGAATTAAGGCAGGATTTAGAGAAAGCGCTGTCATTAATTCCAGGAAAACATCGTGTCAACCTACACGCCATTTATGCAGAAACAAATGGTGAAAAAGTGGAAAGAGATCAGTTAGAACCGAAACATTTTGAAAACTGGGTTAATTGGGCGAAAAA
Source organism: Aeribacillus sp. FSL K6-3256 (assembly GCF_037965805.1). NCBI lineage: Bacteria > Bacillati > Bacillota > Bacilli > Caryophanales > Bacillaceae > Aeribacillus > Aeribacillus sp. FSL K6-3256. Next base: position 261,969 of record NZ_CP150188.1, read on the forward strand.
AATTGGTATAGGGCTGGATTTTAATCCTACCTTATTTTCGCATGAAAAAGCAGCAGATGGACTGACGTTGTCTCATCCTGATCCGGGAATTAGAGAATTTTGGATCAACCACTGTATTAGGAGCCGAAAAATCGGTGAGTACTTTGGCAAGGAGCTTGGAACACCATGCTTAACAAATATATGGATTCCGGACGGCTATAAGGACATTCCAAGCGACCGATTGACTCCAAGGAAGCGATTAAAAGAATCATTGGATAAAATTTTTAGTGTAGAGATCAATGAGAAATATAATTTGGATGCAGTCGAAAGCAAATTGTTTGGAATAGGATCTGAGTCTTTTGTTGTCGGCTCGCATGAATTTTATCTAGGGTACGCCTTACAAAATAATAAAATATATTTATTAGATACAGGTCATTTTCATCCTACTGAAACAGTCTCAAATAAAATTTCATCGATTTTGCTTTATAGCGACAGGCTTGCTTTACACGTATCGAGACCGGTTCGGTGGGACAGCGACCATGTCGTGATTTTGGATGATGAATTGCGTGAAATAGCGCTTGAAATCGTGCGCAATGATGCGCTGCATAAGGTTTTAATCGGACTTGATTTCTTTGATGCCAGCATCAATCGTCTTGCTGCATGGGTCATTGGAACGCGTAATATGATTAAAGCTTTATTATATGCAATGCTTATGCCGCATGAATATTTAAAGCAATTGCAAGAAAAGGGAAACTTTACGGAAAGATTGGCGGTTATGGAGGAATTTAAAACTTATCCTTTCGGTGCAATTTGGGATTATTATTGTGAGAAAATGAATGTTCCTGTAAGAGAAGAATGGTTAAAAGAAATTCAAAAATATGAGGAGGAAGTATTAACTAAGAGACAGTAGTCGTAAATATGGCAAGAGTATGAATTCCCTTGCTGCTCAAATTAGCCGATCAGTGAATTAAAAGAGCTGAAAAATTATAAAGACTTCGTGGATTAAGGAAAGCTTCACTCCTAATGGAGAAAATAAAGTAAATATAGGAAGTGCTAGATTCGGCAATTTCACTTAATAGCTTTAGCATCCGAAGCATCAGTAGATAATAGAAAGAGAAAAAAATGTGTGGCAGAGGTTGATGAAATGAACAAATCGCAGCCAATTTTTATAGGAATTGATATTGGAACACAGGGCATTCGCACAATTGCAATCGGTTATAACGGAACTATTTATGCAGCCAGTACTGTAACTTTTAACTTGGCGAAAGGAAACGAGTTAAGAATGGAGCAATCGCCGTTTATGTGGTGGCAGCATACCGGTGAATCTATTCGACAAGTAGCAAATAGTTTGAAGGAGCAAAAAATTCTTAATCAAGTTGTTTCCTTGTCTGTCACTTCCACATCAGGTACTGTAATTCCCCTTGATAAACAATATGAACCGCTATACAATGCCTTAATGTACAGCGACAGCAGGTCAGAATCTGAGGCAGCGCTTTGCAGAGAGGCTGCCTTTGCAGCAGGGCATTATACGGCATTTTCCAGCTCGTATGGTTTGCCGAAAATTGTTTGGTTCCATAAACATTTTCCGCAAATAGCAAAGGATGTATGTTTATGGGCGCATCCTACTGACTATATTATCGGGAAATTAACGGGAAAATGGGGAATAACCGATTATACGAGTGCATTTAAAAGCGGCTATGATTTAAATAATGAAAAATGGCCGGAATATATTGAAAAAACTTTAAAAATACCTGTTAAATCACTTCCAATCGTATTGCCTTCAGGGACTTTTGCCGGGAATGTGTCAAAGGAATGTATGGAGGAAACAGGGTTGCCGGAAAATGTAAGCGTTACACTCGGACTGACTGACGGTTGTGCGTCGCAGTTCGCATCCGGTTCATTATCACCTGGAAACTGGAACACGACAATTGGCACAACTTTAGTAATAAAAGGGATTACATACGAGCCAATAATAGATGAGAAGGGAATACTTTATAACCATCGCCATCCAGATGGATATTGGATGCCGGGCGGTGCGAGCAACACAGGGGGAGATTGGATTTCAATTGATTATTCAAAAGATGAATTAGCTTATTTAAATAGTAAAGCATATGAATATTTCCCAAGCCGGTGGATTTCGTATCCGCTCCGGCAAAAGGGAGAGCGTTTTCCTTTTGCATTTCCTGACATACAAGGCTTTGACGAACCAGGTTTGACAAAAGAACAGCTCTTTATTTCCCGTTTAGAAGGTGTTGCCTATCTTGAAAGAATGGCTTACGAGATGATTGAAAAGCTGTCAAGCGAGAAAGTGAGGGCTGTCTTTACAGCAGGCGGAGGAAGCAGCAGTGATGTATGGCTGACTATACGGAGCAATGTCTTAAAGAAGCCTATTATTAAAATGAAGCATAGCGACGGTGCTATTGGGGCTGCGATTGTTGCGGCATCTTCATATTTTGGAAGTATTCAAGATGCCGGGGAGAACATGCTGAAAAGAGAAAAAGAGGTGATGTTTGAAGAACATATAAGTGAACAATATGAAGAAGGATATGAACGCTTTATTCAAGCACTTAAAAAGAGAGGAGTTGTGCTGTGACAAGATTTTTCCTTTTACGCCATGGAGAAACGGAATGGAATCGGGATGGCAACAAATATTGCGGAAGGACGGATGTTTCACTGTCAGAGCAAGGGATTAAGCAGGCGGAAGCATCAGCTAAAGCGCTGAAGCACGTAAAGTTTCACGCGGTCTTTTCTTCAACTCTAGTAAGAGCATCGGCAACAGCTGCAATTATAAGCAAAGAGTTTGGTTTGCCAGTTATTGAAGATCAGCGTCTTGTAGAAATTGACTTCGGGAAATGGGAAGGAAAAACGGTACAAATGATTGAGAGAGAACATAAGGATTCATGGACAGATTGGTTAACGAATCCGGCAGAGTGTTTTGCCGGGGAAACGGGAGAATCTGCAAGTCAAGTTTATAATCGGATCCAATCTTTTTTTGAAGAGGTATCGAAAACATATCCAGATAAAAATGCGCTTGTTGTAGCTCATAACACAGTAAACCGTATTGCTGCAACGCAATGGTTTGGATTACCTTTTTCGCATTACCGCAAAATAAAAATGGACAATACAGGGGTTTCTATTATTGAATATCACGGTAAAGGAAAGGCATCCATTATTCAATGGAACAGTATTTTGCATCTTCTTTGAAGCAGGAAGTTTCCGATAAGCATCAAATCGATCTTAAAAAAATTTCCTTTTCGGAAAGGTATGGAGAAAATTGAACAAAACGTTTAAGTTTTTCGCCCTTGCTTTTTTCCTGTTCCTTTTGGCATCCTGCTCTTTATCAAAAGAATATGAGGTTATTTATGTAGATAAACCAACTGAACAAATGAATCATGAAAGCAACAGGAATCATGAACATGAGATTGTCATTGGACTTGTTCCTAAAATCGCTAATATTCCTTATTTTTTAGCAGCAAAGGAAGGAGCCTTAGAAGCAGCGAAGGATTTGAATGTTACAGTCATCTATAAAGGGCCTTCTGCGGCAACCGCAGAGGAACAAATTGCCGTTATTCATAAGCTGATAGAGCAGAAAGTAGATGTGATTGCTGTTTCAGCAAATGACCCGAAAAAATTGGGTACGGTTCTGCAGCAGGCCCGTGAAAAAGGGATAAAAGTCATCACTTGGGATGCAGACACAGACGCAAAATATCGTGACTTCTTTGTCAATATGGTCGATGCCGAGCAAATGGGAAGACATATTATGGATCTTTTAGCATTAGAAATGGGAGAAAGGGGGAAATACGTTATTTTGACCGGCTCGCCGACTGCTGCGAATTTAAACAATTGGATTAGGTGGTTAAAGGTGCAGCAAGAAGAATATTATCCAGAATTAGAGCTGCTCGATGTGGAGTATGCGAATGAAGATATTCACAAAGCTTACAATTTAACAGTTAACCTATTAAAAAAATACGATGATCTAAAAGGGATCATTGGTATATCGACAGTGAACCCGCCTGCTATTGCGCAGGCGTTAAAGGATTACGGAAAATCTGGAGACATTAAAGTTGTTGGAACATCGACTCCGAACATGACAAGACCATATTTGAAAGAGGATGTGCTGCAAACCATCACATTATGGAGTCCGCAAAAGCTCGGTTATTTAACCATTGCGTTAGCCAAAAACTTAGTGTTGGAGGATTTGCCGTATGATGGACAGTTTGTGGAGAATATAGGGAATATTAGTTTTGACGGCGACATGGTGATTATGGGACAGCCAATCGATTTTACAAAAGAGAATGTGGATCAATATGATTTTTAAGAGAAGAAACGATTCAAGCCGAAAATCTTTGTCTTTAACACATAAACTAATTATTTCCTATGTTCTGCTGACTGTTATTCCAATGGCTTTGCTTGGTCTTTTAGCGTATTCGCAGTATACATCCTCTATCGAGAAAGAAGTCGGAAAATACACTCCGCGATTATTAAAGCAAGTGAATAATAATATCGAAAATGAAATCAGGAAATTGGAAGCGCTTCCAAACCTAGTGTATAATTCGAGCGATGTGATGACAATATTACGGGAATCGGAAGAAACTACTCAATCTAAAAGACTCCGAGATAAGTATATTGTTGAAAGCTATTTAACAAGAACATACTTGCGAAACCACACAGACAATATTTTAGGAGTGTTCCTTATATCGAAGAACCGTGTTTTTTCAAGCACTACTTTACCTTATGAGAATTTTGGCTTTCATGACGGTTCGTTGCCATATTTGAATTCTTTAAGCAAAGTTGGAAGTATGGAAGTAGTGTTATCAAGTCAAATTAACTTAACTTTTGAAGGGTCTCCTTCCTATTTTATGCTAATAAAAGAAATCACCGACTTCGATAATAGAAAAAAGCTGGGAACAATATATATTGTGGTAGATGTAACATTCATAGAGCAGTTCGCTAAGGATTTGCTGCATGAAAAAGATGCGGAAGTATGGATGATGACGAAGGACGGAATGATTATATATCATTCAGATCGCTCCAAAATCGGCACAGTCGATAGGAGAATTGACAAATATCCAATTTTAAACGGCAGCTTTACTATAAAAAAGCACGGCGAGCGCCTGCTGGTTAGCTTAAATGAGTCGAGTGTATTGCCGTGGGTGATGGCTCATAGCATGCCAATAAAAAATTTAACAGAAACAACGGATTTAGTAAGAAACGTGACAATCCTCATTTTCATAGCGTTTGCCTTAATAACGACCGCCATTTCCATATTTTTTGCAATGAATGTAACCCGTCCTTTAAATAATTTAAGCAAAATGATGAAGGAAGTTGAAAAAGGAGATTTAAGCATTAATATACCTGTTCATTCAAATGATGAAGTCGGGCAGCTGGCTAAAAGCTTTAATTCAATGCTGATGGAAATTCGAGAGCTGATTAAGCAGAAATATAATGTAGAGCTTAAACAAAAAACAGCTGAATTATATGCATTGCAATCTCAAATTAATCCTCATTTTATGTATAACACATTAGAAACAATCAGCATGTCGGTCGAAGAAGAAAAAACAGAAGATGTTGTAACAATGCTGACTTTGCTTGGAAGAATGCTTCGGTATTCTTTAAATAACAAAGATAAATTAGTCACGATACGGAATGAACTGCAGCATATTGAAGATTATTTACGCATACAGAAGTTCCGGTTTGAAGAACGACTGCACTTTGAAATTGAAAAAGAAGAGAAATTACTAGAATACTATATTCCTAAATTTGTGCTGCAGCCAATCATTGAAAACTCAATCAAATACGGACTTGAAAAACAGAGAGAACTAAAAGTGAAAATTTCAGTTTGTGAAGAGCATCCGGACCTCATTTTAACTGTTTTGGACAGCGGTCCTGGAATCGCCAAGGAAAAGCTGGAAGAGTTAAATGAAAGATTGATGGCTGATCCAATGTTAGGAAGGGATTCCGGCATAGGAATTATCAATGTAAATGCCAGAATTACAATGATTTTTGGGGATCATTACAGATTATCGATTACTAGTCACGTAAATAAAGGTACTATGATTAAAATTCGAATACCAAAAATAAACGCCTATCAAGCAAACCAGCTTCTTTTGAAAGGAGGAGGTGATTAATGATCACGGATCAGATAAAGGTTGTAATTGTCGATGACGAGCCGCGGATTAGACAGGGGCTGGAAAGACTAATTAAAAAGTTTAGGCCAAACTGGCACATTTGCGGGGTATTCTCAGACGGAGATGAAGCTTTTAGAGAAATTCATGAAAAAATTGGCGCCTTCGATCTTATATTTACCGATGTGCAAATGCCGGTTATAAACGGATTGGAATTAATTAGTCTACTGAAAGAAAAAGGGTATAACTTTTATTCCATTATTATCAGCGGGTATGATGATTTTAAATATGTCCAGACAGCGCTGCGGGAAGGGGCAATTGATTACATTTTAAAACCGATAGATCGAGAGAATTTTGAATCCCACTTACAAAAAGCAGAGGAGCTTATAGTAACTGACAAGAAAAACAAAAGATTAATCGAAGAGGCTGAAGAAATTCAAACAAAATTGACGTATGAAAAGCAAATCCAATTATTAAGCGATACAACGGCAGTTGAAAATATGGATGTGTCGTATTTGGACTGGACACGTGATTTTCCAGATGGAAAGTATAATTTGCTTTATATCGGTATAGATAATGCGTTTTCTAGAAACGGCTTCGAAAATAAGGATGAATGGAAGAAATGGGATGTCACCATCAAAGAATCGATTCGAAAATCGTTTATAAAGGAACGCAATTGGATTTGGAAAAACAACCAATATTCGTATTGGGTGCTTATTTATAACGGGGAAGAAGCGAAAATTGAACAAAGCTGTTTGTCGCTCAAAACAACCATTCAGAGGACAACGCCTTTTACGGCATCGATTGTTTTAGGACAGTCATTTGTGGATTTATCAATGTTAGTGGATGTGAAGAACGAGCTGCGAGAGGCAATGAAATATAGGATGATTCAAGGGGGGAATAAGCTTTTTAAAACGGAATCTTTAAAGCACCTTACCTATAATAAGATTATGGATGTTCCGCCGGCAGTGTACAAATGGGCTGAACAAACGGTTGAAGCAATGAAATATGAAGAGCAAAATGTTTTAACAGCAATCAACTCATTTTTTGACGAGCTTAAAAAAATGACCTCTCCTTTTTTGCTTCAAGAATCTGTTCGTTATTTGTGCATCCGGGTCATAAACCAATGGATACAGGATGATGGGATTAGCGAGCTTCCTACACTGCTTAGCGAGGCGTTTTCGATTACGGATGAACCGGCTTCCTTTTCTGTTTTGAGACAGGAAATGATTAACTGGATCATGAAAATTAGAAAAATGAGAGAATATTATCGGAAAAATACAATTGACCCAATTGTTAAAGCAAAAGAATGGATTCATTCTAATCTTGGCGAAAATATTACCATTAAACGTATTGCGGACCATGTTCATTTAAACCCAACCTACTTTTGCGAATACTTTAAAAATCAGACAGGAGAAACAGTTCTGGATTATGTAACGAATGCGAGAATTCAAAAGGCGAAACAATTATTGGCTGCTACGGAAATGAAAATTTATGATATAGCTGTTCATGTCGGATATCAAGATGCAAAATATTTCAGCAGATTATTCAAACAATGGACCGGCTTATTACCGTCGCAATACAGGGAAAAACGGGGGAGCTTTTAAAAGGACGCACTGAAGGCGTTGAAAACTGATCGTTGAAATACAAAAATACTTGAAACCTTTTTAAAAGAACGTACTGAAGACGGTTGGCACATACCGAACTTTGTATCGGCAGCTGTGCTGAATTTGTTTCCAGTACGTTTTTTATTTTTTTAAAATTTACTGAATATTGTCACACCAATCCGAATTTTACCCCCTATCCATAAGTAAGTGATTTCATTAATATGTTTATAAAAAGATAACACTTGAATTTATCTGTGAAAACGGGGGAATTTTCAGTGACGATGATAGGACCGTCGCTAATGTGTGCAGACATGGGAAATTTAAAAAGGGATGTGCAAGAACTTGATCAGGCCGGGGTCGATTTTTTTCACATTGACATTATGGACGGTTCGTTTGTTCCGAATTTTACGATGGGGCCGGATATGGTCAACGTCATCCGTGCGGCAACGGATAAGCCGTTAGATATTCATCTCATGATTATGAGGCCGGAGGAGCATATAAATTTATTCGCTGATGCCGGTGCGGATATGATTTCGGTTCATATTGAATCAACTATTCACTTGCAGCGCGTTTTGCAAACGATCAAATCTAAAGGCATAAAAGCGGGAGTGGCCTTAAACCCCTCCACTCCAATTGAATCGATTGAATATGTGATGGATGTGATTGATTATGTCACATTGATGACAGTGAACCCCGGTTTTGCCGGTCAAAAATTCATACCGACGATGTATAACAAAATCAAGAAACTTCATCAATTGATTGAAAAAGAAAGCTACAATATTTTGATTCAAGTTGACGGCAATATAGGTTATGAAACGATCCCAAAAGTTTTGGAAAATGGAGCAAAAATGCTCGTTTGCGGCACATCCAGCTTGTTTAAATCCAAAGGGTCTCTTCATGATGCTGTTATTCATCTTCGTCAATTTATTGAAGGAACAGCCAAGGTAAAAACGGGGGATTAATATGTCTTCAATTACAGTAGTTGGCAGCATTAATATGGACATTGTTGCGATGACAGACAAATATCCGAGCCATGGTGAGACAGTTTTCGGGAACAGCATGGTTTTGTTTAGTGGAGGAAAAGGCGCCAACCAAGCAACAGCTTGTGCAAAGCTTGGAAAAAAAGTTTATTTGATTGGTGCGATCGGAGAAGATGCTTTTGGTGCCGAACTAACAAAAAGACTAGTACAAAACCGTGTCGACACGACATTAATCAAAATAGTGCCGAACGTTCCTACAGGCAGCGCCTTAATTACAGTTGATTCATCAGCTGAAAACACAATGCTCGTGATAAAAGGCGCAAATGATTCATTAACCGCTGAAGATATATTGGAAAGGATCCATACAATTGAGGACAGCAAGGTGCTTCTCATTCAGATGGAAATACCTGTTGAAGCCGTTATCCAGGCGATGAAAGCAGCAAAACGAAAAGGGATGTTTGTTATATTAGATCCGGCTCCTGCAGAAGGCATAGTACTCGAGGCTCTCCAGTATGCCGACATTATAACGCCGAATTTACAGGAAACCTATACATTGACAGGCATTAAAGCTGATTCAGAAGAAAGCGCAATCAAAGCAGCAGAGCATTTCCACCTTCATTTTGGAATGAAAAAGAGCATTATTAAAATGGGCGGAAGCGGTTTCGTGCTTTATGATGAAGGCAAGACTTTATTCATACCGCCGTTAAAGGTAAAAGCTATTGATACGGTTGGAGCTGGAGATTCCTTTGCCGGGGCTCTTGCATGCGCAATTGCTGATGGAAAAACATTAGAGGAAGCTGCCAAATTTGCTGTTATTGTCTCCGGCATCAAAGTAACTAGAAAGGGTGCGCAAGACGGCATTCCGACACTTGAGGAAGTAAAGCAATATTGTAAAGAAAATGGAATAACAACTGGTTAGAAATAAGGTGATAGCATGAGTGAATACTTGCTTCAAATGTTAAATATCAGCAAAACATTTCCTGGTGTAAAAGCATTAGATGACGTGAAGCTTGAAGTAAAGAAAGGGGAAGTTCATGCCCTTATTGGAGAAAACGGCGCCGGTAAATCCACACTCATTAAAATACTAGCTGGAGTTTATCAGCCTGATCCAGGAGCCCAGTTTTTCTTTGAAGGAAAGGAAGCAAAAATACGAAGACCAATTGATGCCACTATGCGCGGCATATCAATTATTTACCAGGACTTAAGCTTATTTCCGAATTTATCGGTAGCAGAAAACATTTATATAGGAAGAGACAGCGATAAGCATTCTTGGAAAAAAGTTGATTGGGCTCTTATGGAAAAAACGGCCAAAAAGGCTTTAAAAGAGCTTGATTTTGAGATTGATGTTTCAACACCGGTAGAAAAACTGAGCATAGCCCAGCAGCAGATGGTCGAAATAGCGAGGGCGCTTGCGTTTGATGCGAAATTAATCGTCATGGATGAGCCGACATCATCACTTTCCGCCGGTGAAGTAGAGAAGCTGTACGAAGTTATATTTTCTTTGAAAAAAAGAGGGATTTCAATTATTTTTGTAAGCCATAAATTAAAAGAACTGTTTACAGTTTCTGATCGATTCACCGTTCTAAGAGATGGCAAATATGTCGGTACGTATCATGCAAATGAATTAACAGAAGAAAAACTAATTACGTTAATGGTTGGCCGGAAAATTTTATATGAAAAAAATAAAGAAAAGGCAGCCTCAGGCAAAACATTGCTTGAAGTAAGAAACCTTGCGAAAGAAGGAAATTTCAAAGATATTTCATTTGAACTGAGGGAAGGGGAGGTTCTTGGAATTACAGGGCTAGTAGGCTCTGGTCGCACCGAGCTGGCGCAAGCTATTTTTGGCATTAATCGTCCTTACAAAGGGGACATCATCATTAACGGTCAAAAGACTGTGATCAAGTCTTCAGAAGAGGCAGTAAAAAAAGGAATTGCTTATATTCCTGAAAGCCGGAAGACGCAAGGGCTTATTTTAAGACAATCAATCATTAACAATATTTCGCTTCCTGTGTTGAAAAAATTAAAAAATAAATTTTTGCTGATTAATCGAAGAAAAGAAATAGAATTAGCTGAGCATTATATACAATCATTAGATGTCAGACCGCCGCTGCCATACAGGGCTGCCGGCGATTTGTCAGGCGGAAATCAACAAAAGGTAGTCATAGGAAAGTGGCTGTCAACAAATCCTAAAATTTTGATTATCGATGAGCCGACTAACGGAATTGACATCGGTGCCAAGTCAGAAATCCATAAGCTTTTAAGAGGATTAGCGGCAAATGGAATGGGAATCATTGTGATTTCTTCTGAACTTCCTGAGGTGCTTGCTGTTAGCGATCGCATTATCGTTATGCGCCATGGACGAATTGCAGGCGAACTCGGGATTCATGAAGCGACACAGGAAAGCATCATGAACCTTGCATTGCTTGGGCAAAAGGGTAAGATCCGCGAGGAGGCACAATTATGAAAGCGTTTTTAAAATCAAAAGAAATGAGCGTTGCTGTCATTATTTTACTTCTATGCATCATATTGGCCTTCATTAGCCCGGTATTTTTAACAGCAGATAATTTGTTGGATGTTGTGAAAGGAAATGCAGTATTAGGCATTTTGGCTATTGGAATGACGCTTGTCATCATTACAGGGGGGATTGATGTATCTGTTGCAGCAGTGACAAGCGCGGTATGTGTCGTTTTGGGCAAGACGATGATGTTTTTGCCTGATAGCCCACTGACCATTGTGTTAATTTTTGTCATTGCTCCGCTTTTCGGAGTGCTGTTAGGCTCTATCAATGGAATTTTAGTTGCAAAAATTCAAATTCCGGCGATTGTCGTTACTTTAGGGATGATGAGTATTATTAACGGACTTGTTCTGTATATTACAAACGGCCAATACTTGAACAGCAGCAACTTCCCAACTGTTTTCTTGAAATTTTCGAATTTCTCTGTTTTTGGAATATCCATTATTATTTGGCTTTTTATCATTACAGCAGCTTTGACATGGTACATTCTTAAATACACATTAATCGGCCGCGAAGTAATGGCTATTGGCGGAAACAAAGAATCGGCTGTCCGAGTCGGAATTAACTACAGCAAAGTTCAAATATTTGTTTTTTCTTATATGGGCTTTTTAGCAGGGATTGCTGCGATTGCTCAAACTTCTTATACAAAAGCGGTAGATCCGAACGGAATGCTTGGCTTGGAATTAATGGTTATTGCTGCAGTGGTGCTGGGAGGAGCCAATATAATGGGAGGACGCGGAACAATATTTGGAACGATATTAGGTGTTCTTCTGCTAGGAATTATACAAAATGGATTAATATTAGCGAAAATTGATACTTTCTGGCAAAAGGTTTTTACAGGGGCAATTATTTTAATCGCTGTATCGTATGACCATATTCAATATAAACGCTCGCAAAAGCAGCTTTCAAAAATTGAAGTGGAAGCATAAGGGGGGAGAGGATGAAACAGGTTACGCTTTCAAAAGAAAATATACTCGGACTCATTGCCATCGGTCTATTTGTTTTGATGAGCATAAGTGTTCCGGGATTTTTATCAAGCAATAACTTGACAAATATGATGTTTCAGCTGCCTGAGTTCGGTTTGTTTGCTTTAGCCATGATGGTGGTGATCGTAACAGGCGGAATCGATTTGTCGATCACGTATACGGCAGCGCTGGCAGGGGTAGCAATTGCGATATTATCAAGCAATGGATATCCGATGATCATTGCGATTTTAGGAGGCATTGCAGTTGGACTTCTTTGCGGTTTTATGAATGGATTTATTATAGCCAAGATCGGAGTATCACCGATTCTTGTAACCCTTGGGACAATGGTATTGTTTGAAGGGCTTATTCTCAGCATTACAAAAGGAAATTCAATATCCGGATTCAGCCCTGAGTACACGCTGATTGGAAATGGTTATTATCTGGGGCTCATTCCGCTTTCGATTATAATCTTTCTCTTTGTCGCTATTTTGACTTCCGTACTGCTGAATAAAACAGTATGGGGAAGATCAGTTTATATGGTTGGAAGCAATCCGGTTGCATCCTTGTTTTCAGGGGTTAATAACAGCAAGGTTTTAATGAAGGTGTATTTATATAGTGCTTTGTTAGCAGCAATTGCTTCTATCATCATGACATCAAGATATAACACAGTAAAAGTTGATCTTGGATCATCCTATTTATTGCAAAGCGTTGCAGCAGCCGTTCTTGGCGGTACTGAAATCCAAGGAGGCTATGGGAAAGTGATCGGCACGTTATATGCAGTTATGATTTTTCAAATGATATCCAGCGGCTTAAATCTAATGGGAGTGCCGAGACCGATTGTGACAGTGATTATGGGGGTTATTTTAATCGCGGTGTTAATTATTAACTTTATTAAAGTAAAGGCTGATGAAAACAAGCAAAAAAAGCTTGCAGAAACAGCATAATGACTTTTCTTTAATTGGTTAAAAGATTTATAAACTATAAATTTACAAGGAGGAACAGTATGAAAAAAATTGCAGGTTTATTTGTCGCTTTATTGCTTGTATTTGGTCTTCTTGCAGGATGTGTTTCTCAGCAGGGTGCAGGGGGGAATTCAAATTCATCTAAAGATGGAAAAGATGAGGCTGGCGGGGGCGATGGAAAAATCAAAATTGCCGTTGTTCCTAAACTAATTGGCATTCCTTATTTCAATGCATCTGAAAAAGGAGCAATTCAAGCGGGAAAAGATCTTGGAGTCGAAGTGATTTATACAGGTCCAACAGAGGCAGATGCTGCCCAGCAGGTTAAGGTGATTGAAGATTTAATTAGTCAAGATGTGGATGTAATTGCTGTTGCACCGAATGATGCAGCTGCATTATCGCCTGTATTACAAAAAGCGAAGGATAAAGGAATTATCGTGATGGACTGGGATACACCAGCAGATCAATCTTTAGTTGAACTTTCTGTCCACCAAATTGATGACGAAGCTTATGGCCGTCATATCGCGAAATCATTAATTGAACAAATGGGGACTGAAGAAGGGGAAATCGCCATTCTCACAGGTGGTCTTGCGGCAGCAAACTTAAATTCATGGATCGATGCAGCGAAGAAGGAGCTTGAAGAAAATTATCCAGGAATAAAGCTAGTAACAGATAAAATTGCGACTGATGAAAAGCAGCAAGTGGCATACCAAAAAACGCTTGATTTAATTAAATCATATCCGAACCTTAAAGGGATTATGGCATTTTCAACTCCTGCTCCTCTTGGCGCAGCTCAAGCTATTCAAGAGAAAGGTCTTCAAGACAAAATCGCTGTTGTCGGAACAGCACTTCCGAAGGATTCAGCTCCATTTTTAGAGGATGGCTCATTAGATGTAGCAATCCTTTGGGAGCCTGACAAATTAGGATATTTGACAGTCGCTTTAGCTAAAGATCTTGTTGATGGCAAAAAGCCTGAAAACGGCCAAAATATAGATGGTGTAGGAGAAGTGGAAGTTTGGGAGGATGGTAAAACGGTCATTATGGGACCGCCTACAGACTTTACAAAGGATAATGCTAAAGACTATGACTTTTAATTTTCGTTAAAGAGATTACCCCTCTCACATTTTTGCAATTGGAGAGGGGTTTCGTTATTTTAGAAAGTATTGCTATTTTTGCAGATCCGGTAAGTTCTTTGCCTTGCAATAAAAAAGTGAAGGCTAAAATATCAAAATTTTTATTGGCAGGAAACGTAAAGAGATTTTTCTTGCTTTGTGGAAAGGGAAAACTTTTTTAATGGTTACTGCCAATGAATTTTTTGAAGAATGGAAGAAAAGTTGTTTGCAAATGTTTACTCAGATTTTGACCTGCTGCATGAGCAGCAAGAAAATGTCTAGTTATGGAACGCTATCCTAATTTTTAAGCGAAACATTTAGCAGCTTCATAGATTGTGTGAATTTTAGGAGGGATAAAATGACACATATCGCAGTTGACATCGGTGCATCAAGCGGACGGCTTGTCATAGGGGATATAAAAAATGGAAAATTGACAATTGAAGAAATACACCGATTTGCCAATGGTTTTACGGAACGAAATGGAACGTATTATTGGGATATTGATCATTTGCTGACGGAAATTGTAAAGGGATTGGCATATGCCAAAACATTGGGAGTGAAAAGGTGTACACTTGGAATCGATACTTGGGCTACAGATTATGTGCTGGTCGATCAAGAAGGAAAAAGGGTGCAAGAGGTCATAGCATACAGAGATAAAAGAACAGAACGGACGATTGAGAAAATTACGAAGCATATTTCCAAAAAAGATATATATGAAAAAACAGGCATTCAGTTTTTATCCTTCAACACCTTATACCAGTTATATGAAGAAAAAAAAGAAAATCTTGAAAAAACGAAAATGATTATGACAGTTCCTGATTACTTAGGATACAAACTGACTGGATGTGCAGTGACGGAAGTGACAAGCGCATCTTGTACTCAGCTTTTAAACGTGAAAGAAAAAGATTTTGATCAAGATTTGCTTCAGCTGCTGTCAATTGAGCGTGAGCAGTTTCCGCCGTTTTCTTACCCCGGGGACATGCTCGGATATGTCAGAAACGAATATTTTCCTGATTACGATCTGCCCGAAACAAAAGTGATTATAGTTGGTTCTCATGATACAGCTTCCGCAGTTGCAGGAGTACCTGCTGCTGAAAAAAATTGGGCGTATTTAAGCAGCGGAACTTGGTCTTTGATTGGGATTGAATCGGATGCGCCAATCATTACGGAAAAATCATTATTTTACAATTATACAAATGAGTGGGGAGTGTTTGGGACATACCGTTTTTTAAAAAATATTATGGGCATGTGGATTATTCAAGAAGTGAGAAGACATTTAACGAAAGATTACAATTTTGTCCAAATGGTTGATGAGGCAAGAAAGGCGCCTCCGTGCAAACAATTTATCAATTTTAACGATCAGCGATTTTTTAATCCGGACAATATGGTAGAAGAAATTCAGAAATATTGCAGGGAAACGCTTCAGCCTGTGCCGCAATCAGCAGGAGAAATTGCGAGATGTGTATTTACAAATCTGGCTATACTATATTCCTTGTCAATGGATGAAATTGAAAGTATATCGGGCAGAACAATCGATTCATTATATATTGTCGGAGGCGGCTCGCAAAATGATTTCATAAACGAAATGACCGCTGCTGTAAGCGGAAAAACGGTTTTTGCCGGTCCCTCTGAAGCAACGGCTGTAGGAAATATTTTAATTCAGCTAATAGCGGAGAAAAAGCTTGCAAATTTACAGGAAGGACGGAATCTAGTCTTGAACTCTTTTTCTATTAAGCGTTTTGATCCAAGAGAAAGCGGAAACGATGCATTAAAAGAACAATTTAAACAAGCTGTTTTCTCCTGGATATGTACAGAGTACCGGCTCCATAAGAAAAATTGATCATAACACAATAACTCATAGTGCCTATGTTACATCAGGAATGAGCGGCGCTCCAATTTGTGTTCACCAGCAATTGGAATGCATTATCATTAAAAAGTACATCGAGTTGGGGAATAGCATTTCCAACAGCCTCAAAAAATTTCATTTAAACTTAGGGGCGCAAAATGAAACAGAATATGGAAAGGTTCCTTTTGATGGTCTTAATAGATTAGCTGCTGTTTTATCGGATCATGTACAATAAAAGAGATTTTAGAATAAAGACACTATTCCAAAAGGCAAATAAATGAACTTCAAAAGGAACCAAAAAAATTTTTCTCTCAATTTATTGCTCCAAGAAAAATGTTAACGGAATGTTGAACATAAATTTTAATAGAGAAATATTTAAAAAGGTAAACCGATTCTTTTTACAGTGAAAAAGTCAAGAAAAAAGCGGTAAGACTTTACTTTAGCTGTTTAATTTTTTTCATCATTTTGTGAAAACCTTCCTCTCCCATTGTTAATAATTCTTTCTTCATTTGTTGATTGACTAGGCAAAAAGCAGGGATTCCTTGAATACCAAAAGATTGTGCGATTGCATAGTTTTGATCTAAAACTACAGGAATTGTAATCTTTTTTTCCTCTACTCGTGTTTTCACAAGCTCCAACGCTTTCTCTTCAGCTGTATAAGGTACATGAACGGCAATGACATGAAAGGTTTCAAGATTAACTGTTTCTTCTAATAACTGATCCGTTAATTCACTGCAATACGGGCAGCTAATTGACCAAAAATAAAACAAAAGCCGATTGGATGATGGGAAATCATGGCCGTTTTTTGGAACGTTCAGCCACGGCAAGTCTTTTGTCATTGTTTGTATTAAATCCATGTGCTGTTCCTCCTCATTGATCCTTTAGTTGCATAGCGATAATTTTACCAATTGCTTCCTCCGCGGCAAAAGGACTGACCATTCCGGACGGCTTATCCAGTTCTTCTTTTAGACACTTCAACATAAGAGGTTCAATTTTAGACGGATCGATCAAGGAGATTGCCCATGATGCCCAAAAACGCGGTTTTCCTTCTGTATTTCGTGCAACTTCAACGAGGGCGTTCAGACTGTGATGTCCGATTCTCATTAAGGATAAAGCAGCTGACATTCTTATATCTTCGTCGTCATCTTTTAAAAGCGAAGCGAGTTCGGGAACTGCTTCCTTTGCATCTGCACCAAATTCCCCCAGCACAACGGATGAAATCATTCGGAGGGATTTCTCATCTTTTAAGGCTTTTATGAGTATTGGGACAGCGGCTTTTCCCGTTTTTTTTAGCTCTTTCACTCCTTGAAATACCGTTGCTTCATCGCTGCTTTTTAGTTTCGTTAAGGCTTGAGAGATTATTTCATTTGAACTCATGAAAATTCATCTCCTTAAGAAAAAGTATTAAATCCCTTCTGATTCAACGTTCATATTGATAGAAAGATAAGAATAAAATCGTGCTTAACACGATCATGAAAAGAGGCAGCCAATAGAAAAGAAGGTTTTTGAAAAGAAAAAACAAAAGGATGTAACAAAGGGTGCTCCCCATACAAATGAAAGCAAAATTTTTATAGTATGAAATCAGGCTGAGAGAGGGGTCTTTTTTATATGTTCTAACAAATGCCGCCCAGCGGATGGAAAGCATGAGCATGTATCCTCCAAACCCGTACAAACTAAATGAAAGGAAATCTGTAAAAGCAGTGTTGAAATGGAAATGCCACATACCCACGCAATAAAGATAAAATAGAAAGATCCAAGCGGTATTCGATCCTTCCAGCAGCAATGCTTTTTTCCATAGTTTTCCCGGCAGCAAAAAAAGATCTCCAGACTTTGCATGTCTAATTAATCCTGAATAGTAGGAACTGCTGAAAAAAGCTCCGATTGTAAAAACGACCAAAATATAAAACCAATAAATGTTTTTTGCAATGAAAACGGGAACTAAGATGAGAAGAACAAACAAATGAGTAGCATGAAAAAAAATGTATTTCTTGGCAAGCAATATTTCGAGCCAAAGGAAAGAAAAAATACCGTTTAATCCTTTCAGCCCCCACCATGTGTGCATCTCTTTCAGGCTGTTTTTAAAAAAATCGGTTTGATGATCTTGAAACTCCGCCCAAAAATCAGCTTCTTTTACCAATTTTTCTTTGCATTCCGATTTTTTCGTTGTTATTCGAATAATCATGAACGAAAGGGCGATCATGATTAGAAAGGCAAGAAACCCTTGCAGCAAAAAGCTGTTTGTAAATAAATAGCCGATAAAGCCGATATGGTAGCTAATATACTTCTGCCAAATCAATTCATTGGCTTGAAAAAAAGAACCATAGAGAGCAATACCATATATAACGGTGAGAATGAAGGCAACAAAGGAGAAAGCAATTTTTGTTCCTTTTACAGTTCTGGCACAGGACATAGCCATTATCCATGATTCTAATAAAACAATGAGACAAAGTAATCGGATTGATTGTGCTGTTAACCGGCCAAATGGATTTCCTGCCAAAAAATAAACGGCATCAGCTGTGATTCCTGAGAGAAGACAGAGCAACCCTTTCCAAGACAATCGCCATAATAATATGGAATAAACGATTTTAGTGAAAGAATAAGGGGCGGTATAAAGCCATATGACGTCTTGCATGAGCCCAGGTATGCGGTTGGAAAGCAGCCCAAAAATGGTCATGACAATAAAAATTCCTGAGCAAATCCATCCTGTATAGGCAATGTCCCAACTTCTGGAATTAGCCCCCCATTCAAGTTGAAACAGAAAAAACCATATAAATAAAACAAAAATGAACAGAAAGAATTTTATCCCGTGTTTTTGGCTATCGATTTCTCTTTTCGCTTGAAGGAACAAAAATGACCAAATATTAATCATTTGACCAATCCCCTAAACTGCGTATGACTTCTTGCTTCCAGGCTGGATATTCTTCGTTGTTTTTTGGTACGGCCATTTCTTTTACAATACGGCCTTCTCGAATTAATAACACTCTGTTAGCCGTTTCCAATACAAATTCGAGGCTGTGGGTGGATATGAGAATGGCGCTATGATGTTTTGATTTACGGACAAGCCAGTTGGCAAGCCATTGTTTGGAAGAAATATCCAAACCGATTGTTGGTTCATCCAATATATATATAGAAGCGTTTTGTATAATGGCGCCAGCCAAAATAACCCTTTGCTTTTGTCCCCTTGACAATTGCCCGCTTAATCGATCCGCCAACGATTCAATATTTACCGCTTTTAAAGCTTCATAAACTTTTTTTTGAAGGTCTTTTTTTTCAACTTTGAAGGCTCTGGCGCGAAATTGCAAATGTTCCGCTACGGTTAAGGTAGGGTACAAATATGGGTGATCCGGAATTAGCGAAGCGGATTGCTGCGCTTCAACCGTACCAGGGGAATGCCCCGCAATTTTGATCGTCCCATCATCAGGGGTGTATAATCCAGCGAGACACCTAATGGTTGTTGTTTTACCTGCCCCGTTTGGCCCTAATAAGGCTACGATTTCTCCTGAATGAACGGAAAAAGTTATATCTTCTACACCATCGCCGTTACGATATTTTTTCTTCAAATTGGTTACTTGGATGATCTTCATGCCTCTCCTCCATTGTTATACTGAGGGTTGTTTGAAGGTTTCACTGGCCTTCAATTTTTTCTGGAAAGTGTAATCCCAAAGCGGCTTCATGACAAGAATAAAATTATAAATAAAATGAATGGTTAAGGAGGACAGAAAACCGAACTGGATGAAAAAGAATCCCAGTATAATGCCAAAGATCACTAATTGGATCCATCTGATCCATCTGGGATGAAATCCTGTTCCTTGGTGCATAATGGCCCATAGAATGGAGGAAATGATGATCGCCAAAGCCCAATTGCCGCTCAACCACCATATCGTCGGAATGATCAACAAACGGTAGACTGTTTCCTCTGCAATGGAGCTTTGCAGGCCGATGCTTAATCCTTGTTTAAATGTAAAGCCTGACAAGTAAATGGTACGATTGGACAACTCGGGAGAAATTCGCAGCCAATTTTTCTCTTCCAGCCATGAAAAAATTGCTGAAAAAAAACCTAAGCAGCCGATGCCGACACTTAAGCCGACGAAAAACTGCCATACAGCATTATCAAAAAAAGCTATTTGGAGAACATTACTCAAAGAGTGCCCTGCCAATGAACATATATATACGACGAAACCTGTGGCCAATCCTGCTAAAATTGCCGATAAGATTCCAAGAGCATAAACCGTTTTTATGCTGAGGCGGGAATCATAAGTATTGACGATGCTCAGTTGAATGTCTTCTTTTATTGTTATGATGTTACAAAAGAATAGAACCGCCCCCAGCAAGATGCTTGCAGTGATGCCGGCATTTTGGCGAAGGTTGATAAGGATGATGATCGCTGCAATAACGGCCAGGCATGACGCTAATACTCCAGTCATATTTAAGGTAGATTCCATTTGCTCTTTCTTAACCGCTGTTTCGATGTCTTCTGTCAATATCTCTTGTTCTGAACCGATATAGAATATTTGCCCGTTATGGATTTCAACCGTTATTTTCATTCTTACTGGTTGAGATTCGGCAATATACCAGTACGTTTCAATATTTTCCAAGTCTTCTTCTTTTCTGCCTGCACCTGTGAATTGAGATGCAGCCCATAATCCATTATTTGAGACGGCAAGCTCTTTTTTTAATTGTTCCGGAGAGGAAAAAGCGCCTTTATGTTTCGCCATTTCTTTCTTTGACAGGTTCGCGGTGTAAAACGTAATTTCTCCATTTGAATTGATGCCAATGATGACTGATCGGTTTTCTCGAACGAATCTAATTCTCCATGATTCGACTAAACCCCAATGATATAAAATATGGCGAACTTTGCTTAACAATCCTAGGTGATGCAG
The DNA here is from genome assembly GCF_037965805.1 of Aeribacillus sp. FSL K6-3256. Classification (NCBI taxonomy): domain Bacteria; kingdom Bacillati; phylum Bacillota; class Bacilli; order Caryophanales; family Bacillaceae; genus Aeribacillus; species Aeribacillus sp. FSL K6-3256. The sequence continues at coordinate 282,937 of NZ_CP150188.1, forward strand.
CATATTGACGGTATTTCGGTCGTACCAATACATCGCATAAAAATCCCAATCTGATACATCAATGCCGGAATACCGTTTAATGAATTGCACTGCCAATTCCCGAGCTTCTTTTTTATGTAATAATAGCGATTCGTACGTTTTTGGTTTGAATTTGTAAAACAGAAAGGTTCCTGCAATAGGAAGGATGATCCATAATAAATGGATGATGGTCGTCATCATGGTTTAACCTCAGCTTCTTTTTGAATGGTAAAAGGCAAATCGGCTTCAGGTAATTCTATCTTTCCTATACATCTACATTGTTTAGCAAGTCGCTTCGCTTGCATTAGCCTTTCCGGTGAACCGATCTCCTGCATGCTGTTTTTTAAGACGTTTCCAAGGGATGTATCTTCAATTTGACAAGGTGTAACTTGTCCATCCGCACGAATATACCATGACAAAAATCCCGGCGTGCAGAAATCTGTAAGACTATCATTTTGATGGTGGTCTTCCCAATCCATAATAATGATTTGATCACTCCATCTTTTTTTGGCGTCTGCCAACTGCTGCTTTACTTTCTCCTTCATTTCGCTTGTCATGTCTTGATATTCAGATGCTCTGCCTACGGGAATAGTTTGACCCGCACGAAATACAACTGCGCCAACTTCCACCGATTTTTCGATTACTTCATAAACTTCTTTGTAGTTGAGTTGGTTAACAGTCATAGCAATGAGGACGGGAACCGATGATTGAGCAAAACGTTCGGCATTTTTCAAGCTTTCGGAAAATCCTCCTTCTCTCCCTCTTAACTTGTCATGGGTGCTGCTGTTTCCATCTATACTTATTTGGACACTGACATTTCCCAAGTGGCTGATCAGTTCAATCTCATCGTCGCGCCAATTTAGGCCATTGCTAAAAAGGTTGACGTTCGTAAATAAAGAACTGGCTGTGGCAATGATTTTCAAGAAATTTTTTGTTAGCTTTGCTTCTCCGCCTGTAATGGTGATGTCAGCTACACCGTGAGATGCGAGTTTTTGCAACACTTTTATCCATTGGGAAGATGATAGTTCATCTGGATACGGTTTTCCTGAGCTTGCATAACAGAAAGGACACTTCAAATTGCACATATTTGTTAATTGAAGGGTGCAGCTGATTGGCAAATAGTACTCTGTAGATCCGGTGATCATCAAAGGGTGATTTAGCAGGCCTTTTTTCCACGCTGATGTAAATGGATGTGAATCTAGCTCGTTATTTAATTCTTCCTCACTTACCTTTTCTTTTGAAAGAATCTCCCAAATTCTTGCCGTTTTTTGAACACTGTTATTTTTGGCAAGCATTAAAGCTAATTCTGTTCCCCTGCCGCTAAGTCTAAAATAGAACATGCTTTTTCTGTCAAGCAAAATGGCCCCATGAGGTTGGAAGTGGATCGCAAATTCTGGTGAAGTGTTAGTTGCCGTTTCTAACAATTTTGACATAAAATCCTCCCTCTATAAATGTTGATATATCAATGGTTGTAGCCATTTTCAGGGGTGTCAAAAAATTTTTTTTCGACACGTTTTCTAACTTTGTTTCTCAAATCTGTATATATATGACATTGGATGGGTGCGCTTCACTGCCACTACTCCTTTACTTTAGGGAGCAGTTAAAAAACTGCTCCATTGCAATCCTTTTGAATATAATGGTTATAGCAGGCGCATTGCCGGATGTGGGAGCCAGCAGACTCTAGTCATCGAGATACTTTTTGAGGCCCAGCAGCTCATACATCCAGCCGCTTTCACAATCGAGGTGCCTGCTGGCTTTTTCAGTTCCTTGATAGCTGTTGGCTCCCACTGTTTTTTTTGCTTCTCCATAATCCCATCTCCTTCCAATTAAAAATGGTCATTATTGGAATAAAATATAACTGTTTAAAATTTAGCATAGCGATAATGTCGAAGTAAGAAATAAATTGTCATTTTGTTATAATTTTTTGAAAATTTAATATAAAGATTTCATAACAGCTTGTATAGGTGCAAGAGCTGTTTATTATTGATACAAGTTTCATGCTTATTAGCCTTTTGATACAGGATGTCCGTTTCAGCAACCGGTAAGCCTTATCATCCATCCAGCGATTAGCGATTTACGCTACGGTTTTTGTATAAACTCAAATCCATATGAAGAGCTTGCCACTTCCTTCACCTCAGCCCTTTCAGTTATAAAGCGTTTCATTGATGAAAGGCATTTAGAGCGCCACATCAGGAAAATGAAAAAAATATATAAAGCGCGGCGTGACTATGTAAAAAAATGTTTGACTGAACAATTTGGCGACACAGTTAAAATTTTTGGCGATTCCACCGGTTTGCATTTAGTCGCAATTTCAAAACATCGTGTTTTCAATCAAGTAGTAAATGAAATAATGAAGAAGCATAAAGTGAAAATTTATCCTGTAGAAGTTCATGCTATTCAAAAAGGAATCCATCAAAACAAAATTATTTTAGGATATGGAAATTTAACAAAAGAAGAAATTGCGGAAGGCATTTTTAGATTAAGGCAGGCTCTAAATTAGGAGGTGTTCATCGGGGCATCTAAACGTTTGATGAAGATGAAAACATGTAGGATATTCATTTTAAGTGTCGATAATAAAATTGTCCAAACATGCCCATGAAACGATAATATTGACCAAATACAAAATTTGATGAGAACGCTGTTTATGGAGGTAAGTTTGCTGGGACTTTAAGTCATGCAGGGTTTTAATCAAACGTTTGTTTAAGGGGTTAAACTCTCTCACAACTTTGAGGGGGTTTTTTTATGTGCTAAAAATTCGTTTCAAATGAATCAATTTCAGAGGATTTTATTTCATCAAATGAATTATCATAGACAGCCCCCGAACAAAACGGGGAAAAAGTTGGTATCATGCAAAACCACATGTATTTTGCCCTTTTGAGTTTTCGCTGGATCTTCAAATTCTAAGCGAATACATTTTACTTCAAGTAGAATGAAAGACAGCGGATCTTAAAGCATGCCGGATAGTGCGTCTGCTAAGTTTAAATGCCTGTATTGATTATAATATACGTTAGTTTTTATGTTGATGGCACATCATTTTGCTTTCATTCGTACCGTCTATGCCGAGTTTCTTTTTCAACGCTCGGATTTTTTCCTCAGGCTCTCGGTCGGGATTTCTGTTTTTTCCCTTTTCAGCATTATGTTGCCTGCATTGAATTTAAATTTTTATTTGATTTGTTTGATGTTATAAGATATTATAAATCTGTAAAAAAGCGGAAGGATGATGGTTTGGATATGACTAACTAATTCTATCTTTAAGCTGCATTTTTAAGGAAGCGAATATATTTTCTGGATAGGATTAGTATGTGTTTGAAAATGCTAAATACAAATCACCGCAGTATGCCTGTAGAATAAACCTGCTGTCCAGAAAACGGAATAGCAGGTTTTCTATGTGCTTGAAATAGACCGGAAGAAAGCGTAGGTACTCACTATGTCAATGTCTCAGTGGAGAAAAATGATTATTTTAATGATTAACATGTTTATAACTATTGGAAGCTTCGGCATTATTATCCCCATATTGCCTGCTTATTTGGAGTCCATTGGTCAAGGCGGTACGGCAGCTGGTTTAATGGTCGCAATATTTGCAGGAGCCCAGCTTGTGTTTTCTCCAATTGCAGGGAAATGGACAGATCAGTATGGCCGGAAAAAAATGATTGTTTTAGGATTAATCGGTTTAACTGTTTCTATGTTTATCTTTTACGCATTTGATTCCATTTGGTGGCTGTACGCTTCGCGTGTAGTCGGAGGGATAGGCTCCGCGCTTCTGGTACCCGCTATTTTTGCTTATATTGCCGATATTACGACAATTGAGCAGCGGGCTAAAGGCAATAGTTTCATATCAGCAGCCATGTCGCTTGGGATTGTAATAGGACCAGGGGTTGGCGGTTTCTTTGCTGATTTTGGGTTGAAAATGCCTTTTCTTGTTGCAACGATCGTCTCTTTAGCTGCTGTTATTTTTTCATTAACAGTTTTAAAAGAAAGTGTTGAACAACAACATACCCCGGAACAAAAAACGCAAATCAATGATGAGCCGATGTTAAAAAAATTGGTTTCGTCCGCTCATAAGCCGTATTTTATGCTGTTGATTATTACTCTTGTTATGAGCTTTGGTTTAATGGCTTATGAATCTGTCATCGGGTTATATATGGATGATCAGTTTGGGGCAACACCGCAAGAAATTGCTTGGATGGTTACATTAACTGGACTGATAAGTGTGATTGTGCAGTTGTTTGTGGTCGATAAGCTTGTCGGCCGCTTTGGGGAAGGAGCCGTTTTAAATTTCTTTTTAGGCGTAGTTGCAATTGGATTTTTCCTTTCATTGTTTGCCGACAGCTATTCTCTGTTTTTTGTCATCACCCTCTTGATTTTTCTTGCAACATCCATCTTACGTCCTGTTTTGAACACTCTTATTTCAAAGATGGCTGGAAATGAACAAGGCTTTGCCATGGGGTTAAACAACGCCTATATGAGTATAGGAAATATATTGGGGCCGATGTTGGCGGGAATATTATATGATATTCAAATTTTGTATCCTTTCATTTTAGGATGCATTTTATTAGTGTTTACACTTTTTATTACTGTCTTTTGGCAAAACAAGTCATTGAAAAATACGAAACTGGCCAAATCCAAGTCGTCTAGTTAACGCTAAGAACTGTTGTTATTTCTCACCTTTTTTAGACCGAAGTGACAAGATGAATAGGCTTGTAAAAATCTATTCTCGTTGGGAAAATTGATTCCAACCCGTAACTTTTTTAAACAGTGCGGGAATGGATCATTTGCTGGCGCCGAAGTTCAATTGAAGCAGTCGTACAAGGAAAATAAAGCGCGATCGCTTGGGCGTTTACGGATTTTTGGACAGCCTCTTTAATCAAAGGCTGTCCTTTTTTTGTATTTTGGCATGCCATTCGCATGAAACGTATTCGACCAGCTTGAAATAATTGGTATTAGAAATTAGTTAGATAGCTTAAACTGTTGAACGAACCCGTTGAGCTCTTCTGACAGATTTGCCAACTTCATGGAATTTACTGAAATATCCTCCATCGAGCTGTTCGTCTGTTCGGATGCGGCAGATGTTTGTTCAATTCCTGCTGCAGACTGTTCAGCTAAAGAAATCCGCACAACATTTTTGCTTTCACCTCTGTTTTGATCTTTATTTTTGCATATGCCCATAAAGCAGGGGAGAAAATGAACTAAATGAAATGATAAAGATGAATAATTTTTATTCATATTAGATTATAACCAAATATGTTAATTATTGTAAATTTTAGCAGTACCTTTCCTTCTTCTAGACTAAAAAGAATTTGTCATATTTGGATGAAGAAATCATATACATTTAGTGAATTTTTTCACCTTGTTTTAAAAGAAAAATAAAAAGGTGCGGGGGGATATTGTGGATCATTATGTACAGGTGGAAAAAAGAATAGATGTGAGACGAGACCAATTTGCGCTTTCTGAAGGTTATATCCATTCTTCTTTAGAAACTTCGCCATGGGTCCCGTTTGTAGAAAACGTCTGGATACGCCATTTGTCTTTTGATATTCGCAGCAATACTTCCGTCAATGTTCTTCGGGTTGGATCTGGCGGCACGCTTGGCAGGCATCGCCACCGCGGTCCTGTCACTGGTTATGTGATTAAAGGAAGCTGGTATTACAAAGAATACGACTGGATCGCAAAACCGGGAGATTTTATTCGCGAAAGTCCGGGCAGGACACATACACTCGTTTCCGACGAAGGGATGGAAACTGTGTTTCATTTAAACGGACCGCTTGAATTTCTCGATGATCAAGACCGTATCATTGAAACGGTAGATGTATTTTGGTTTATCGATCATTACTTAACTTATTGCGAGAAAAATAATTTGCCCATTAATAAAGATTTGTTTTTATGATCCTTTGAAACTGATGTAAAAAATGACAGCGTTTACAAAGGTACAGAACCGTTCTAGTTCGGAACGGTTTTTTTCATTTATATCTAAGAATTTCTATTTCATGAGTCAGTGCATTTGACATAATACCTTGTGGTTTCATATAATTTGAAACTAAATGATGTAAAAAGGAGCAAGACTATGGAAAAAAATCATCAAAATCCATTACAAGACATTCATCAATCAATTGTATTAGAAGCCTTAATTGAAAAAGTTTGGGAGGCGGCGGCTACGTCAGAGGGGATTGCGTCATGGTTCATGCCAAATGATTTTCAGCCAAAGCTGGGACATGAATTCCATCTGCAATCTCCTTTCGGGCCGTCTCCATGTAAAGTGGTAGAACTTGAACCGCCTTACCGCCTCTCTTTCACATGGGATACAGAAGGCTGGGTTGTTTCATTTATTTTGAAGGATTTAGGGGATAAAACTGAATTTACTCTTATTCACAGCGGATGGAAGCATCCTGACGATGTGCTGCCTAAAGTAAATGAAAAAAGCTCTGTTGTTCGTGAACGGATGAATCATGGCTGGATGAACATTTTAAAAAAATTGCAAAAGGTTGTGGAATAACAAAAAATTCATTTACGTTTTCAGATCCAGCTCGAGGAAATAACTTGGAGGAAAAGAAAACAGCAAAAAAATTAGGGAGATGATGATCTCCCCAATGCAATCGCCATATCGTCCGAAGAATAGAGGAAAAGGCGGCTGCACTTTTTTGAACAACTGAAAAAAAGATTTTTTATTAAATCTTTTCGAATACTTCCAATTTTAGCGGATGTGCTAAAGCTTCAGTCATTAAATAGGAAAGAGTTGATTCTGCGCCCCGATTTTGATTAGGGCCATCGGAGTTCAGACCGTCACAGCAGCTGCCATCGCTAGGATCGACTAAAGGAATGTGATGGTCATTCCCGCCATAAAACCAGTCTCGGCAGCGCAGTACAACTTGTAAGTAAGCAGAATCATCCAAAATATGATAAGCTTCGTTTGCAGCTAAAGCTAGTTTCATAACATCGATGGGCTGCTGATCCCAGTCGGCGCGATTGTGGCGACTGCACCAACCCCGGTTGCCGATTGGACGAATGGAGGAGCTGTTGAATCCGCCCATCTTTTCGATGAGAAAATCAAGACTCTCTTTGGCAATTCGCAATGTTTCATTGCGACGGTTGTATCGATAGGATAAAAATAATCCCCAAGGCAAAATTCCATTGGCATATGTCATTTGTTTTTCGAACCAATGCCAATCTTCCGTTCGGTGCTCTTTGTATGCTGTTAATAAACTATGTTCGCATGTTTCTGCCAATTGTTTAAGTTCATCTTCTGCTATTTCAAGAGAGGAAATGCTGTTTTTCTTTTCCATGAGCAGTTTGCTGCAACTGGCCAGCACCCATGCTTGGCTGCGGGCAAAACGAAGCTTGCGGCATGCAGAAAGGGCATTGCGCAAAATTTCTGCTGCCACATAGCGGCGGGCATTGTCATTAAGTTTTAAATAGGCCATTGTCACTGCCCAAACTGATCGACCAAGACAATCTTCAGAACGAGTTTCCGATTCAGGTGTTCGGTCATAATAAAAGTTATTATGAAACCATCCATCATCCCTTTGAGCCCAAAGCAAAAAGGCTAAATACCGATCAAGCATTCCGTAGAGTCTCTTCAATTCAGACGGTTCATCTTGAAGAAGCTCTATCCATTCAATACATAGCCAAAGGGCGCGCGCATTGTCGTCTGTTGAATATCCTTCTTTACGGCGCGGAATCCGGCCGAGGCAATGCTCGATCAACCCTGTATCGTCAGTTAAACGTTCCAAATGATCAAAATTAATATTTGGTTGGGGCAACGTGTTTCACCACGCTTTCGTTCGGCTCTTTCACACCCTTCTCATCCAAGTCCATTTCGCCGATTTTGGCAAACAGCTTCAAATATTGCATCCCGACAGTTGGCCAATAGGTTGCCTTTCCAATCTGCCGAATTCGATTTTCCCATTGGTGTAATGCATTGTCATCCATTAATAGCTCTTTTAATCGCTGTTCCCATGCTTTGATGTCGCCATACGGAAGAAGCAGTTCTTCACAGCCTTTTAATAAATCTTGCGCATGCTCGTATGGCGTGGAGAGGATCGGACGGCCTATTCCAACGGCATAAGCCAGCGTTCCGCTTGTGATTTGCTGCAAGCCCGGATAAGGAGTTACATATAGGTCACACGCTGTTAAGTAGGAGACGAGCTCCTCTTCATTAAAGTAACGGTCAATCATTCGGACATTCTCTTCTAATCCGAGCTGACGAATCATGTTTTGCAGCTCTTCACGGTATGATTCTCCTTCCCGCTTTTTCACTTCAGGATGCGTTTGTCCCGCGATAATATATAACGTTTCCGGTACTTCACGGACAACTTCTGGGAGGGCTGAAATTAGAGACTCGATTCCTTTGCCGCGATTCAGTAATCCAAATGTAAGCAATACTTTTCTGCCTTCAAATCCCAGCTGGCGGCGAAGCTGAACCCGCTCGTTATCTCGAGGTTTAGGCGATCCATGTGGAATGTAGATAATTTTATTTTCGGGCAAATTATACGCTCGGACTAAATAAGAGACAGCCTTGCGGTTCATGACGACTATAGCGTCGCTTAAATCAGCGATTTCCTGCTGGACTTGCCGATATGGCGGCTTAGGATCAGAGAAAATCGTGTGAAACGTCGTGACGAGCGGTTTATTTAATGCGCGTACAAAGTCGACTATGTACTCTCCCGCTTCACCGCCGAAAATGCCGAATTCATGCTGCAAAACTACAACAGAAATATCGCTTCGATTGACCCGTTTGGCCATCTTCACATAAGCTGAACGATCTTGCATTGGCAAAGGCCAAAATCTCGGATTATTTTCATATACATTTCTGTCATCATTTTCATTATAAAGTACAATGATTGGATCACGATTACCGCGTTTGCCAGCAGCGCTTACGTTTGTAAATACATGTTCAGTGAAGGTAGCAATACCGCAGCGGCGCGGAGGATATGTGCTGACATATGCAATTCGACTCATGCTTGCATCACCCTCTCATATTGGTTCAAGATCAAGTTGTCGTACACTTTACCTTCATTTAAGAATGTCTTGTAAGCCATAATACTGTTGTTGACACGAATATTATCGCTTATGCTTGATTGATCCCATAGAATAGAGTTTGAAAAATGCACTTTGGAGCCAATGCGGCAATGATCACCAATCACTGCAAACGGGCCAATTACTGACTGATCGCCTACCTCGACATTATCCCCGATTAAAACAGGAGGGATAAAGCGGACGCCAGATCCGATTTTGGTGTCTTTTCCTAACCAAACGCCCGGTTGAACTTGATTTCCGCGAGTAGGCAACGGGTTCCGATTTTCAAGAACGTCCCAATGAATTTTCCGGTAACGTTCTGGTGTTCCCATATCAAACCAGTAACCGCTGCTTATTTTTCCGTATACACTTTTGCTTTTTTGAATAAGGGTGGGAAATGTTTCACGTTCGATAGAAACTTCACGTCCTGCTGGAATGTAGCGCATTACTTCTGGTTCAAGAATGTACAAACCAGCATTGATCAAATTTGATGGTGCTTCTTCACGACGAGGCTTTTCAACAAAACGCAAAATCCGGCTGGAATCGTCCAGTTGAACGACACCGTAAGAAGAAGGGTCATCTACTTCCGTCAGTGCAATTGTGGCGATCCCGCCGCTTTGTTCATGAAATTCAAGAAGAGGAATCAAGTTTGGTAAGTGAACAATGTCGGCATTTACAACAAGAAATCTTTCCTTCAAAAATCTTTCAGCATTTTTGATAGCTCCTGCTGTTCCCATTTGATGTGTTTCATCAGAGTACTCAATGTCTACACCGAAACGTTTGCCGTCTCCGAAGTAATTTTTTATGACATCTGAACAGTGATGTGAGGCTATTACGAATTGGTTGATTCCTTGATCGCGAAGATAAGTGATGAGGTGTTCGAGCCATGGCCGGTTAGCAATGGGTGCCATCGGTTTCGGCAAATTTTCAGTTAATGGGCGTAAACGTGTTCCTAAACCACCAGCTAACAGTAATGTTTTCATTTGTCATCCCTCCATTAGTCTATGATTATGAAGTTCATAACAGATGGATGAATGAAAAATGAAAGTGGCGTATATTGTTAGCACTCAAACCTACTGGTTGCTAATAAATATTATAACAAAATTTCTTATATAAGTAAAATGTATGAATTTCAACTCAGTCGGGGGTTTTCCTATACTTAATGAAAAAAGGAGCAAATATAACACCTTTTGTTTAAAGTCTCTACTCCGATTGATAGAAGCTTAAAAAATGTTTGAAAAACCTCTAAGAAGAGTGCTGTTTGTTTTAATGTCTAATTATTCAGAAAATCTATCAAAAGCCTTATGAAATGATATAATCTCCTTGAATTTTATGAAGAAAGCAGGTGATATCGTTGAACTATTGTCAACAATGCGGACACCGATTAGAAGAAAATCAAACATTTTGTACGAATTGCGGCGCGAAAGTCGTAGAATCACAAAACGCCGTACAATCGCAAAATGTAATGAAGGCAGGGGAGGGATCAGGATCAAGAAGACCGGTGCTGGCAACGAAAAAATCTAAGATTTTTGCAAGTATTGGAGTTCTATTAATTTTAGTAATTGCAAGTTCATTTTTTATTGTAAAATCGGTCTATAAACCGACAAAACTGGCGGAAAATTTTATTCTAGCGATCAACAATCATGATGCAAAAAAAGTGGCTCATTTACTAAACTCGAAGCAATCGGATATAAAAATAGATGAAAAAGTGGCCAAACAATTAATTGACCATTATCAAATGAACCCATCGGAATTTTCTGAACTGAAAAATAGCTTGCATAAAGAAGCCGTTATTTATGAAAAAGGGGCATTTCCTGAGCATACAGATGCAGATATTTCGATCAATAAATTAGGAAAAAAAATGGTTATTTTTTGACTATTATGCACTCATACCTAAAAATTTATATATTGTCGTAACGGCAAATCATGATAGCCATATTTACATAGATGGAAAAAAATATGAACCTATAAAAAAAGACGAAGAACGGACTTACGGGCCGTTTTTGCCAATCAATCATAAAGTGCAAGCAGTATACAAAGGAGAATACGCAGACGTAAAGCAAGTGGAAGAAGTTTCGCCAAGTGATGCAGAAGAAAATAAAGTGTACATAAATTTTGATTTAACTGGAGATTATGTATATTTATATTCAAATATTGAAGATGCCATTTTATTCGTCAATGGAAAGAGCACAGGTTTAAAAATTTCTGATGTAGAAGAGTTTGGACCAGTTGTAACAGACGGTTCGATGACGCTTCATGCCGAAATAAAAACTGCTGATGGTACGTTGAAAAGCAATAAAAAGACAATTAAAGAAGCCGGGGAAACGATTGATCTATTATTTGAACAAGAAATTCCAATGGAAGATTTCGAAGATGTTGGAGATTCATTAAAAGACTATCATGATGAACAATCGGAGATCGAAAATGTGATTATGAGCCATTATACTAGTATCTCAAGCGGTGACTACGAAACTGCATATGCAATGTTTTCCTCAAGCCGTCGCAGTAAAATTAGCTATGAAAAATGGTCTAAAGGGCTAAAAAACAATTTTAAAAATGAAGTTACGAATGTAAGTGTGGAAAGTATAGAAAATGATCAAGCGACAGTGAGTTTTCAATTAACTTCTTATGACAAACAGGACGACGGCTCCACATTAGTACAAGAATGGGGAGGGAAATGGTATTTAGTGAAGGAATCAGACGGCTGGAAATTAGCAACGCCTGAAATTAAAAAGCTAAATACTAGAACGGAATGAAATGGAAATCTTTTCTTCTCATTTTCGCCATATTTATTTTGAGTATTTTTGCCATTATATCAATCCCGAAATTGCCGCTCTTTCAGGAAAATCAAAAAACAAAGATTCAAGACCAGCATGAAGAACCGGAAGTAAAAGAAGCGGGTAATGTTGCAGCTTTGCAAGAAGAAAAAAACGATAAGAAAGAAGAAACGGTCGAAGAAAAAGCAGCTAGAATAGTGGATGATATGTCTTTGGGCGAGAAGGTCGGCCAGCTTTTGATGGTGGGCTTTAAAAGCACGGAAAAAGACGAGGAAATAACCGATTTAATCGTAAACAAACATATCGGTTCTGTCATTTTGTTTGACCGCAACATGGAGACTCCGGAACAAGTTGCGCAATTAAATAATTCTTTGCAAAGGCTTGCGCTGAAAAAGCGGTTTGGAGTGCCGCTTATGATCGGAGTGGACCAAGAAGGGGGAGACATTTTGCGGATGAGAGAAAAAGTGTCTCCTATCCCATCCCAACAGAAGCTAGGGCAAGCTGCAAATGAAAAAGCGGTGTACGATATTGCTCTTCTGAACGGAAGGGAATTGGCTGCCATGGGATTTCATCTAAATTTTGCACCCGTTTTGGATTTGTCAGAGACTGACAGCCGATCTTTTGGTACAAATCCGGAAGCGGTCTATACGTATGGTGCAAAAGTGGTTCAAGGATTGCATGAAGCGAAGATTACAGCAACGCTCAAGCATTTTCCCGGCAACGGAAGAAGCAGTGTTGATCCGCATATTGACACTTCTTCTGTAAAAGCGGACAAATTGGATTTGGAGAATTCCGATATTTATCCATTTAAAAAGCTCATTGAAAATACAGATCACAATCAATTCTTCATTATGATGACTCACATTAAATATCCAAGTTATGATCCTAGCAAACCAGCAAGTTTATCTTCTGTTATGATTCAAAAGCTGCTTCGGGAAAAGCTGGGGTATAAAGGAATTGTTGTCACGGATGATCTTGAAATGGGCGCAGTAAATAAATATTATTCATATGAAGATATGGCAATCGAAGCGATTAATGCCGGAGCGGATTTGCTGCTTGTTTGCCATGAATATGAGCATCAAGTGGAGGTTTATAATGGCTTAGTGAAAGCAGTGAAAGACGGAAAAATTCAAGAAAAGCGCATCAACGAAGCGGTGACAAGAGTGCTAATCCATAAATTATCCACTATTCAAAATCCGATCGTTGATCCGCAATATGCGAAAGAAACAGTTGGAAGCAAGGAGCATAAAACACTGATCGAAAATTGGATGAATACAAAGGAACAGTGATTCAATTAAATTCGTAGAAGATCTTCATTCAATGTTTGGGCAAGCCGATTGTAGGCGGCTGCCCATGATATACCAATCAATAGAGGAGGACCAATAGAGGAAAATGATTTGTCATCAATGTGGAAATGAACAAGAAAAAGGAAATTTTTGTGGGAAATGCGGGGCAAAATTGAATAATGATCCAAATCTACAAGAAACAGCAGGAGGCGGCGGGGATCAGGCTTCAATTAACAGAAATCCCCAACCGTCTTATGGCCAAGCAGCTTCCACGCAAATGAATGAACATGTAGAAAAGGTTAAAAAGCAGTCGAAAGTGTATGGAAGCTATTTCGTTCATTTTTTGAAACATCCGTCATCCATTTTCGGCAAAGAAAAAAATGAATGGGTGAATGGCTTTATCAGCATTATTTTATTTGTGTTCATTGTCACACTAACGGTTAGCGTTTTTGTCCGCAATCTATTTAAATCGGCAATTCATGGTACTCAAGGACTGATAAATGAGTTTTATGATGGACCTTCGTATATTTCGGTATTTTTTCATGTTTTTATATTTGTTTTTCTTATTGTTGCGCTCGTGTTATTGTGTATGTTCATTGTTAATAAATTGTTTGGATCAAGTGCATCTTTTCAAGAGGTAACAGCTATATATGGAGCACATCTTACCACTGCGATCATTGTTTCGCTTATCGCGTTATTGCTAGTTTTGTTAAAATCCCATGTTTATGGAAACATTGTGCTGATCATTTCACTTTTGCTTGCGATCGTTTTAATTCCATATTATTTGATAAGTGTACTGCTAACGAAATATTCAAAAGGAATAGATCCTTTATACTCATTTTTTATCTATGTTGCTATATTTTCCATCGTGTTTGCGATTTTTATCGGTATATTGGCTGATTCGGCAATGGGGAGAATTGTTGATCAATGGAGATATTTTTGGTGATGGAGTGACATTAAACATTTTGAACGAATCTAAATATTAGCTGCTTTAATTTTCATACAATATAGACTTACACAATGAGTACCGTTAAGCCTTAAAAGCATCAGATCACCTTCTGCGCTGGTATGCCCGCCGCATACCAGCGTTTCATATGTTAATAGGCTGATTTTCATTCTATTGTATAATATGACACTTTAAGTTAAGCCGTTATGAGAAAATTGGAAGCAGTATGGAACAATTGGCCGATATTCTAGGCAAACTATAAGCTGAAACTGGACATATTTTAATCGTTTGCCTAAAATGAAGCTAAAGGAAATACCAAAACAATCCAAAAAATTGTTTTCAAAGGAAGGTGATGCTCAACATGGATGCAAAGGCGAAAAAAACGGCTTTACGTGGAATTACATATGGCTTGTACATTGTCGGAACGAAAGATGAAAACGGTGCCAATGGATTTGCTGGAAATTGGTTGACGCAAACCTCTTTTGAACCGCCTTTAGTTGCAGTTGCCGCAAAAGCGGGTACACGTTCACAACAACAAATTGCCAAAAGCGGAGTATTTAGCGTCAATATTTTGGAGACGGGTCAGAAGGACATGGTTACTGCCTTTTTCCGATCCATTGAACCGGAAGGAAACAAGCTGGCTGGATACGAATTTTATACGGAAGAAACAGGATGCCCGATTTTTAAAGATGCGTTGAGCTTTTTTGAGTGTAAAGTGGTGGAAAAAATAGAAAAAGGTGACCACTATATTTACGTCGGTGAAGTGATCAATGCCGGCGTGCATCGGGAAGGCGATCCGCTAACATTGAAAGAAACCGGTTTCTATTATGGAGGCTAAACTTTTTATAAGAATAATGTTCCGGTTAAAAAGACCTGCAAATTTTATTATTTGAGACGAAAAATAAGAATATAGTTTTGTTCGGCTAAAGATTGAAGCAAGATTTTAAAGAATAAGCGATGATGACTTACGATTATTTGAAGCGGGCGTTCATTTTCGCCTGCTTCAAGCGTTTTTTTCAAGTGAATGTACGTAGTTATAAGTATATGAATTCATTGAAATTTTCATAAAAAAATAGTATAATACGACTTATTGTACGAATCATGTAAATTATTTTAATAAATTAATTTTAAAAAATTTCTCATGGTGGGATCAATAATTATGGATAAGGATAACAAGCTATCATTTTCATCACTTACTGTTATTGGTGTTATGTTGTTTGCCCTATTTTTTGGGGCGGGGAATTTAATATTTCCAGCTCAGCTTGGACAAAATGCCGGGGAGAATCTGTGGTTTGCTGTGACTGGATTTATTATTACTGGAGTCGGATTGCCGTTCCTCGGGATTATTGCGATGAGTTTTTCTGGAAGCAGTGATTTACAAGAGCTTTCTAGTAGAGTTCATCCGACTTATGCC
This sequence comes from Aeribacillus sp. FSL K6-3256, assembly GCF_037965805.1. Lineage (NCBI taxonomy): Bacteria > Bacillati > Bacillota > Bacilli > Caryophanales > Bacillaceae > Aeribacillus > Aeribacillus sp. FSL K6-3256. The sequence goes on from NZ_CP150188.1 coordinate 298,387, forward strand.
GTCTTTCTCACATCATTGCTCTATTTAACAATTGGTCCTTTTTTTGCAGCACCGCGGACTGGAACTGTTGCGTATGAAGTCGGTATTGCGCCGTTTGTTGCAGAGGAATTTCATCAGGTTGGATTGCTTATTTATACACTGCTATTTTTTGCTGTGACTTTTTGGTTTTCTTTATATCCGGCTAAAATTGTTGATAATGTTGGAAAACTTCTAGCGCCTGGAATTGTGATTCTTCTTGCCATACTTTTATTTATGGTAGTTGTGAATCCTATTGGGGATATTGGTTCAGCGCAAGGAGTGTATAAAACTCATGCGTTCGCTCAAGGCTTTATAGATGGCTATAATACAATGGACGCCCTTGCATCACTTGTATTTGGCATTATTGTGATCAATGCCATTCGCAAATTAGGTGTAACATCAAAAAAAGATATTATGAAAGCTACAGCAAAATCAGGAACTGTTGCCATTTCACTGCTTGCACTGATTTATATAGGAATTGCTTATTTAGGAGCAACAAGTACAGAAGCTTTCGGAATTTTTGAAACAGGCGGACCAGTTCTCAGCAAAGCGGCTTCACACTATTTTGGCACATTCGGCTTAATTATGCTGGCTATTATTATCATTCTTGCATGTTTAACGACTGCCATTGGTTTAATAACGGCGAATGCTGAATATTTTCATAAGTTGGTTCCGAAAATCGGCTATAAAACGTGGGTTGTCTTCTTTAGCTTACTTACTTTTGTAATAGCAAACTTTGGATTAACGAACATTATTTCATTTTCTATCCCTGTCTTAATGTTCATCTATCCGCTTGCGATTGTTTTGATGTTATTAACGTTCTTGTCGCCGTTTTTCAATCATGCTCGTATTGTATATGCTTCAACGACTGGAGTTACATTTTTAATTAGTATTTTTGATGGTTTGAAATCATTATGTAATTCACTTGGAATTGATTATTTCGGATGGATGGTACCGATTGTTTCGTTCTATGAACAAGTATTGCCATTTTATAATCAAGGACTCGGCTGGTTTATTCCAGCGATCATTGTCATTATTATTACAGGTATTGTCGGAAGGGTTCAGGCCAAATCAACTGTTAGAGCGTAAAATGTTCTATTATAATAATAGAAAGAATAGTTTGAATTTTTGCAAGCTATAAAAAAGGAACTTTCTTAAGGAAGGTTCCTTTTTTTGATCAAACTTGACCATTGACAATTTTTTATAAAGTAAAGGAAGATTCTTTTTATTATTTAGTGATTATGGTATTTTTCTTGTAGAGGTTAAAGTCTATCCACCCTTCGCAAGTTCGGATTTAAAAATAAAGGATATTTTAGCAGCTGCTAGAAGTATCCCCTTTACAATATAATGGAATGATATCAGAAGCTTTGAAGATGTATGCCGTTCATTAGACTTTATTAATTGAGAGAAAAACTTTAAGGAAGGGAAATAGGAATTATATTGTAAGGGTAACATCGGCCGCTAGATGGTTCTATGTTCGGCAGCTGAATGCAATTTGTGATTAGTTGATGAACAGAAAAGAAGGATTTCATTACACTTTATAAAAGGAAGTGTGACGTTGTGAAAGCCAAACAATTATTGGTATTACTATTTATTACAATAATCATTTCTGCTTGCAGTTCAAATAAAGAACAATCAACCATGGAGCACGCGCCGAATGGCGACTTGTGGGAAACAACTGCTTCAAGGGATGAACTGCCGACCTTTTTAAATGAATATAGCGAAAACATTCAAATCATCTATCAAGCAGCCGGAAAATCAATGGAACTGCTGCAATGGATTCCTTGTTATTGTGGCTGCGGCGACCATGCCGGACATCGGAGCAGTCTAAATTGTTTTGTTAAGCAAGTAAATCAAAATAGTTCTGTTGTATGGGATGACCATGGAACACGCTGCAACGTCTGCTTAGAAATTGCAGCAGAAGCAATCAAAATGAAGCAAGATGGAAAAACGGTAAAAGAAATTCGCCAATATATAGATGAAAAATACAAAGAAGGCTATGCGAACCCGACAGACACACCAATGCCGTTATAAAGAAAAGGATGAGACCAATTATTGGTTTCATCTTTTCTATGTTTTATGCTTTGTCGAAACTGTTTTTGTCCTCAGGACTTGATCATGATGGAAAAAGGCTTGTGATTAGACATTTAATCTTGAATATCCATCAATACTGTTTTTTTGTTATTTTTACATAATAAAATTGTCGGAGAAAGCTCCTTCGGCTTTTTTTTTTGACCGATCCTCCACGCTTTCCAAGAAAGAATTATTTATTTCCCTGCTCCATTATATATAATCATATTCCCTTTCGCTCCATGACCCATTTTCCATTCTGCCTTTCCCTCATGTCTAATTCTAAGGACTGATCTAATAAAACTAGCAAGAAAAGTCGAAATTTTTAAAAACATACTTGACAAATAGGAATAATGGAATTAATATCATACTTAAATCTTTTACTTTTATCCGGTTGCCCACTGGACCGCCAGAGGCTCATATCAGTTCCTAATATTAGGGATCTGATATGAGCCTTTTTTATTAAAATTTAAGGAGGGAAAATCAATGGGTTTACAATTTGCTTATTGGGCGCCAAACGTTAGTGGAGGGCTTGTGATCTCTAATCTGCCACAGAAAACAGGCTGGTCATTTGAGGATAACAAACGTTATGCACAAATAGCTGAAGAAAATGGTTTTGATTACGTCCTGCTGCAAACAAGATTTTTCGCCAGCTACGGAGCTGAAAAACAATTAGAAGCCGCTGCGCTTGCTTCTGCACTTGCCGCTAGTACCAAAAAATTAAACATTATTACAGCTGTGCTGCCCGGTCTATGGCATCCAGGTGTCATAGCAAAAATTATTTCAACGATTGATCATATCAGTAATGGTCGTGCTTCAATTAATATTGTCAGCGGATGGTTTAAAAATGAATTTATCGGTTATGGGGAACCGTGGTTAGACCATGATGAACGTTATCGACGGTCTGAAGAATTTATACAGGTTCTACGAGATTTGTGGACAAAGGAAACCACTACTTTTAAAGGAGATTTTTATCGTATAAATGAAGCGCCATTAAAGCCTAAACCTATTAATATCCCGAAAATTTTCCAAGGCGGAAACTCGAAAGCAGCAAGAGAAATGGCTGGACGAGTTTCAGATGTTTATTTCATGAATGGAAACTCGCTGGAAAATCTGAAAAAGCAAATTAATCATGTGAAATCATTGGCTGAATCGAACGGAAGAAACATCCAATTCGGTGTTAATGGCTTCGTGATTGTTCGTGATACAGAAGAAGAAGCAAAACAAGTTTTAAAAGATATTGTTTTACATGCAGATAAAGAAGCTGTGGAAGGCTTTGAAAGTCAAGTGAAATTCGCAGGGAAAGCCTCTCCTGAAGGTGAAGGAATGTGGGCGGAATCCACCTTCGAAGATCTTGTGCAATATAATGACGGTTTCAAAACAGGTTTGATTGGGACGGCAGAACAAGTGGCAGATCGCATCATTGAGCTGAAAAAAATAGGAGTCGATATTGTTTTGACAGGATTTTTACATTACGATGAAGACTTAAAAGCCTTTGGTGAAAAAGTCATTCCGCTCGTAAGAGAAAAAGAAGCAAAATTGGAGGGAATCCTAGCCAACTAATATAAAGAAGCATAAGACTCGAAATGAGTAAGCTTTCGGAACAACTAACAAATGAATACGAATGATGTTGGGCATTCAACATCAAGAAATGAGGAGTCTCTTTCTTTAAATAATACTTGACATATAGGAATAATATGTATTAATTTAGTTATAAACAAAATAGTTTGATGAATGCTGACTGGACAACTAGAGGCTCTCAATTCAAGATCATATTTCTTGAAATGAGAGTCTCTTTCCTTTTTTTACAAACATGGAAAGGTGGATTAGCGGTGGCAAATAGTTATGTGAACATATTGGATTATAAAGCGGAAAAACAAAAATCTTTGCGAGAAAATGAATATTTGAATTTGCCGGATTTACAATTTTTCCTTTGGTGCCAAAAGAATTATCGGATAAATAAAGGTGTTTTCAATACGATTGACAATTGGTTTTATACAAATGGAGTCGTTTCTATTATTCATCGTCGAATTTATATTTTAGCTTTTCTGGAATTTGTCAAAAGAGAAGATGCGGATTTTAAAAAACGCAAATATATCCGTTTTGGAAACGGAGGTCTTTCAAAGAAGCTTCATCAATTTATGAATGAAATAATGGAACAATAGAACGATTATGTCAGTAAACTATTAATCACAAACATTATTTAGATAAAGAAGACAAAGGGGTAACTAATGATGAGTGTTGCAGAAGGAACAGATCATTACCTTGACACAGCTTTGCAGTTAGCAAAGGAGTTTGCTAAAACTGCAATTGAAAGGGATGAACGAGGAGGAACAGCAAAAGCAGAACGTGATCTGCTTAGAAAAAGCGGATTACTTTCACTTATCATCCCGAAGTCTTTAGGCGGACTGGGGAAGGATTGGAAAGCTGTGCTGCAAATTACACGTGAGCTGGCAAAAGTAGACGGGTCATTGGCTCACTTATTCGGCTATCATTTCTTATGCTTGACATCCGTACATCTATTCGGTTCCCCTCAGCAGAAAGAGAAGTATTATAAGGAAACGGCTGAAAATAATTTGTTTTGGGGAAATACCTATAATCCTCTTGATGAAAGCTTGCTCGTAAAGCGAGAAGGGGATCAGTTAAAGCTAATTGGGAAAAAAAGCTTTTGCTCGGGTGCTAAAGATTCAGACCGGCTGCTTATATCAGCTAAAAGTCCAAATCAAGATCGCCCTGTTATTGCCGTTATTCCTACTAATCGGACAGGAATAATCATTAATGATGATTGGGATAGCTTCGGCCAACGGCAAACGGATAGCGGCACTGTTGTTTTTCAAGATGTACTGCTGAAGGAAGAAGAGATATTAACTTTCTATGAACAAGAACCTGAAAGCTTTTTCCCTACTATAAGGACGCATACTGCTCAAACCATTTTAGTTCATGTTCTTCTTGGAATTGCGGAGGGAGCATTTGAAGAAGCGAAAAACTATACGAAAAATATCACTCGTCCTTGGCTGACCTCTAAAGTAGATCAGGCGACGAGCGATCCATATACGATTCGCCAGTATGGAGATTTATATGTGCAGTTAAAAGCTGCAGCTGCATTGGCCCAAGACGCTTCAAATGCTCTGCAAGAAGCATGGGATAAAGAAAGGGCATTAACAGAACAGGAACGTGGAGAGTGTGGAATTATCATTGCGACTGCAAAGGTTGCAACAGCAAAAGCAGCTTTAGAGGTTACCAGCCGTATGTTTGAAGTAATGGGGGCAAGGGCAACTTTAGGAAAATATCGGTTTGACCGCTTTTGGCGAAATGTAAGGACTCACACGTTGCATGATCCCATTGAATATAAAATCCGTGATATCGGAGAATGGGCTCTTAACGGTAAATTACCTGAGATTACACCGTATTCTTAATGTTAAAACGATCGAATTTAATTGAAGAAAGGTGATGACATTATGTCAAATATCGTGATTATTTCCGGAAGTCCATCTAAACCATCAAGAAGCTTAGCTATCTCAGCTTATTTAGAAAAAAGGATCAAGGCTGAAGGGCTGAATGCGTCTACCATTTCAGTTCGTGACCTGCCGGCAGAAGATCTTTTATTTGCCAACTTCAACAGCCCAAAAATTCAAGAGGTTTTAGCACAGATTGAACAAGCACAGGCAGTTATTATTGTAAGTCCTGTATATAAAGCAAGCTATCCAGGGGTGTTAAAAGCCCTGTTAGATTTCATTCCTGAAAAAGGATTCGTTGATAAAGTTGTTCTCCCAGTGGTTACCGGCGGAACAGCAGCTCATCTTTTAACATTGGAATATGCTATTAAGCCGATTGCTTCTGTGTTAGGCAGCCAGGAGATTTTAAAAGGAGTGTATTTCGTAGATTCTCAAATTGGCTATCACGAAGATCAGGTTACTTTTATTGATGCGGAAATAGAATCGAGATTACAAACATCATTGAATGATCTATTAAGCCGGTTAAAAGTTGAACAATTAAAATAGTGATTTATATATTGTTTGCACCGAACAGAAAGGATGTTTCATCCTGCTCACGGAGATGGAAAATAATGGTGACAGAACTGTCACCAATAAATTGCTTAAGCTGCCGTTGATTCCAACCAAAAAATTCTTACCTTTGTATAGGGAAATATATTACTTTAGCAAAAATTTCATACGATCAAATGTATCATGTTGACTGGACAACCAGAGACATATCATCGCAAGTTTCGTACTTGCAAAGATAGTCTCTGTTTTTTTCGTTATAAACCTTTAAATAAAACGAAGAAAAAGATGTAACAACAAGTATTTGAGAAAGAGACACGTACCTTTCAAAAATGATCCCACTCCATTTCAGTTTTGATATATAGAATCACAGACATTATCGGTCCATGGAATGATAACTAAACGACAATGTCAAATATACGGTTAGTCGGGAGGAAATCATATGAAGAAAAAGCGAATTTATTTAAACGCTTTTGATATGAATTGTGTGGCGCATCAATCTCCGGGATTATGGGTGCATCCTGAAGATCAGTCATACCGATATAAAGATATTGAATATTGGGTTGAGCTGGCGCAATTACTGGAAAAAGGGCGGTTCGATGGATTATTTATTGCAGATGTAATCGGCATTTATGATGTGTATGGAAATGATAAAACAACAGCAGTACGTGAAGCAACCCAAGTTCCAGTCAATGACCCTATTTTACTTGTTTCTGCAATGGCGCATGCAACGGAGCATTTAGGCTTTGGGATCACATGCTCTACAACATTTGAGCATCCATATACATTTGCACGCAGAATGTCGACTTTAGACCATTTAACAAAGGGCCGAGTAGGCTGGAATATTGTTACTTCCTATTTGGAAAGCGGAACGAAAAACATCGATATTGGCGATCGGTTCCTCCATTCAGAACGATATAATATTGCGGAAGAATATTTGGAAGTTTGCTATAAATTATGGGAAGGCAGCTGGGAAGACGATGCTGTTATAAAAGATAGAGATAGAAAAATTTTCACAGACCCAGCGAAAGTTCATGAAATAAATCATCACGGCAAATATTTTAATGTGCCAGGCATTCATTTGTGCGAGCCGTCGCCGCAAAGAACACCTGTTTTATATCAAGCAGGCGCTTCAGCGAGAGGGCGTCAATTTGCAGCAAAACATGCTGAGTGCACATTTGTTTCGATGCCAGGAAAAGAGCCTATCGCTTCATATGTTAAAAATTTAAGAGCCCAGGCTGCTGAATTTGGCAGGGATCCGCAAAGCATAAAAGTATTCGCTTTGTTCACACCGATTGTTGGGCGGACGGAGGAGGAAGCGTGGGCGAAATATGAAGAATTATCGCAATATATCAGCTATGAAGGGGCCCTTTCTTTATTAGGCGGCTGGTCAGGTGTTGATTTTTCAAAATATGATCCTGATCAAGAAATTGAATACATTGATACTAACGCCATCAAATCAGTGCTCGAATCATTAACGAAAGCAAGTCCAAATAAAAAATGGACTGTCCGCGAGCTGGCGAATTTTGCTGGAATAGGCGGAATGGGTCCTGTAGTAGTCGGAACACCAAAGCAAATAGCTGATACGTTTGAGGAATGGATTGAAGATACGGATATCGATGGATTTAATCTCGCCTATGCAATAACGCCGGGAACTTTTAAAGATTTTGTTGATCTTGTCATTCCGGAGCTTCAACAACGTGGAGTCGTGAAAAAAGAATATGAAGAAGGAACTTTGCGGGAAAAATTGTTTGGCAAAGGCCAGTCCCGTTTACCGGAAGACCATATTGGAGCTAAATATAGAAATTTAAGCTATCAACTGCAGGATTAACCTTACTTTTTTGTATCAAAAGAAGCTTTGAACTTCATATGATCAGCCTTGAAAAAAAGAAACTGTAGGTTAGTCGTTAGTCAGTATTACTTTTGCATCATCTTTATTTGACTTGTTGCCAATTTTGCTGCGGATTCATAAGTCCTTTAAGTCGTTTATGAAATGAATTCTTTTTTTGGTTAAACAAATTTTTAGGATAAATGGAGATATAGGGAATATGACAAAGCCATTATCATTTTCTGCTTTTGTTATGAATACACCTTCTCACATTCTTCACGGGATGTGGCGTGATCAAGAAGGTCATCAGCTTAACTTTAATGACGTAAATCTTTGGGTTTCTTTAGCGAAACGGCTGGATGAGGGAGGTTTTGACGTCATCTTTTTCGCCGACGTCGTCGGGCTGTACAATGACTTTCGAGGAGGATGGGATTTCCATATTGAAAATGGCTTGCAAGTACCTAGTAATGACCCAATGGTACTGCTTTCAGCACTTGCAGTAAATACAAAACATTTGGGCTTAGCTTTTACGGCGGCTCCGGTTCAAGAACCTCCCTTTAACTTTGCACGCCGTGTATCAACATTAGATCACATCACCAAAGGACGAATTGCCTGGAACATGGTTACCAGCTACTCAGCAAATGCCTTTCGCAACTTTGGCTATGACGGCTTAGTTCCGCATGATGAACGATATGAGTGGCTGGATGAATATGTTGATGTTTTATATAAGCTTTGGGAAGGTTCATGGGATGAAGGAGCGCTTTTGCAGGACCGTGAAAGCGGAATTCATGCGGATCCGGCGAAAGTCCATAAAATTCATCATGTCGGCAAGCGCTACAAGGTGGAAGGACCGCACTTAGTGGCTCCATCACCGCAGCGCACACCGTTGCTTTTTCAAGCTGGTTCGTCCCCTACTGGCAGAGATTTTTCGGCTCGCAATGCTGAAGCGATCTTCATTGGAGCACCTGATCCTGAAAATGCCCGCAAGCTGATCGATGAAACACGAAGGTTGGCGGTTGAAAATGGCAGAAAGAGTGAGGATATCCACTTTTATCAGGGATTGTACTTTGTGGTCGGAAAGACGGAGGAAGAAGCTCGGCAAAAAGAATATGAACTTGAAAATAAGATTGATTTCGATATGATGATCGCTCATTCCGCTGGGGGGATGGGAATTGATTTAGGGAATGCTACTTTAGATACTCCATTGGAAGATATCAAAACTGAAGGGATCAGAAGCACATATGAATGGCTAAAGCAAAGCACGCCGGGAAGGACTCCTACAGTTAGAGATCTTGCTAGGCTCAGGAGCAAAACAAACCGTATTGTCGGCACTCCTGAAATGATTGCAGACCAGCTTGAGCTTTGGAGGGATGCAGGTGTTGACGGCATCAATGTCATCAATGCGACGATTCCCGGTTCCTATGAAGAATTTATTGATCAAGTCATGCCTGTGCTTCGAAAGCGCGGTTTAGCGCGCAATGGATATGGAAAGCCAGGAACATTGCGGCGCAAATTGTTTGGGACAGATCGTCTCAATGAGCGTCATCCTGCTGCAAAATACCGAGGTGCATTTGCAGAGAAAAGCCCTGTAAATTGATCTGAGGTGCTTGTAATTGCTGTTTGGCTCTTTTTTTTACAAATAAATATTACTAAAAAGATGTGAATAGTGAAATTTAAAATACGATTAAAGGAGTGCATAAAAGATGTCAATTCAAAATCAATTAAATGAAGCAAGCTCTTTGACTTTTAACGGTCCGGTAAAAGTTGATTCGCCTGAATTAGATCAATTGATTGATGTAATTGCTAAAGACGCTGAGGAACGAAGAAATGCCGGCAGTGAAGAACTGCCTTATCATGCCTTCGATTTAATTCGGCAATCTCGATTGGGTGCTTTACGTCTGCCTGTTGAACTAGGCGGTGGAGGAGCTAGTATTCGTGATCTTTTCTATGTCCTAATCCGTTTAGCTGAAGCCGATCCGGATGTGGCGCACAGCCTTCGTGCCCATTATTGGCAAGTAGAAGAAATACTTCGAAATCCGGATAAAGAACGACGTGAGCAATTGTTGGGAATCGTGGCAAAAGGAGATATTATTGGGAATGCCTTTACGGAAATTTCATCAAAAAATGTTGGTCATTTGATTTTTGAAACAACTTTGACTCAAGATGGCGAAGGGTACCGATTAAGCGGTACGAAATATTTTAGCACCGGTACCATATATTCCGACTGGGTAATCGTTATGGCATCAACCCCTGAAGGAAAACCTGTTTCCGCGTTTATTCCGACAAATCGTGATGGCGTCATCATTGAAGATGACTGGGATGGTATCGGACAAAAATTAACAGGAAGCGGTACAACACGCTTAAACAATGTATATGTCAATCGAGAAGAAGTAACATTTATTGATGAGACGAAGACGCCTTTCAATTCATTTTTACAGCTCTATCTGCAAGGAGTGATAGCGGGTATTTTGCGGAATGTGGTGACAGACGCTAAAGCTTTAGTTCAAGGAAGATCCAGAACCTTTACTTTTGCATCGGCAGATACGCCAGCGGCTGATCCGCTGCTTCAGCAAATTATTGGGCAGCTTTCAAGCAGCGCGTTTGCCGCAGAAGCACTTGTGCTGGCTGCCGCAGATACATTAGACATAGCAGTGAATGAGGCGGTTAATGGAGAAATAGACTTTGATTTAAGTCATGAGGCTTCCCTGCGAGCTGCTCAGGCGAAAGTTATTATCGATCACCTTGCATTACAAGCAGCTACACTTCTCTTTGAGGTTGGCGGCGCTTCAGCTACGAGACAATCCAAGCATTTTGACCGCCACTGGCGCAATATTCGCACACTTGCTTCCCATAATCCGATAGCCTACAAAGCAAGAGCTATTGGCGATTATGTTGTGAATGGTACGAAGCTTCCGATAAGAGAGGTTTACTTCTAAGGATTTTATTGGAGGATGCACAATGGATTTTAACGCAAGCAATCAGACGATTCGAAATGAACGAGATGCAAGGCTCGTAGAATATGCGGAGCGCATTGCAGAGAAAATTCGACAGACAGCTGATAAATATGATGAAACAGGAGAATTTCCGTTTGAGCATATCGAAATCCTGAAAAAAGAGGGTTATCATAAGCTAACAATCCCTAAAGAATATGGCGGTGAAGAACTTTCATTATATGAAATTTTGCTTGTACAAGAACGATTAGCGAAAGCCTGTGGTTCTACGGCACTGGCGATAGGATGGCACTTAATGGCATTCTTTAGCCTTAGGGATTTCCGGCCTTGGAAAGAAGAAATTTTTGCGAAAATATGCAGAGAGGCCGTTGAGGAAGGTTCATTATTAAATGTTTTTGTCACGGAGCGGACATCAGGCAATATTGTAAGAGGCGGAACCCCATCAACAATTGCGAGAAAAACGAAAGACGGATATATCATTTCAGGAAGAAAGGCATTTGCAACATTGGCGCCAATTGTGTCGCATTTTACGATTTTGGCATATGTCGAAGAAGAAGATAAAACGGCCGAATTTTTAATTAAAAAAAATGATTCGGTACAATTGATAGATACATGGAATGTTTTGGGAATGAGAGCAACAGGCAGCCATGATATCGAACTGCATGATGTGTTTGTGCCGGAAGAGGCGTTATTGTCTTACATTGACAAGGGGAAGAACAACCGCTTTAAGGGCAACAGCAGTGCCTACACGCTGCAGTTGACAGCCATTTATTTAGGGATTGCGATTGCTGCCAGAGATTTTATTTTAAAGTATGCGGCTGAGAAATTTTCACCAAGTCTAGGAGATGTTATTCTAGAGGCGCCGCATGTTCAGGATAAAATTGGAGAAATCGAAATTTTAATCGCTGTATCAAGATACCTGTTATACGGTTTAGCTGAAAAATGGGACCGAAATTTACATGTTCGAGATAAGTTAAGCAATGAAGTCTCTATTACAAAATATACAGTATGTAATAATGCGATCAAAATAGTAGAGCTGGCTATGAGAATCGCAGGCGGTCATTCGTTATCGAAAGATTTGCCATTAGAAAGACATTTTAGGGATGTTCAGTGTGGTTTATATAATCCTCCTTTAAATGACATGGTCGTGAGTCAAATTTCGAAATCCGTGATTGAAGAATATCGAAATAGTTTGAAAGAAGTGCAATTTAAATAGGAGGATGCTGGAGACTGTGGGAGCATTTTCTGCTGCTGAGCAGAAAAGTGCATAATATTTGCTGACTGGAACACCAGAGGCCTTAATTTCATGAAAAATGAAATTAAGGCCTTTCTTTTTCACAATATGACAAGGAAAAAAATTTTTTGCATTGCACAAATGTGTCAAAGTATTATGGTTCATCGCCATTTTTCCAAGTTAAACAAATTAAATTAAACATAAAGAGTTAAGATGGGAGAAGCACCATCCCCAAACGCTCGAGTAGTTCCCGCATTAAACGTTTTGAACAAAGGGGATATTGTATATAGATTTGGATAAATTTTCGGTTGGTGGAGGAAATTGATGATTAGGCTAGAGAGAGTTAGCAAAATATACGAGTCCGGTGGGAAAAAAGTAGAAGCTGTAAAAGATGTTTCGCTTCACATTAAAAAAGGCGACATTTTTGGAATCATCGGCTTTAGCGGAGCCGGAAAAAGTACACTGCTTAGGTTAGTGAATTTACTCGAACGTCCGACAAAAGGAAATATTATAGTCGATAATTATGATTTGAATTCCATATCTTCGAAAGATCTGCGGCAATTAAGAAGAAAAATTGGAATGATTTTTCAAACATTTAATCTATTTAATTCTCGCACGGTATATGGCAATATTGCTTACCCTTTAAAATTGGAGAATAAATCGAAGGAGGAAATCCATCAACGAGTTACAGAGCTATTACAATTTGTTGGTCTTGAAGACAAAGCTGACAAATTTCCAGAACAGTTGTCTGGAGGTCAAAAACAAAGAGTAGGGATTGCACGAGCGCTTGCAACTTCACCAGACATTCTGTTATGTGATGAGGCTACCTCGGCTTTAGATCCAGAAACCACTAATGAAATATTAAATCTATTGAAAAAAGTGAATGAAGAATTCAATATTACGATTTTATTAATAACACATGAAATGAACGTGATTCGAAAAATTTGCAATCGCGTAGCGGTTATGGAAAACGGGAGAATCATTGAAGAGGGTGAGGTTTTTAATATATTTTCAAATCCTCAAGAAAAAACGACGAAAAATTTTATCAGTTCGGTTGTAAATGAAAAATTATCTTCGAGCTTGCTTGAAAAGTTAAGGAAGGATCATGAAAGAAAGCTTTATCGAATTGTATTTTCAGGAGACACTGCGAGTCAACCTATATTATCGACATTAACAGCTAAACATAATATTCACTTTAATATCATTTACGGAAGCATCAATGAACTTCAAAATCAATTGTTTGGCAATTTAATCGTGGAATTCATTGGAGCTGATTCTCAAATTGAAGAAGTATTAAAAGAGTTGACAGAGATAGTTGAAGTAAGGGAGGTCACAAACGGTGAAAGTTGATTGGACGACGTTTTGGCCTAGAATACTTCAAGCAACAGGTGAAACGATTACAATGGTCATTTTCACATTGATTTTTGCTAGTATTTTAGGAATTATCATGGGACTACTGCTATTTGTCACCCGTAAAGGCAATATTTTAGAAAATAGATTCATCTTTTCATTTTTGAATTTATTAATCAATATTATTCGACCTATACCGTTCATCATATTTTTAGTTGCCATCAGTCCGCTTACGCGATTCGTTGTGGGAACTACAATTGGAACGACAGCGGCTATTTTTCCGATGACCATTGCTGCAGCTTTTGCCATTGCCAGGGTGGTAGAAAATAATTTAGTCTCAATTGATCCAGGTATTATCGAGGCTGCAAAGGCGATGGGGGCATCACCCATTCAAATAATATTTGGGGTACTAATCCCCGAAGCATTAGGGCCTTTAATTTTAGGAATTACATTTATCACCGTAGGACTTATTGATTTTTCCGCCATGGCTGGAACGGTCGGCGGAGGGGGCCTTGGGGATCTTGCGATGACATATGGTTATCAGCGGTTTGATACATCCGTCATGATTGTTACGGTTGTCATATTAATTATTCTTGTTCAAATTGCTCAATTTATTGGCAACATGCTTTCACGTTTCTTTTTACGCAGATAGATCAATCATATATTAGGGGGATTATTATTTTATGAAAATCAAACTATTCCATTTACTAGTAACAATTTTGGTGATTGGCCTCTTGGCAGGCTGCAACAGCAATTCAGCATCTGGTGATAAAAAAGAAAAAGTCGTTACTGTTAAGGTGGGGATTACCGGATCAGATGGACAGTATTGGGACATCATTAAGAAAAAAGCGTTAGAAAAAAATATTAAGGTAGAATATGTCGAATTTTCCGATTATGTGCTGCCAAATACTGCACTTGTCAATGGCGAGGTAGATGTGAACGCCTTCCAGCATCTTGCATTTTTAAGTCAATTTATCGCGGAAAATAATGTGAATATTGTGCCGATTGGCTCAACTGTTGTTGCTCCTTTAGGATTGTATTCGGAAAAATATAAAGATGTATCCGAGATCCCAAATGGTTCAAAAATTGCGGTTCCAAATGATCCGGCTAATTTAGGCAGAGGGCTAAAGGTTCTGCAGCAAGCTGGATTAATTGAGTTAAGGGAAGATGTCGGTCTTTATCCAACAGTAAAAGATATCGTTAAAAATCCAAAAAATATTGAAATAGTAGAAGTCGTTGCCCAACAGACTCCTAGAGTGCTGCCTGATGTAGCCGCATCTATTATCAATGGCGGAATAGCTGGTCAAGCCGGTTACACTTTAGCAGATGCCATTTTTCATGATGATCCAAACAGCAAAGATACACTGCCGTATGTTAACGTTTTTGCCACTTTAGAAAAGAATAAAGACAATGAGGCATATAAGACCATTGCGGAAATTTATCAGACAGAAGAAGTAGCTAAAGCAGTAGAAGAAGATACGAAGGGTGCAAGCATTGTCACAAAGGTGCCAGTACCAGAACTGCAAAAAGAATTAGATCGCTTAGTTGAAAATATAAAACAAGGAAAAGAATAACATAAGAAAGGAATTGTTTATTTGCGAGCAAGGCTGCATTTGAATTTGATGACAATCGACTGATAGAATCGGAATTTGTACTTTTGAAAAGATGCTGGAGTGAGAAATATGGCAAAGCAGATAATATTAAATCTTTTTGATATGGCAGGAGCTATGCATAATTCTCACGGATTATGGAAGCATCCTCAAAATAAACGTCATCTTTATTATAATGATCTACATTATTGGATTGAGTTAGGGAAATTGTTGGAAAAAGGGAAGTTTGACACCATTTTCTTTGCAGATGTAGCAGGAGTGTATGATGTCTATCAAAATAGTAAAGATGCTGCGATTCGAGACGGCGTTCAAGTTCCGCTAAATGATCCGGCCTTTATTGTACCAGCGGTGGCAGCTGTTACAGAGCATTTGTCATTTGTAGTAACGGTCAGCACAACGTATGAACATCCGTTTTCAAATGCACGTCGTTTTTCCACATTAGATCACTTTACAAACGGCAGAATTGGCTGGAATGTTGTCACCTCATATTTGCCAAATGCTGCGCAAAACTACGGCCATAAAGAAATTGTTAAACATGACGAGCGTTATGATATTGCCGATGAATTTATGGAGGTTTCCTATAAGCTTTGGGAAGGCAGCTGGGAGGAGCATGCGTTTGTTGGCGATGCGGAAAATGAAATTTTATTTGATCCCGAAAAGGTTCATGAAATAAACCATAAAGGGCGGTATTTCAGCGTAAAAGGCCCGCATTTAACATATCCTTCTGCACAGCGGACACCTGTTATTTTTCAGGCAGGTTCTTCTGAACGCGGCAGAGATTTCGCCGCCAAGCATGCAGAGTGTGTGTTTGTTGGCGGGTCGACGCCCGAAAAATTAAGATTTTATATTCAAGATATTAAAGAACGGGCTGAAAAATACGGACGGAATCCTGATAATATTAAAGCATTTACGTTTTTAAATGTCATTGTGGCAGAAACGACAGAAGAAGCTGAATTAAAATATGAGGAATACAATCGATTGTGGAGTGCTGAAGCGGCAAAAGCTCAATATAGCGGTTCAACAGGCTATGATTTATCTAAATATGAAGATAAAGACGCTTTTTTTGAATATAAGCATACGGAACATGGTCAGTCTCGAGCTGCTTCATTAACGAAAGATGCGCCAAGAAAATTAACTGTTCGAGAAGTGTTAAACAAGTTTGAAACGATCGGAAGGAGTAATGTATTAGTCGGCAATCCCGTTGAAATAGCTGACAGCATTCAATTCCAGATCGAACAAACTGGAATCGACGGGTATAATCTTGCACATCTTATAACGCCTGGAAGCATTGAAGAGTTCATTCATTTCGTTGTTCCGGAGCTGCAAAAACGTGGAATCTATAAAAAAGAATACGAGAAAGGAACACTGAGGGAGAAACTGTTTGGTACAGGGAAAAAGCTGCTGCCAGATGATCATACAGGCGCAAAATATCGGAATTTTTAACAATTTTAAAGTTTGCTTCTCCTTCAGCTCATAATGTTGGAGGTAATAATGGAATTTCGTACAGTTGGAAGGACAGGCATTCATGTTTCAAATTTATGCTTTGGAACAATGTCATTCGGCGGCATTGCAGATGAAGAAACTTCCATTATGATGTATAAGCAATGTCGAGAAGCCGGGATAAACTTTTTTGATACAGCGAATGTTTATAATGATGGACGTGCTGAAGAAATTCTTGGAAAGTGTATTGCCGGTCATCGAGATGAGATTGTTTTAACCTCTAAAGCAGGCTTGCCTACAGGCAAAGATTTAAATAGCGGAGGTTTATCGAGAAGAAATCTTTTTTTATCAGTTGAACAAAGTTTAAAAAGATTGGGCACTGATCGGATTGAATTTTATTTTGTTCATCTGTTTGACGAGTATACAGATATTGAAGAAGTCGTTAGAGCTTTAGATGATTTACAAAAACAAGGGAAGATTTTATTCCCCGCTGTAAGTAACTGGGCTGCCTGGCAAATTGCAAAAGCTCTAGGAATATCTGAAAGAAAACAGCTAGCACGATTTGAGTTAATTCAACCGATGTATAATCTCGTAAAACGGCAAGCGGAGGTAGAAATTTTTCCGTTAGCTCAATCAGAGCAATTAGGTGCCATAACTTACAGTCCGCTCGGCGGAGGCTTATTAACCGGAAAATATAACAGTACAAACAAGCCGGAGCAAGGAAGATTAGTAGAACAAAAGAATTATGAGAAAAGATATAGTCATCAGTATTATTTTACTGTTGCACATCAATTTACGGAGCTGGCGAAACAATTTGGATATCATCCTGCTTCTTTAGCAGTTTCATGGGTATTACATCATCCTGCTGTAACTGCTCCAATTATAGGAGCGCGTAATCCGGAACAACTGGCCCTATCGATTGCTGGGGCAGAAATCCCTTTAACTGCCAGTGAAAGAGAACAGATATCCGCATTGTCAGATGAGCCTCCATTACCAACGGATCATAGTCCAGATGAGGATTTATTTAGCAAATATAGAAAGTAATCCAGAGGAAACGGTGCTAGTGTTTTAAAAATCTAGCATAAGAATCGATTTCACACTTTGACAAATTTGAAATCAGAGAATGGTTATGCTGTCTTTTCCTTTAATGGCAATTTGTGAAAAGCTGTTGGAGCAATCTTTTCTTACGGGATGGTGGACTTAAGTATTCTAATGATGAACATCAGAGCTTGGTAAATGGACATCCATTTCCTGAATCAAAACAATCGTGGTGTAAGCTGCGGTGTAAAACAAACGGATTGATGAAACAGTTGAACGTTTGAACTTTCACATTATTTTTTGCGGTAATACAGCGAAAAAGATGTGGTTGGTAAATTTAAAAAACAAAACAGGAGTGTTTGATGAATGTCAAGCCAAAAACCATTAAATCAAAGGATTAACTTCAAAAATAAAGATGAATCAAATTCTCTAACTTTTACCAGCCCAGTAAAAGTTGATTCACCAGAATTAGAATACTTAATTGCTGCAATTGCAGAAGATGCTGAAAAACGCAGAAGTACTGGGAGTAAAGATCATCCATATTATGCCTTTGATTTAATCCGAAAATCTCGATTGGGTGCATTGCGATTACCTGTTGAACTTGGCGGCAGCGGTGCAAATATTCGTGATCTTTTTCAAATTTTAATACGTTTAGCGGAAGCTGATCCAGATGTCGCACACAGCCTTCGTTCACACTTTTCCCAAGTGGAGAAATTTTTGCTGCTTACGGATGAAAAACTCCGTGAAAAGTGGCTGCAAAGAGTAGCCAATGGAGAAATCATCGGCAATGCTTCTGCTGAAATTTCATCAAATAATGCTGGAAATTTGGTTTTTGAAACAACTTTATCACCGGATGGTGAAGGCTTCCTATTGAATGGCAAAAAATACTTTAGTACCGGCACACTGTATGCAGACTGGGTAGTTGTTACGGCATCAACTCATGAAGGAAGGCCTGCATCGGTAATAATTCCGACAAATCGTGAAGGTGTCATCATTGAAGATGACTGGGACGGCATCGGACAAAAATGGACAGGAAGCGGTACTACACGTCTTCACAATGTGTATGTCAATCAAGATGAAATAACATATATTGATGGCTCCAAAACGCCTTTCAACTCTTTTCTGCAGCTCTATTTGCATGGAGTGATAGCGGGCATCTTGCGGAATGTGGTGACAGACGCTAAAACTTTAGTTCATGGAAGATCACGGACATTCAGTTTTGCTGCTGCGGATACACCTCGACAAGATCCGCAACTTCAGCATGTCATTGGACAGCTCTCAAGCAGCGCGTTTACCGCAGAAACTATTGTCCTAGCTGCCGCAGATGCAATTGATGCTGCTTTGAAAACAGCAGTTAATGGAGTGATCGATTATTCTCTGAGCCATGAAGCTTCCCTGCGAGCTGCACAGGCCAAGGTTATAATAGATCAACTTGCCTTACAGGCCTCGACGCTTCTTTTCGAGGTTGGAGGGGCATCCGCAACGAGACAATCAAAACATCTTGACCGTCACTGGCGTAATATTCGCACTCTTGCTTCGCATAATCCAACAGTTTACAAAGCTAGAGCTATTGGCGACTACGTCGTGAACGGTACAGATCTTCCAATAAGAGAGGTTTACTTTTAAGGATGTTTTAAAAATTTTATATATAAAAAGGAGCGTTTAAAAATGAGTAACTATGAAACAATTAACAAAAAGTATTCAAGAGCATTTATTGAGGAAATTAGGGAGAAAGTTAAGCCAATTATTGAAGAAGTCATTAAACCAAGCGCTGAACGAATTGACAAGAGTGGGGAGTTCCCGCGTGAAAGTTTGTTAGCCCTTGCGAAAGAAGGATGGAATTCAGTAACATTTTCTGAAAAATGGGGAGGATTAGATTTAGGATATTTAGGATTTTCCATCGTGGCTGAAGAAATCGGGAAAGTTGATGCGTCAACAGCTTTAGTATATGCCATGCATGTTGGAGCAGCACAAGTAATTGTTTTATATGGAAACGATGATCAAAAGAAACGGTGGCTGCTCCCTATCAGAGATGGTGCGATCGGAACCTTTGCTGTTAGTGAAAAAGCTACAAGAGGTCATGTATGGTTTAGCTTAAGCCAGGCTGAGCGCGATGGCAGCGATTATATCATTAATGCTGAAAAATCCTTTACGACAAGCGGAGGCCAAGCAGATTTTTATATTTTGCAAACGAGAACACCTGATTCTGACGACCCTAGTAACATTAGCTTCTTTATCGTTGACGGCCATAATGACGGTATAGTTGCAAAGCCATGGAATGCATTAGGTGTAAGAGGAAGCCACAGTGGTCCAATTACGTTTAACAATATAAAAGTAAGCGGCCGCGATCTAGTGGGATACGAAGGGTTAGGAAGAGAAATCATGGATGAAGGCGCAAACCCTATTTATATACTGGGTATTGCATCTGTTTGGCTCGGTGTTGCCCAAGGTGGACTAGAACTGGCTGTTAAACATGTTAAGAACGCAGTTAACAAAGGATTTAATAATAGTTTGGCTGACCATCAAGTCATTCGTGAAAAATTGGCAGAAGTGAAAATAAGAATTGCAGGTTTAAAAGCATGGCAGATAGATTTAGCAAGACATTATGATGAATTGCTGGCAGAAGGGCAACCTATAAGCTCATTGGCATCCGAAGTCATAGAATTTAAAGTGAAAGCATCCGAAACAGCAGATTTTGCTGCACGAATTGCGATGGATGTAGCGGGCGGTTATGGCTATATTGAAGGACCTTTTGAACGGCTTTACCGCGATGCCCGGGCAGGAATCCCAATGGCTCCATCTAATAATATCGCCCGCGACCAAGTGGCAAAAATTTTATTAGAATTGCCGTTGAATCTTTGGAATGAGAATGAAAGAAAATAAATCAAACCAGCAATGCATTTTTATTTGGAGTCTGAAATCTGTAAGAACTTTACTGCCTATTTAGGATAATGATGAATGGATGAGTCGGTAGGTCAATTGTCTGTAACGCTGTTAGAATAATTATGAATTAATGAATAAATGACCAATTACTCAAAAAATCTGTTGTTTTTTACAATGTTTTAAAGACTTATTCTGCCAAACTTTAAAAACTCTAGATATAACCATTTCGATGAACTATATGAATAAGCCTCACACTTCTTTTTTATAGTAGGTGTGAGGTTTTATTTTGTAAAAGAGGACATTCGCAATTTTAAGTGGCTGATCATTTACAAGGAGAGTTTTGCTTGTCAGGGAAGCGTATAACAAACAACATTTCAACTTTAAAACAGAAGAAGCATTGGAAAACTGAAAGCGCGAGACTTAAAAGTGTTTTTTCAACGTTTATGGGAAAAGACAGATTTTCACGTTAGACTTCAATGAACCAAAAAAAATCACAAAGCATTTTTCACCGTGAGAAGTTGTGCGGCAGGCAAATTCCTTGTAATACCATTGAACAGTTTTTTACAATCCTTATAAGGAGAGTTTAAAAGGAGTTGAAAAAATGACGAATTCTCAGAAAAAAAGACTGGAAGAGATTGAATTCTCAGTTTTGGATTTGGCTCCTGTTTTATTAGGGAAAACGCCGGCTGACACATTCAAAAACAGTTTAGACCTTGCGCAAAATGTTGAACGATTTGGATATAAACGTTATTGGCTTGCAGAGCACCATAATATGGAGGGCATCGCAAGCTCAGCTACTTCTGTATTAATAGGTTATATTGCAGGAGGTACGAAAACGATTCGTGTAGGATCTGGAGGCGTCATGCTTCCGAACCATGCTCCTCTTGTGATTGCTGAACAATTCGGGACATTAGAGTCGTTGTATCCAGGTCGAATTGATTTAGGGATAGGACGTGCTCCTGGAACAGATCAGGTGACATCCATGGCATTGCGAAGAAATTTACATGGGTCAGTATCAGAATTTCCAAACGACGTCCAAGAACTCATCAATTATTTTGCTCCGAAAGAGAAGCGGAAAGGATATGTACGCGCAGTTCCTGGTGAGGGATTAAATGTTCCTGTTTGGCTGCTTGGATCAAGTACGTATAGCGCTCAGCTTGCAGCAAAGCTTGGACTTCCTTTTGGGTTTGCAAGTCATTTTGCACCGAATCACTTATATGAAGCACTGAAAATATATCGTGACCAGTTCCAGCCGTCAGAACATTTGAAGGAGCCGTATGCGTTGGCGTGTGTGAATGTCGTGGCAGCAGATACCGATGAAGAGGCGAAGTATCTTGCAACCAGCTTGTATCAAATGTTTTTGGGCGTGATCCGAGGAACTTCTAGATTGTTGCAGCCTCCTGTTGAAAGCATGGATGGAGAGTGGAATGAATTTGAAAAAGAAGCGGTACGCCATCAGCTTTATTTTTCGTTTGTTGGATCTAAGCAAACAATAAAAGAGAAGCTTCAAAAATTTTTGGATGACACTCAGGTAGACGAAATAATGGTTGTTTCATATATATACGACCATTCGGCTCGCGTGCATTCGTACCGTATTTTATCTGAGATAAAGAATGAAATGTAGTTCTTTTATTTTAAATATGTTATTTTCGGCAACTATCATTACTGTTTAACTTTTTCAGTTCGGGAAGAGATCTGAGAGCGGCAGACTCCTTTTTCAGAAATGTTATTTATGCTGTCATAAAAGCAACGATGTTTATGAATTGCGGATTCTCGAAACAGGCTATCAGCTTTGCTGACAGCTTGCTATTTTTCTCTGATAGCAGATATTTGATGTAGTTATAACTTTTCTGAAATGGGCTGCCCGATGAGTTCCTAAAATGAAGGATTTTGGAGCAATACTACTGTGAAGGACAAAAAAATCCTGTCCTTCATAGAGGCATGAAGGCAACTAGAAGCAATTGTATGTGCTGAATGTCTGTCATAAAACTTTTGAAGAACCGAATTCAGAAAGAGAGCATAAGAAAAGTCCTTCATAGACTTCTGAAGGATATAACAAGATAGAAAAAATGACCTGTCCGATAAGTTCCTAAAATGAAGGGGCTCCAAAAAGTCAGTTAATCCTGACTTTTTGGACAGCCCCGCAACATTTTTTATATGATGCGATTTTAAGAGAATTGCTGAAACTAGGCAAAAAAAGATGCCATTTCAGGGAATATTCCAATTCTAATAGCCTTATAAAATAACAGTAAACGCTTACAAAACAGGAGGTTCAAAATATTTTTTTTCAAAACGTTGTTGTTTTTTAAACGACGGCATGTTTCTTTATTATTGATTGAATGTTAGTTCTTAACTTTTGGGGCTGCCGGCTGACTTACTTTCTCAAATGTGATCAGTGCGTTCCAGCTGCCGGAAGATTGGCCGTCTGCCCAATATTTCGGTTGGTCATCGTCTTCAAGCATGCTTAATAGCATGGCGAGATGTCTTCCTCCTGATTCTACCTTTGCCAGACGGGCGTATTGAGGAAGCATTTGATAGGCTGCATCATATTCTTTGTTTAATATATAACTAATGAATTGTTTATCTAGTGCATGTTCTGAAGCGGTCGGTTTATTGTGTCTGCCGCGGACTAAATTGTGGGAAAGTGCGCCGCTTGAAACAAATACAATTTTCTTTTCGCTTTCTTTTAATACTTTTGCAATCAGCTGTCCCCATTTATACGTTTCATCTAAAGTGGCAGCCATCGTCACGGACAAATTCACAACAGGTATGTCTTCATTCGGCACAAGGTATCTAAGAGGCACAACCGTTCCGTAATCCCAAACATAGTAAGGGTCGTCTATTCCTACAACTTGCAGTCCAGCATCTTGACCGATTTTTACTAGTTCATCACCAAGCTGTTTATCTCCGGGATATTCATATGGAACATCACGAATTAAATCAGGACATTCAAAAGCGGTTAAAATGCCCTTATGGACAGGAGTGCAATCAACATAATGGAAAAAAGTCGACGGCCAATGGCAGGAAACAAGAACGATGGCATCCGGTTTTAAATCATAAATTGTCTTTGACATCTTTTGCATCTCAATGGCCATATCCTTTTGAAAGTCGGGGACTTGGTCAAAATGGCACATGCTTGGCACATGAGGCGCTAACAAAGCCAGCTCAATCGTCATAGCTACTTCTCCTCCTTTAAAATTATTTTCTTACTTCAGATGCGGGTTTGCCCGCAATTCCCCAATGGGTTTTTGGCACCTCTGTCACTAAAACGCGGATGTTTTCTTTTGGTGAATCGAGCGTTTCCGATACAGTATTTGTTATATTTTGAATTAACTCCTTTATTTTCTCTGGCGGCCTGCCCTCCATGATTTGAATAGTAACAAAAGGCATGTCATCCCTCCTATCA
This sequence comes from Aeribacillus sp. FSL K6-3256, assembly GCF_037965805.1. Lineage (NCBI taxonomy): Bacteria > Bacillati > Bacillota > Bacilli > Caryophanales > Bacillaceae > Aeribacillus > Aeribacillus sp. FSL K6-3256. The sequence goes on from NZ_CP150188.1 coordinate 322,216, forward strand.
GGTAAGAAATTTTTTTCTTCCGCTATTTAAACAACATGGAAGCTTGCTTCGCCCAATCCGTCAAATTTTCCTGTGACATAGTCGCCTTTGTTTATCAAGACGGCGCTCGTGATTCCTCCTGTTAGAATAACATCACCTGCACGCAGCTTTTGTCCTTTTCGTGATAACATATTGGCAAGCAGAGCGACGGAATGGGCAGGATGGCCAAGCACAGCGGCTCCGGCTCCTAACTCTTTTATTTCGCCGTTTATGGAAAGAGTCGATCCAACTAAATCAAGTTCTAATCCTTCCGGCTTTTTCAAAGACGTTCCGAATACAACCCGGGATGTTGACGCATTGTCAGCGATTACATCAGGAAGCGTAAAATCAAAATTTTCATATCGGCTGTCGATGATCTCAAGAGCCGGCATCACGTAATCTGTTTTCGCAAGCACCTGTGCACCATTGACACCAGGTCCTTCAATATCTTCTTTTAATACAAAAGCGATTTCCGCCTCCACTTTTGGGTGGATTAAGTCATGAAAAGGCAATGCTCCGCCGTTATTGATCACCATATAATCGAATACATAGCCGTAAATAGGCTCATTGACCTTCATTTGCTTCATCTTAGCAAAACTTGTCAAACCCATTTTTGGACCGATGATACGGTGACCTTCATTTATTTTCATATTGACAATCTCTTGTTGAATGGCGTAGGCTTCTTCGACGGACAAATCCGGTTTTAATGAGGCCGTTACCTTTTTTACTTCACGTTTTTCCTTTTCCGCTGTTACTAAGTAGTCAGCAATTTTTTTTATATCTGCGCCAGCCATTTGCTGCATCCTCCTTAAGTATGTGCCGTTTGTTTTTGTTTTGAAATTTCAGCAGCTACATCAATAATCATATCCTCTTGACCGCCAACAACCTTTCTTTTGCCAAGCTCAACTAATATGTCGCGCGAATCAATTCCGAATTTTTTGCTGGCAGCTTGCGCATGCAACAGGAAGCTTGAATATACTCCAGCATATCCGAGTATTAGTCCATCTTTTGTAATTTCTTGCGGCTTTTCCAAAATGGGGGCTACTATGTTTTCGGCTACGTCCATAATTTTGTATAAATCGATTCCGGTGTTGATTCCTAAACGGTTGAGCACCGCGATTAATACTTCCGTTTGAGTGTTGCCTGCACCGGCGCCTAAGCAGCGGATGCTTCCGTCAATCCGCGTCGCTCCTTCTTCAATGGCTGCTAATGTATTGGCCATTGCTAGGGAAAGATTGTTATGGCCATGGAATCCGATTTCAATTGACAAGCTGTTTTTTAAAGCTTGAATCCTTTCTTTTACTTCATGCGGCAGAAAGGCGCCAGCTGAATCGACAACGTATACAACATCAGCTCCATAGCTCTCCATAAGCTTTGCTTGCTCAACCAGTTTTTCTGTTGGGACCATATGGGCCATCATCAAAAAACCGACAGTTTCCAATCCTAATTCTTTTGCGAAAGCAATATGCTGTGCTGAAATATCCGCTTCTGTTACATGAGTGGCGATTCTCGCCATTTTTACCCCCAGCTGTGCAGCTTGTTTTAATTCTTTCATTGTCCCGATTCCCGGCAAAAGCAAAACAGCAATTTTGGCATTTGTGACAGTAGATACAGCGGCTTCGATCAATTCCATTTCATTTGTTAAAGAAAGTCCGTATTGCAGAGATGAGCCACCTAAACCGTCTCCGTGCGAAACTTCAATATAAGGTACATTGGCATCATCCAACCCTTTTGCGACGGCTACGACTTGATCCACAGTATATTGATGTCGAATCGCGTGGCTGCCGTCTCTTAAAGCGACTTCAGTAATCAGTATGTTACGTTTTCCCACGATATTCACTCCTTCCTTAAACATTCACTTTAGAAGTAATATTTTTCGCCCATTCCTCCGCCACTTTCACTGCTGCGGCTGTCATGATATCCAAATTGCCTGAATAAGTCGGCAAATAGTCTCCAGCGCCTTCCACTTCGATAAAAACTGTTATTTTATTTCCGTCAAAGAGAGGTTCTTGTCTTAAGCGATAGCCCGGTACATAAGATTGGACTACTTCCACCATATCTTTGACGGATTGAGTAATCCTTTTTTGATCGACAAAATCATTTTCTACAAGGCAATATATCGTATCTCTCATCATAATCGGCGGTTCAGCAGGGTTTAAAATAATGATAGCCTTCCCTTTTTTAGCGCCGCCGATTTCCTCGATTCCGCGCGCTGTCGTTTCGGTAAACTCGTCAATATTTGCTCTAGTTCCGGGACCGGCGCTTTTGCTTGAAATCGTTGCCACAATTTCTGCATATTTGACAGGCTGAACTTTGTTGATGGCATGAACGATCGGAATCGTCGCTTGGCCTCCGCATGTAATTAAATTAATGTTGTCGGCATCCAAATGTTTATCAATATTTACAGGAGGTATGACAGACGGACCGACGGCAGCAGGTGTTAAGTCAAGAACTTTTTTCCCTGCTTGCTTCAGCAATTTTGCATGGCGTATATGAGCTTTTGCGGAGGTGGCATCAAATAGAATATCCGCTAGATCGGGATTTTCTAAAAAACCTTTAATGCCGGTATCAATCGTGTAATATCCGAAATCTTTTGCTTTTTTTAATCCGTCCGATGAGGGGTCAATTCCGATGACCGTTGTAAGCTCCAACACATCTGATCGACGGATTTTGTACATTAAATCTGTTCCGATGTTGCCGGACCCTAAAATTCCAACCTTTACTTTATTCATAAAATTCTCCTTTCAATCTATTATTCTGTAAATGATACAGTTACATGCCCGAGATGAGCGAACCGCGCCGTAAAGACGTCTCCAGCTTGTGCATCAGCGGCTCTGGATAGAGCGCCTGATAAAATGATTTCTCCGGGACGTAATGAAATATCAAAATCAGCCAGCCTGTTGGCGAGCCATGCGACACAGTTTGCCGGATTGCCTAATGCTGCTGCGCCGACACCGGTATTGACTAGTTCCCCGTTTTTTGTCAAGCTCATTCCAATTAATTCGAGATCAACATTTTCTATTTTTTCCGGTTTTCCTCCCAATAAGAAATATCCGGATGAAGCGTTGTCGGCAATGGTGTCAGCCAGTTTGATTTTCCAATCTTTAATGCGGCTGTCGACAATTTCTAATGCCGGAACAATATAGTCAGTTGCTAAGATCACGTCTAAAGCGGTTACGTTTGGACCTTTAAGCTCCTTTTTTAAAATGAAGGCAATTTCAGCTTCTACTCGCGGCTGCAAAACTTTTTTCATGGAAATGCTTCCGCCGTTTTCAACGACCATGTAATCTAATAAATGTCCATAGTCCGGTTCATCGACTCCAAGCAGCTTTTGCATTGCTAAAGATGTTAAGCCGATTTTTTTTCCGACAATTTTTTGACCTTGATCGACCTTTCTTTTTATATTTTCCAGTTGTATAAGATAAGCTTCTTCGGCAGTCAGATTCGGATCAACGGAAGTAAGAGGATCTGTCGCCTTGTTTAAAGCTTCAGCTTCCTGCAGTTGATTGGCAAAGTTGGCAATTTTCGTTGTTAACATTTTTTCCTTCCTTTCTCATTCAGACAGAATGATTTGGTAAGCAGGCTATTTTAACATACTCCTTATGTTTCAACGGCACCTGAAATTATAGCTTTATCGTTATGTTTGAAAGCTCTGTATAAAAATCTAAGCTGTGCATGCCGCCCGTTCTGCCAATTCCGCTGTGCTTCATTCCTCCAAACGGCGTTCGTAAATCACGCAGGAACCAGGTGTTGACCCAAATGATGCCTGCTTCAATTTGATGTGCCACCCTGTGTGCACGCCGTAAATTATTTGTCCAAATAGTTGCGCTTAATCCGTAATGTGTATCATTGGCTTGGGCTATAACTTCCTCCTCCATGTCAAACGGAGAGACAGTTACAACTGGGCCGAATATTTCTTCCCGTACGCAGCGGGAATTTCGATCCAAACCAGTTATGATTGTAGGTTCGAGATAATAACCCTTATCTAATCCATCTGGACGCTTTCCGCCTGTTAAAATTTCTGCCCCATCTTGCTTGGCTATGTCGATGTAGCTGTTGACGCGTTCGTAATGTTCCTTGCTTACGAGTGCGCCGACATCTGTGCCATTTTCAAATGGATCGCCAATCTTTAATTCTTTTGTTTTCTTTACAAATTTTTCTAAAAACTCTTCATAAGCTGGGCGCTCTACATAAATTCTTGAACCGCAAAGACAAACTTCGCCTTGGTTAATAAAGCTTGATTTGATGGTAGTTTCAATGACTTCATCTAAATCTGAATCGGCAAAAATAATGTTTGGATTCTTGCCGCCCAATTCATATGAAAGTTTTTTCAAGGAATTAGATGCTGCTTTCATAATGGCTGCTCCTGTACCCGGTTCACCGATAAAGGAAATGGCGTCAATGTCAGGATGTTCGGCAATTGCTGCCCCAGCGGAGTTTGGACCGAAGCCATGAACAAGGTTGACAACTCCGTCCGGAACACCGGCCTCTTTGCAAATTTCCATTAATGCAGTAGCGGTTAAAGGAGTCCACTCTGCAGGTTTAATAACAGCTGTGTTGCCCATTCCTAAACATGGAGCCAGCTTCCAAGTCAATAATAAAAGAGGTAAATTCCAAGGCTTGATAATTCCCACTACTCCGACTGGGCGTCTGTGTGCATAATGAATGGCCTGATCATCTTGCTGATAAGCTTCATTCGTAATCGAAATGATGTAGTCAGCGAAGAAGTGGAAGTTATAGGCAGCACGGGGAATGTCAATTTTTTTTGCAAGAGATAGCGGTTTTCCTGTATCCAATGATTCCAATCGTGCCAGCTCATCCTGTCTTTCTTGGATTAAATCGCCAATGCGCCGCAAAATTTTTGAACGCTCCGTTAATGTTATGTTTTTCCAAGGGCCGTTCAAAGCCCTTTTGGCAGCGGAAACGGCATAGTCGACCTCTTTTTTTCCTCCTTCAGCGACTGTTCCGATTACTTCCTCAGTTGCAGGATTAATATTGTCAAAGGTCCTTTTGTTATCGGATTCAACAAATTGTCCGTTAATAAAATGCAAGCAGTTAATCGTTCCGTTTGAGTTGATTGGCATGATTCACCCTCCCGAATATCATCATAAATTTCAACTGTGACTTTAATGGTAGTTGCCCTATGTTGCACTTTCAACTTCTAAATTGCTATATATGCAACAAATATAAAAATTTTTAAAAATATCGAAATATTTAATTTTTTACTTTTCAGTTGTTCATATATTTGATATATTCTCGTATAAAGAAAATTGATGTAGAGGGGGAGGGTGTACATTGAATGGAAAAGACGAGAAAAATCAGCTTTCTTCCATCAAAAATGCGCTGAAAATATTGAAAAGCTTTACAATGGAAGAGCCAGAAAAAAAAATAAGCGATTTATCCAATTCTCTAGGATTAAATAAAAGCACAGTCAGCAGGACAATGAAGACGTTGGCAAGTGAAGGATTTGTTTATAAAGATTCAGAAACGAAGAAATACAGATTGGGATTATCCATTTTATCTTTAAGCGGCGTGCTATTCAGCAATATGGATATTTACAGAGAATCGCAGCCTGTACTAAATAAACTGGTCGAAACAACCGGTGAAACTGCCCATATTTCTGTATTGGACAATTTAGAAGTTGTTTATTTGCAAAAAGTAGAGTGCAATCACCCCGTAAGATTTTTAACCCATATCGGGAGACGCAATCCGCCTTATTGCACGAGCTCTGGAAAAGTTTTAATTGCATTTTCGGAAAATGAAACGGTCGAAAAAATTATATCTAAAGGGTTAAAGCGTTTTGCAAAAAATACGATTACGGATCCTGAGAAGCTGAGAGATCATTTAAAAAAAGTAAGGGAGAATGGGTATGCCGTCAGCATTGAAGAATTGTCCGAGGGAGTTAATTCCATTGCCGCCCCGATTTATGATTATACCGGAAAGGTTATTGCAGCACTTTCTGTAGTCGGTCCAAAACAACGAATCAATTCTTACAAGCTTAAGGCGATGGCGAAACAAGTGATCGCAGCAAGCAAGGAAATTTCTGAAAGAATGGGGTATTTGAATTTTTCATAATTTGGTGGGAGAGTGGAGAGATGTATGATTTTCATACACATTTCATCCCTGAAGGCGTGATGGAATGGGTAAAAGAACATAAAGAAACTATTCATGCTGAATGGGTGAAAAAAGAAAAGGATAAGGAAGAGTTTTTGATTGTTAATCAAAAATGGGGATTTGAATTAAAAAAATCTTTTTTAGATTTAACCCTTTTTTTAAACGAACAATTGAAAGCGGGAGTTCATCATTCCGTCATTTCGCCGATACCGCAGCTTTTTATGTACGAGTTTCCGGAAGAAATTACTGCTGAACTATCCGGCGTGTATAATGATTCATTAGCGCGGCTTGTGCAATCGTTCCCGGAAAAATTGTCTGCGCTGGCAACGGTTCCGTTAAATAACCCGGATAAAGCTGCACAAATCTTGACAGATGCGATGGGAAAAGGGTTAAAAGGAGCCATTATCGGTCCTGGGGCAGCTAATCATATGCTGTCAGATGAATTTTTTATCCCATTTTTTGAAGCAGCCGATCGGTTGAAAGCGATTGTTTTCATTCATCCGTTATTGAGCGAAGATCCTCGCTTGAAAAGAAGAATGATGCCAAATTTAATCGGTGTTCCGTGGGAAACAACGATTTGTGCTACAGACCTTTTATTAAGCGGATTGATTGATCGATTTCCAAATGTGAAAATATTATTTGCCCATGGCGGAGGATTTTTGCCTTACCAAATCGGCAGAATAGAAAAAGGATACGAAGAATGGGAAACGGTTTCAAAAAATTTAACATCCTCTCCGAAAGAATACTTAAAGCGTTTTTGGTATGACAATGTTTTGTGGGAGCAAGCAAGCATTGACTATTTAGTGCGAATAGTGGGAGAAGATCGAGTAGTGCCTGGCTCCGATTTTCCGTTCGACCTTTCTGTCTGGCCTCCAAATGAAAAGCATTGCAAAGGGGCAAGTTCATTAATAGATTTTTAATAGCTTTTCGTCTTTTAAGCCAGCAGGCTGGACAATCAATCGCTAAATGATTTATCTTTTGAATCATCGTTCCGGTTTTTGTTAGCAAAACGTTATTTCACGAACGGGCTCAGCATCATGAAAACGGAAATGTCGTTGTATTATATGGCAGCAGAAAAGCATAAAAGCAGTCTAGACTTGCGGACTGCTTTTATGCCGTTGTGTGCTGAACAGGCAGTAAAGGTGCTATCTCGTCTATTATTTTTTGATCAGCAATGACAGTATAATTTCCGATCGTTTGTATAGCTCCGCCCGCTTCGCACACAAGCAGCTGTCCAGCAGCAATATCATAAAAATTAGGCTTATAGTAGACTGCGATATCAAGTTTGCCGCAAGCAATGTAGGCTAAAGTGACAGCAGCTGTTCCGATCATTCTGACTCGGTAAACGTCGTTTACAATGTTTTCAAGCAATGAAATGCGCTCTTTATTCGTTTGTTTATTGGCGTCCTTTGCAAAATCGCCAATGGAAATAAAAGCTTCCGCCAGGCTGGCATTTCGAATGTTTATAGCATTTCCATTTAAATAGGCTCCTTCTCCCTTTGCTGCCCAATACGTTTCCCCAAAAGCAGGCAATGATATAGCAGAGACGACTGGATCATTTTGATAGGTTAGGGCGATGGAAACTCCGTAAAGCGGAACGCCGAAACTGTAGTTGATGGTCCCGTCAATAGGGTCAATCACCCATTCAAATTCATCCTTTCCCCCAATGCTGCCGGCTTCCTCACTGAATATGCGGTGATCAGGATATGTCTCCTGAATGCGATCAATGATCAGCTTTTCAGCTTTCAAATCCATTTCAGTCACAAAATCTTTTGCAGACTTTAATGTTTGCTGCCCAGCTTTTCCTGCATACGGCCGAATCAATTCACCGGCCTCTTTAGCTAACTTTATCGCAAAAGGCAAATATTGCTTATACATTGCGTTCCTCCTTCGGAAAAGTGAATCAATGATTGATTGCTATTAATTAATCATAATATATTTCAAGAAATTTAGGAATAGATGGAATGTTAACACACACTTGCTTTAGAAGTGTAATGAAAGGTTTCCACATGAGAAATGAAATGCCCTGGATAAGAAAGATCATCTTACATCTTGCATTGAACGCTTTTCTCTTCATATCTTCCGGTGTTTTACATGTTCGATGGTGCAGCGGCTTGACGATTTAATGACAGAATATTATAATTTTAATAAAATTGGACTGCCCAACAGTCCAAAAAAATGAAAGGAACATGTTTATGAAATCCAATATATTTAATGAACTCACCAATACGAGAGTTTACGAAAAAATTGTTGATCAAATTAAGCAGCTGATAGAAGAAGGAAAACTAAAACCAAATGACCGCCTGCCTCCGGAGCGTGAATTGGCGAAAATTCTCGGGTGCAGCAGGACTTCTTTGCGGGAAGCATGCAGAGTTTTAGAATCGGAAGGAATCATTATTTCAAAACCAGGCGGCGGACGGTTCGTTCAAAAAGTCGATCAAAGCTTGATTCTGAAATATCAGATCAACCCTATTGATGTACTCGAAAAAACAACAGTGATTCAATTTTTGGAGGCCCGGGAAGCATTGGAGCCAAAAATTGCTGAAATAGCATGCGAAAGGGCAACGAAAGAAGATATAGAAAAGATGGAAAAGGCATTGAAATTAATGGAAGTAAAGTTAAAAAATCCGGAAGAGGAAATAGATGCAGACAGCAACTTTCATTTATCTCTCGCCCAAGCGACACATAATTTTGTGTTCATCTCATTTATGGATACGAATTTGAATTTATACCGCCAAGTGCGAAAGCAAACGTTGCAGTCGCAAGCGCGTTATTCTGAATCTTTTTTTGAACATGAAGCGATTTTGGAAGCCGTGAAACAGAAAGATAAAGCAAAAGCATCGGAAACGATGAAAGTCCATTTAAGCAATTTGCGAAGCAATGTATTAGGCATGCTGCCAGAGAAAAATTAATGTTTTGGAGGGGGATACGATGGAAAAAGGAAAATATGGTCCGTTAACAGGAGTAAATATTTTGGATATATCGACTATGATCGCTGCTCCTTTTGGGGCAACACTGTTAGCTGACCTTGGCGCCGAAGTGACGAAAATTGAATTGCCCAATAAAGGTGATACTTTGCGGACTGTAGGCCCTTGGAAGGGGAATGAGCCGCTCAGATGGCCAGGGCTTGCCCGCAACAAAAAATCAGTTACTTTAGATATACGGAAAGAAGAAGGAAAAGAAATTTTAAAAAAACTTATAAAAAATACGGATATTTTAATTGAAAACTTTCGCCCCGGTACTCTTGAAAAGTGGGGGCTAGGGTATGAAGAATTGAAAAAAGCAAATCCTAAATTGATTATGGTTCGAATCTCCGGCTACGGTCAAACAGGACCGTATCGCGAAAAAGCCGGGTTCGGAACTCCGTGCACCGCTTTCAGCGGCCATACTTATATCCAAGGGTATCCGGACAGACCGCCTGTCAGTCCATCTTATTCATTGCTTGATTATATCACTGGTGTATATACTGCATTTGCTGCGGTCAGTGCATTATATTACCGTGATAAAACTGATGATCCAGAAGGGCAAGTAGTCGAAATGGGATTATATGAATCGATTTTCCGAATGCTCGAATTTTTAGTAGCTGAATATGACCAAAACGGTATAGTAAGAGAAAGAACACCCGGGTTGGCCGGACATTCAAGTCCAGCAGGAACATATGAAACGAAGGATGGAAAATATGTTGTTCTTGTTTGCAGTACTGATTCAACTTTTAATCGGCTTGCAGAAGCAATGGAACGAACAGATATGCTTGAGGATGAACGTTATTATACAAATTCACAACGTTTAAAACATGACGATGAAGTACAAAAGATTGTCTCTGACTGGATACGCCAGTTTACGCTGAAGGAGCTGCAGGAAAAATTGGATTTGTACGGTGTGCCTGTCAGTCCGATTTTAAGTATTAAAGATATTTTTGAAAATGAACATTATCAAGCTAGGAAAAACATAGTAGAAGTTGAGCATCCTCGGCTTGGAAAAGTAAAAGTGCCGGGCGTCGTTCCTAATTTTTCAAAAACTCCTGGAACCATTCGTTACCGCGCTCCTGAGCTTGGAGAGCATAATGAAGAAATATTAGGCGGAAAATTAGGGTTATCAAAACAGGAGCTTGCCGAGTTAAAAGAGAAAGGAGTCATTTAAATGAGTGATGCCATGTTTCCTGCAAGGGTCATCATTTGCGAAGTTGCGCCGCGCGACGGGTTTCAATCAGAGGATCAATGGATTCCGACTGAACAAAAAATAAAAATTATCCGTGCGCTTGCAAACACAGGAGTTCAATCGATAGAAGTGACATCGTTCGTTCATCCGAAAGCAATTCCGCAGTTGAAAGACGCCGAGGAAGTTGTGAAAGGGATAGAAGATTTAACGCATATTAAATTTCGGGCTTTAGTGCCAAATGTAAAAGGGGCCCAAAGAGCAATTGCGGCTGGAATAAAGAAATTGAAGCTTATGCTCTCGGCAACAGATTCGCATAGTTTATCAAATGCAAACTGCCTTGTGGAAGAAGCGCAAAGAGGATTTGAACCTATTGTCGATTTGGCGCAAAAACATAATGTTGAAGTAGGAGGATCAATTTCCGTTGCATTTGGATGTCCATACGAAGGAAAAGTGCCTTTAGAAAAAATAGTAACAATTGTAGATCGATATAAGAAAATGGGGATAACTGAAGTTTCGCTTGCTGACACGACAGGAATGGCCAATCCAAAACAAGTCTATCAATATCTTGGCGTATTAAAAAAGGAATTTCCTCACATGACTTTCTCCATGCACTTCCATAATACGCGCGGAATGGCGTTGGCGAATGTGGTTGCCGCTTTGCAGCAAGGTGTCATCCATTTTGACAGTTCTGTCGCAGGTCTCGGCGGATGCCCATATGCACCAGGAGCAACGGGTAACATTGCAACAGAGGATTTAGTTCATTCACTAGAAGAGATGGGGATTGAGACTGGAATTCATTTAGATCGCATAATTGACGTTGCAAAAGATGTAAGAAACATGCTCGGTCATGATGGAGGAAGCTACATGCTTCAGGCAGGACCTTGTTCGAAATTGAGTCCAAAACCAACTGCTCAGGAAAAATTAGAAAAGTAAAATGATTGATATGGAAAATAAATAAAAAATTATCATTCATATTTTTAGATCGATCTAATATGGTCGATCTATTTTTTGCCGTCAAAAAAAGAGCCAGTTGAAATGCGTAAACCCAATCTGTTAGGCATTGAATAAAGAGTCGTAGCAGGGCTGAAAAGTGACAGGGGCTAAAGACGGTTGTTGAAAACGAAAGAGCAAGAAACTCGAATGGTGAATTCGAAAAAAACTCTGGCGATGAAAAGAGTAGGATAACTCATTTGCTGTATCAAGGAGAACGTGGAATTCTGGGCAAGATCCCTGCCGCAACGTTCCTTGACAACATGATCATTTGTCCGGGAAGACGACCGACAGGAAGACTTGCCGGATTTACCTGCCACGTCAAGCCATCAGGTCCATGTTTCTATCAAAGAGGGAAATTTACAACAAAAATTTGGACTTAACCGATTGTTACATTATATGTTATCGAAGGCTTTCCACATAAAAATCCCTTCCATGAGCTTTCTTTTTTCGGTCTACTATAAAGGGGATCATATCATTCGTGCGATGGTTAAGTTTTTTATTGTGCAGTAGACATAGTATGATGATCATTGCTTCCTTACAACTTTATATTCGGCGGATCATTTCCCTTATAATAGAAAGGATTAAGATATAACATGTGTCAACAGATTGCCGGGAATAGATTCCAATTCATCGGTGGAGGTGGACAAGAGATGCTGATGAAAAATAATTTTTACTATATATGTAAGAAACTAGTGAAAATTCATTTCTTCTTTTGTCTCTAAATAAAGTGCAGTTATAAATTTTTTTATGCTCAATCGGCATTTTGTTGTCTTTTCTCCATTTTTTAGTTCCTCCATTCGTTGGCGGATTTCTTCAAAATCAAATAAACGAGGGGCGTAATGTTCGAAATTAGGATTTGTATAATCAGTTAATCCAATTGAAGCTAAATTGGTGAATGTTTGTAAAACTATTCGGCGAATACGCTGTTCCATGGCACGCAATTCCTTTTGTAGAGATTCTTCATCAAAATGATTTCCAGATTGCAGCAAAATTTGTTTGTATAAGTCTTTTAATTGAGGAAGGTCGTGTATATTTTTTCCATTCTGTTCTCGAGCCTCTAGCCATTTTATCACTGCTAATATGTCAGAAGTTCCCGTCTCGCCAGCAATGCCTAAAGTGAGAAGGAGATGGCAAGCTTTTTCCTCAATCGAATGCTTTGCAGAATATGTAGAAGCTTTTAAAAATGTTTGCTGATCTTTATCTTTATCATCCATTACTTCTAATAAATTGCGAATAGATATAAGTGAAGAAGATAAGGCAAGATGGTTGGCAACTCTTTTTAAAACGGAAACGACTTCGTATTTGTTAATAGGTTTTTGAATGTATGTGTCGACACCCTGCAAGTATGCTTCACCGACCATTTCTTTATTTTCAACTTGAGAAATCATAATAAAGGGACCGGTGAATCCTTCGCTTCTCAATTTTTTCATTGTTTGAATGCCGTCTAGTCGAGGCATCAATAGATCAATTAGAATAACATCCACATTTTTGAGTTGATCGATTGAAACATTAATCCCATCATCTGCTTGTCCGATAACTTTTCCAAGCCCGCTGTCTGTTATTATTTTTTCCAACATTCTTCTAACAACAGGATCGTCTTCAATTAGGAAGAAGCGAAGGTACATCACGTGCCCCCCTTTCTTTATTATGAAATACCTATGTAAACGTTTTAAACAGCTGATCTTTTGGTATCGCTACCATAAATTGAGTAGGTTGTCCTTTTTCATTTGATAATTGTATTGAACCATTTAAATTTTGTACAATTTTTTGGGCATGTGTCAATCCGATTCCTGTTGATGGATTCCCGTTTTTGTCAAATTTTGTTGTAAATCCGGGTTCAAAAATCCAGTCTTGATCTTCCTCGGATATACCAATACCGGAGTCGGTTACGAAAAATTTTATGCTGTGATTATCTTCCACTACACGCAGTTCAACCCAACCTGAATGATGTATTGCTTCGACTGCGTTTGAAACAAGGTTGTTTAATACAGATAGAAGAGCATATACATGGTTAGTACATAAGTCAATATCACATTTTTTTTGGAATTGAATTGGCTTTTCTAAAACTTCTGCATATTTTTGATTTGTTTTAATAACTAAATCGCAAATATCTGTAATGGAAATATGAAGGTTTAGTTGCTCTTGACTCATTAGTTTAGATAATCCTGCCAAAATCTTTTGTGAATCTTTTTTCACTTCATGAACATGTTCAGCAATATAAAGGGCTGTACTTGCCTCTTTATTTTCTAATTCCATTAAACGCATATATAGTTGATAGCTTTTTCTAGTTATATCTTCTAGATGGCTCATTGATTTCCGCAAAAAAAATGTTTCTTCATAAAGGCTTGTATTGATCATAACGAGACGTTCGAGTTCATGTTGTCGCGCTTCGCTTATGGCTTTTAATTGAGAAAAATTTAAAATATTGTAAAGCCCTACTGCGCAAAAACTTCTTAAAATCCCAAATAAAAGTAGCATCCAAATAGTTTCTAACGTGAGGGTAAATTGTTCTTGTATTAGTATGCGAAAAGATAATTCCACCATATTAGATGAAAAATCAATGCATGCTCCAATGATTCCTACACGAATGGGAGTTTTTAAATATTTTTGAATTTTTGTAACATAAACGAGTAAAGTAAAATTAAAATAGTAAAAGGCAGCGGGTAAATGGATAAAGAAACTGTCGATCCAAAAGACTCGCCCTAATATAAGATCGATCATCATCCGAAACAGCAAAACAAAAATGCCAGTACTAAATCCAGTTACAAGGATAGGAGCAGATCGAAAAAATAGTAATCCAAAGAAGAAAATTGCACTTCCTAATGAAAATCGAAAAAAATTATCAAAAGGATTGATTTTCATTTCTCCCAGAAGTGCAGTAGTGAAAACAAGGACAACAAGTGTCCAAAGGCGGTTATTCATCGCATTCTCCTTCATAGACAATTATAATACCATTATGGCCAGAAACCTACGAAACGTCTATTTAGATATATTTGTTTTCCAACCGTCTTGAAACTAATGATAATAAATAATTTACAGTAAAATACATGAGAGCAACTAAAATAAAGATCGGAATGACATAGTTGATATTTTTGCCATTAATGATTTGTGCATGATTCATTAATTCTGGTAAAGAGATCACGACAGCAAAAGAAGTATCCTTTAGTAGTGAAATGAATTGACTGACAATTGGCGGAACCATCCGGCGTAAAGCTTGCGGCAGTATAATATACCATAAAGTTTGCAAATAATTTAATCCAGAAGAACGAGCAGCTTCTATTTGACCTTTTTCAATGGAATTTAATCCACCTCGAACAATTTCTGACAACATAGTAGATTCAAAAACTACTAATGCTAAAATGGCAGCGGCCATTTTATCTAATTTTAATCCTATTTCTGGAAGAGCAAAAAACGTAAAGAAAATAATTAATAATAACGGTAAGTTTCGAATCGTTTCCACCCAAACGGCCAGTAGGTGACTAATGACCGGAACTTTTGTGTAACGCAATACACCGATCATGATGCCGAATATAAAACTAAGGGTAATGGATATAAAAGCAACAAGTAGGGTGACAGAAAATCCTTTCAAAAGAAATATGATATGACTGGGTGAATAAGCACCAATAAAATCCATTTTGTTTTCCCCTCCCTCTATAAATTCTCCCAATTCTTTAACACCTATAGATTCTTAACCTCATGTTAGTGGATACAAATTAAATTTATTCAATATATTTACATGGTAGAGGGCTATCCTCTTTATCTATTTTTTGCTAGTCTGCGTTCAAGAAAACTGACACTTAAGCTTAAAGGAATAGTTAACAGCAAGTAAAACATAGCAACAAAAATATATACATCAAATGTTACGAATGTTTCAGAAGATATTAAATCACCGAAATACATGAGATCTAAGCCAGCAATTACACCGAGTACAGACGAGTTTTTCACAAGATTAAGAAATTGATTTCCTAATGGAGGGATAACAATTTTAATTGCTTGTGGCAAAATAATATACCACATCGTTTGTACGTATGTTAAACCGGAAGAACGGGCAGCTTCCATTTGACCTTTCGGTACTGCTTGAATACCTGCACGTATCGACTCGGCGATAAATGCGGCTGTATAAGTTGTAAGACCTAGTGTTCCTGCCAAAAAAGAATTAATGCGTAACCCCAAAGCGGAAGGAGCGAAAAAGAATACAAATACTATTAACATCAACGGGATGTTTCGGATAAATTCCACATACATCGTGCCAAGCCAATTGAGTGGTCGAAAGGGAGCTATACGGAAAATAGCGATAATTGTTCCTACAACTAAGCTTGCAATCATAGCGAATACACTAGCTTTTATTGTATTAAAAAAGCCTTCTATATACATATCCCAATGATCAATGAGTATGGAAAAATTCAACAAATATAATCACTCCTTTCAGGAAGAAACAGATGAGGGTGAAAAACCGCTCATCTGTTTATTAAATTATTTTTCATTTTTTGGTACGTCTCCGATCCATTTCTCATAAATTTTGTCATATTCACCGTTTTCTTTAATTTCTTTTAAATATTCATTAATTGTATTTACAAATTCTGTATCACCTTTGCGGACAGCAATTCCATAAGGTTCTTCTGTAAATGTTTCATCAACGACTCGGAAATTAGGATCTTGCTTTGCCATTCCTAGTAATAAAGCATTATCTGTTGTCAAAGCATCTCCTTGACCAGCTTTTAAAGCAGTAAAGGCTTCAGCATAATTTTCAAATTCTAATACAGTTGCTTCTGGTGCTTTTTCACGAATATTTTGAGCGGAAGTAGATCCTTTTGCCGTTAAAACGGTTACACCTTTTTTGACGTCAGAAATACCGTTGATTTTGCTGTCTTTCTTCACAAGTAAAGATTGTCCGGCCATAAAATAAACATCTGAAAAATCTACTTCTTTTTTGCGCTCTTCCGATATAGTCATTGTGGCAATGATACAGTCGATATCGCCATTGTTTAAAAGAGGAATTCGGGTTTTAGAAGTTACTTCTTTCAGTTCGATTTTATTTTCATCTCCTAATATTTTTTTAGCTAAACCTTTAGCAATATCGATATCAAACCCTTCCACCTTTCCGGTTTTAGGATCCTTAAGTCCGAAAAGATTTAAATCATATTTTACGCCGACAATCAATTTGTCCCTTTCTTTTATTTTTTCTAACGTATTTTGATTGTCGGAAGAATTTTCTGTTTTTTCTTGTTCTGCAGTAGTATTAGTAGTAGTTTTTCCGCCGCAGGCTGACAAAATAGATATACATAAAATAGAAATTAAAGAAATGGAAAGTATTTTCTTACAGAATGATCGAAAGCTCATATATAACATCCCCCTTCATATTTAATGATTTAATATTCTGTTTAGGAAATTTTTTGCTCTCTCTTCTTTTGGATTGGAGAAAAATTCTTCAGGTGTTGAAACCTCCAATATTTTCCCTTGATCAATAAACACAATTCGGTCTGCAACTTCTCGGGCAAAACCCATTTCGTGTGTTACAACCACCATGGTCATCCCTTCTTTCGCCAGCTTTTTCATGACGTCTAACACTTCTCCGATTGTTTCTGGATCCAGTGCAGAAGTTGGTTCATCAAACAACATGATTTTTGGTTTCATTGCAAGACCACGGGCAATTGCAACACGCTGTTGTTGTCCTCCGGATAGAGAGGATGGATAGGAATTTGCCTTATCAGGTATTCCTACTTTTTCTAAATAGTACATTGCAGTTCTTTCAGCCTCTTCTTTTGCAATTCCTAACACTTTTATAGGAGCCAACGTAATGTTTTGTAGGACGGTTTTGTGAGGATAAAGATGAAAATGTTGAAATACCATCCCGATGTTGCGGCGTAATTTATTTATATCTGTTTTTTTGTCATGAACTTTTACATTATCTACTATTAATTCTCCACTAGAAATTGTTTCAAGCCTGTTAATACAACGAACGAGTGTACTTTTCCCGGATCCTGAAGGACCGATAATGACGACAACTTCCCCTTGTTTAATATGCAGATTGATATTTTGCAGAACATGGAATTTTCCGTAATGTTTATTTACTTCATGGAAAATGATCATTAATCAACCCCCTCCTTTCTATATGTAAATAATTTTTAAAATATTTAACAAATTCTAAATTAATATTAAATTAAATCTACGAAAATCTACAAAAAATTACAAAAACCAAATAAAAAACCTTGTCATATTTTTTTACAAAAGTAGAGAATGGTATAAATGAGTATACTGTTAAAAAATTTTATGTAATGCGGGGCAGATACAATATTTCTGAATGAATTTGGAATTGATAGGGAACCGATTTCCTTTGCGGGAGACTGTCTAGGGGGTCAAATTCTAAAAATATTAACGTTTTTAAACCATAAAAAAGAGGCATCAATAAGCAGTAAACGCAATGAATCTGCCATATATGATTAATTGTTACGTTCTTCGAATTTTCGCTGGAGGGCTTCCTGCGCTTCTGCAAATCTTCACAACTTTTCGTTCTGCCTATTTCTCGCTAAAAGTTTGAAAGGTCAAATATACTGCTTTTTCAGCGGATTCTTAACTGCTTAAACTGTTCATCGGCTTTAGACGTTTCCGAATCTCCTTGATCGCTCGTTGGATGGTATTTATCGTGTACATCACACTTCGATTACTGCTTAGGTTCATGAAGGCGAGACTCAAGATCGGGCTTCTCTTTTAAAATTTACTCAATTATTCCGATGAAAACTGCCGAAACGACTTCCATGCGTTTTCTTTACCCGGAGATCGATTAGACTGATGCCCTTTTGGTGCTAAGATCGAAACTCGGAATTTCAAACGCGAATTTCCCTTTTATAAACATTATACGGGCTCGCTTTAGGAAGCGATCATCAAGACACGGGAAATTAGCATGTGGATGGAAAGTCCCTATTCTCCTGACGATCAGTTGTATGACCAGAAAGAGAAGACATCAAAAATGGCGCAACTGTCCACTATCCAAGCGTTATGCTGTTTTATATTTGGACTACGACGGTTGAAAAAAAGTCATTTATGTAGTGTTAGGAGTAAACGAAAAAGGATATCGCAAAATTTTGGATTTTTTCGTAGGTGGACAAAATTCTGTAAAACCTTTACACAAGAGGTGTCAAGAAGTGCTTTAAGCGTATTCGATGATTGCCAGGACTGGAGGAGCGCTTTATCCGCAAGGCGACGTACAGCGTTGTGTCGTTCACATTGTCTGTCATACTCTTAGCCGTGTAAATTAGAAATAAAAAAGGATCTGGAAATGAAAGCATATGGATTTCGTTTCATATTGGGATGTGTCCACCTGTTCGATTTGATCTCATCCAGCAATCAGTTCTAATTTTTTTTGATTTATCATCATCATTGTGATTTAGAAAAAATGAAAGCATTTACGAAATCCTAAAAAATGATCGCAACAAACATAAATGCTTTATCAATAATATGAAATCGATCGGCTTTTAGGGCCACTTCTTCCCGTATAGATTTGGACGGCGCTTTTTAAGCAAATCGACTTGTGCTTTCTTCTTCTAAACTTTTAAATTGCATGTGTTTTCATACTTCCCGCTGATCGTAAAAACGCATCAAAAAGCCTCTACATTTTGACATTTCTTAAATTTTGCGTATGCCGCTTAATTCCAAAATGTTCATGAAGTTGCCGATAAGGGAGCCTCCTTTCATTTCAAACGAACGATTCACGCTTCAGATCTTCTGAATATGAGTTACATGTTTGATTTTTCACCATAAAAAATCCCCTCTCCGGCAGACTCCTAAGAACACTTTTTTTACTTTCCACCTGGAGGGGATAAAACCACACAGAACCTTCTTTTTTCCCATCCAATGGATCAATGAAAATGATTATGAAAGGAAACGGACAGCGGAATTTGATCTTGGTGTTAACGCTGCTTGTTCAGCGCCGTTCTAAGATTGGCCAACTCGTTTTCAATTTCCGTAAGCTGCTGTTCCGCTTTTTCTATATTTCCTCCGACTGATTCAAGCTTTTCGATGTCCCCTTGAATGCGGATATAGTCAGATTTTAATTCGGCGATTCTTTGTTCAATTTCTTGTTTTGTCATCAATATTCACTCCAATGTATCTGATTTCCTTTTTACCATTTTATCATGAATGTCGGAATGACACCTTACACGATATGAGTGATTCCAACTAAAAATGTATGAGAAGTAACTATTATTTATGAAAGAGTCGAAAATATAATTATTTTTTCCGAAATAAAATAAGGAGAATTTTTGCGCCGTCTCTTTTAAGGGGTTTTTGGAAAAGGAGTAGGAAAAGGAGAATGAAAAATGTTTTGGTGCTGATGGAAAAAAATTTTGACCGAATCTACAAAAACTTTAACGATTTGTGCACAATGTTTGAAGAAAATCATCATTTAGACTACCAATCTTTTGAAACATATCAACAATTACGGAGAAAATTAATAGAAGATGTAAAAGCTCTTGAATATTTTATTGTTGGAACAATGAAATCTAAAGAAAAATAACTTTTCAATTAATAAAGGCTGCTTTGTTGATTTCGTTGCAAAAGATATATGATTTATGAAAAGATAAGTACAAAAAAGAAAAAGAGGAGGCAGGATGAAAAAAATTATAGCGGAAGCATTAAGGGCTGCTGGAGATTTTGGAGTAATCGAAAACATTCGGAAAGTAAGCGGAGGTGATATTAACGAAAGCTATTTTGTACAGACAGAAAACCAAACGTATTTTTTAAAGTACAATTTAGAAGCTCCCGAAGATTTTTTCCGTCTGGAAGCGGAAGGGCTTCAACTGATTAGGGATACTAACACCGTGCGCGTACCGAAGGTGTTTGCTTACTCCGAGAATTCCAACGAGGGATTTTTGATCATGGAATGGGTGAACGGTAAAAAAGATGATAATACAGAAAAGCTGTTAGGCCAAAAGCTGGCAGCTTTACACAAAAGCCATTTTGTATATCACGGATATTCGAAAAACACATATATTGGAACGCTGCCTCAAAGAAACCGCCTTATGTCATCTTGGCTTGAATACTATCGGGACTACCGTTTAAGCGGACAAATGGAAATAGGAATCAAGAAAAATTATATACGTGGTGAACGTGGAAAAAGTTTGGAAACTCTCCTTAATCGCTTGCATGAATGGATTCCAGCAAACGTGGAGGCTTCTCTTTTACACGGCGATTTATGGGGAGGGAATTGGATAGTTGGACCGAATGGGGAACCATTTTTAATTGATCCGTCCGTAATGTATGGAGATCGCCATTTTGAAATTGCCTTTACCGAATTATTTGGCGGCTTTTCCCAAGATTTTTACCGCTCATATGAAGAATATTACCCTCTTTCCGAAAGATATGAGGAAATCAAGCCTTTGTACCAGCTTTATTATTTGCTTGTCCATCTGAATTTGTTTGGGGAATCATATGGTGGAGCAGTAGACCGCATATTAAAAATGTATGTTTAAAAAAGATGAGGACTGAGAACCGTTAGTTTTTTCGGTTTAGACAACTGTTTCCTTTCGTTTTAAGAGCTTGCAGCTCCCTAATTGTGCAAACGATCAAATATTTTCTTCCAGAAAGAAAAGGATAGTTGTCGTCCCTCCCGAAACTCTTATTTAAAAGCCCGCTCTTCTCAAATAAATTTATAAACGAACGTTTTCATTTTCTAATTCAACGGTAATGTCAAAGCTTCGCTGCCCGGCGTATGCGGTTTATTAGCTGAAAGAGGTTGGAATGCTGAACTCAGCATCAAAATGCAAGGACTTGAAGCTGACAGCATTTCTATATTGAAGACAAATGAAACAGGCTTAATAGCTTGCTTGGTCCATTTTGTCTCGGTTGATTCGATTTATCTGAAAAATTCCGCCTCTAAACGCGGATGAAGGCAACCGCATTGCGAGACTGCTGATTTTGGCAATCATATTTATTGTTAAACAAACGTTTGATTAGTAATATAGGTAATTGATAATAATATATGAAGCAAATAAATGTTTCCACAAAATTTTTTATGATAATCTAAAATAAAGGAGTTGATCACATGGCAAAAGTAGCTACTCTTATTACAGACTTGTTCGAAGACAGTGAGTTCACAAGTCCTGCAGAAGCATTTCAATCAGCAGGTCATGAAGTGGTCACAATTGAAAAAGAAGCTGGCAAAAAAGTTAAAGGAAAAAAAGGTGAAGCGGAAGTTAAAATTGACTATTCGATTGATGATGTAAAACCGGACGATTTTGATGCACTTCTTTTGCCGGGAGGTTTCTCGCCGGACATTTTGCGTGCGGATGACCGTTTTGTTTCTTTTGTAAAAGCTATGATGGATGCGAAAAAACCGGTATTTGCTATTTGTCATGGACCTCAGCTGCTAATTTCGGCAAAAGCATTGGAAGGTCGGGATGCAACTGGCTATAAATCAATTCGCGTAGATATGGAGTATGCAGGCGCCAACTATCATGACGAAGAAGTTGTCGTGTGCCAAAACCAATTGGTTACAAGCCGCACACCTGCTGACTTAGAAGCATTTAATAGAGAATCATTGAAGCTTTTGGATAAAGTATCAAAGTAAGCGGAGAGAAATTCAAAATTTTTTGCTGAGTGATTTTGACAAAAACAAACTTCATATATGGCAAAAAGGGGCTGTCCAAAAAGTCAGGGTAACTGACTTTTTGGAGCCCCTCATTTTTTCACTTTTTAAAAAAAATGCACAAAAAAATCGTCCTTTCTAGTAAAATGAAGTTACCACACAACATTACAGAAAGGACGATTTTTTATGAGCAATCAAATGATTACTCGTGAAAATTATAACACACAAATGACACTTCCTCTAGATGGAAAAGAAGAAAAAACTCCTGCCAAAAGAAATTTAGCCCCTACTTTCAAACCATATGACAACCGTCAAGTTCAAATGATTTATGATATTGAATCTCTTATACCCGAACATCACGTGGCACGTGTCGTGGACGAAATGGTGGAGGCGATACCAGATAAACAATTGTTTTCTCATTATAAAGGCGGCGGCAGAAGTTCCTATCATCCCAAAATGATGCTGAAAATCATTCTGTATGCTTATTCTCAAAAGGTTTATTCCTGCCGAGGAATCGAAAAACTCGTTAAAGAAAATATTCCTGCCATGTGGCTTTCAGCGATGCAACAACCAGATTTTCGCACCATTAATGAGTTCCGAGGGGAACGGATGAAAGCTTTCATGGATGAGCTCTTTGAAGTCATGATTCTCAAATTGATAAAAGAACATTACATCACGATGGAAAACTACTTTTTGGATGGCACTAAGATCGAAGCCAATGCCAATAAGTATTCTTTTGTGTGGAAAAAATCCACTTTGAAATTCGAAGAGAAATTAAAAGAAAAAATCCAAGAAACACTAAAGCACATTCATGAATTAACCCAATTAGAAGCCGGAACAGGGCAAAAGGAAAGCGATCAACATACAGAGATCACCGAACAAAACATGGAGGAAATCGCAAAAGAAATAGAAGAAAAAGTTGAAACGCTAACGGAAGAAATCGAAAAGGAGACCGATACATCCATTCGGAAAGAGAAGCGAAAAAAACGCAGTCAATTAAAGAAATCGGTGAAACAAATTCGTGAAGATTTCCTGCCCCGAATGGCAAGATACAAGGAACAAAAGGAAATGTTCGGTGACCGTAACAGCTACTCGAAAACAGACAAAGACGCAACCTTCATGCGCATGAAAGAAGACCATATGAAAAACGGTCAGCTCAAGCCCGGATACAACGTGCAAATGGGGACAGAGAATCAGTTTATCTTGTTTTATACCATTCATCAACGACCGACCGATACACGTTGCTTTATCCCACATATGGAGAAGCTAGCCTCCAGTTCATTACCGATGCCCAAAACGGTCATTGCGGATGCAGGCTATGGTAGTGAAGAAAACTATGTATATGCAGTTGGTGATGAGAAAGAGCCCCGTTTTGAGTTTCTAATTCCTTATGGGAGCTATGTAAAAGAACAAACACGTACATACAAAAAAGACATTAAAAATGCCAAAAACTGGACCTATTGTGAAGAGGATGATTGTTTTATTTGCCCGAATGGAAGGAGAGTAACGTTTAAAAAATACCAAAACAAAAAGAATCCATCTGGCTATGAACAAAGCTTCAAAATATACGAATGTGAAGATTGTACCGATTGCCCATTGAAAGCGAAATGCACAAAAGCGAAGGGAAATCGTCAAGTTCACTGGAATCCCATCTTCGAAGAAATGAAAGCAAAGGCCAAAACAGCCCTTGAATGTGAAGAGAAAGCCGCCATCTACGCTCGACGCAAAGTCGAGGCAGAAAGTGTGTTCGGTCACATCAAGGGCAATCGGTCGTTCCGCAGATTTTCTTTGCGGGGCCTCGACAAGGTACATGTTGAGTTTGGGATTGTGGCATTAGCCCACAACATACTGAAAGTAGCCGGCATCCGCCAGCTACTTTCAGATAAAAATCGAAAAAATATAAAAGCAAGTGGAGAGAAACGAATTGTTTTTCTCCACTTGCTTCATTTTAGGGACTTATCGGACAGCCCCTTTTTATCATGCAGCAAGACTTTATTATAGAACATCTTTCATCAAACGTTTAATCATAGGTGCCATGAAGAATAAAATAAGGCCAAGAATAATTGAAACCATGCCGATAATGCCAAAATAAACAATTTCTGTTTCAACTGTGTAGTATTTTACAAGCTGGGCATTAATGGCTTGAGCGGCTGCACTAGTTAAAAACCATAGGCTCATTGTTTGCGCTGAAAAAGCCGCTGGAGCAAGCTTTGTAGTTGCTGAAAGTCCTACTGGGGACAAGCACAGCTCTCCGATTACAACAAGGAAGAAGCTTAGTACGAGCCATAAAGGGCTAACTAATGACTCAGTACCGTTTACATAAGCAGGAATGATCATAACTAGAAAAGATAGACCGCCAAAAATAAGTCCGAATGCAAACTTGCTCGGTGTTGATGGCTGACGCTTTCCAAGCTTCACCCAAAACCATGCAAAAATCGGCGCCAAAAAGATGATAAATAAAGGGTTCAACGATTGAAACCATGATGATTGCAGTTCAAGTCCTGCATAGGATAATTGGGTGCGCTTATCTGCATAAGTGGCTAAAATAATAGCTCCCTGTTCTTGAATAGCCCAAAAAACTACTGCGGCAATAAAGAGCGGAATGTAAGCAATTACACGCGAACACTCCACTTCTGTTGTTTTAGGACTCCGGTACATAAATATAAAATAACATGCAGGTATTACAATTCCGAGGATGCTGACAATCATAGTAAAGCTATTTATAGTCAAAAGTCCTGCAGGGATGGTGACAGCTAAAAAGGCGATAATTACTAAAGCGCCGATGCCGAAAATAGTGAATACTTTTTTTCGTTCTTCTGGTTGTAACGGGTTAGGCACCTGTGTTCCGGCGAGACCAAGGTTTTTCTTTTTTGTTAGGACAAACGTCAAAAGTCCGAAAAACATACCAATAGCAGCAAGAGCAAAACCAAGATGGAAATTATATCCTTGTCCTAAAGTTCCAACAATAATGGGAGCTAAAAATCCACCTAAATTAATACCCATGTAAAAAATACTAAACCCTGAATCGCGGCGGGCATCGTTATCTGCATAAAGATCGCCGACAACACTTGATACATTCGGCTTTAAAAGTCCAGTACCAAGAACAATCAGCGTCATGGAAATGAATAAAGCTTCAATATTTCCAGGGAAGGATAAGACGATATGACCGAGCATGATTAAAATTCCGCCGTAAAAAACAGTTTTGCTTGTCCCTAACAGGCGGTCTGCAATCCATCCTCCAATTGTTCCCGACATATACACGAGAGAACCGTAGATCGCCATAATCGATGCAGCGGTAGCTTCATCTATTCCCAAACCGCCTTTAGAAACTTCATAATACATATAATAAAGAAGTATTGCTCTCATTCCGTAATAGGAAAAACGTTCCCAAAACTCCGTAAAAAACAGCGTAAATAATCCTTTTGGATGTCCAAAAAAACCTTTTTGCGGAAGGCTTTGGACAATCTGCTCCTTTGTTATCATAAAAAATAAACCTCCATTATTTTTATATAATTTTTAAGATGTTTTGAATTGTCCGAAAATAAAAAAATAACCGTCCTACCGCTCTTTAAATAATATTTTAATATAATTAAAACGTCAACTGTTAAATGCATAAAATTATATACATATAATATTTGGAACAGTTGTAAGTTAGGGAATTTTTAAAAAAAGGGGAGGATACAATATGAAATGGGGGATTGGAAAAAGAAAAAATCGGTTCCCATATAGGTTAAACCGATTTTATCCATGGTCATATTGATTATATTAACGATAAGATTTCTTTCTATTTATTTCCTCTGCTATCAATTGATACGATTTTGTGCGTTCTTCATAGCTTCCAGTTATTGTTATGATCATCATTTCATCTGCTTCATACCAATTTTTTAATTCATATAAACGGTGAACGACAAATGTTGGATCGCCAATGATCATATTCTTTTGAAACTGTTGAAATTCATCTGAATTCAGCAATTGCTGCTTTGCTTCTTCTTTTAATGGAAAATCAAGTGTTTTTCCTTTATGATGCTGAAGATTCCATAAAAAGCTGCTGAAGGCAATTTGCTCCGCTTTTTCGCTAGTTTCAGCGCATATTGCCGAGACTGTGACAATTGTCTTTGGCTGCTGTTTTCTTTTTTTCTGGAACTGATTTTTATATGTTTGAATAATTTGCCGCCCGTCTTCATTGCTCATAAATTGGCCAAATGCATAGGAAATGCCGTTTTCAGCTGCTAAAAAGGCGCTCTTTATGCTTGTGCCAAGGATCCAAGGTTCAGGAGGAATATTTGGCAAAGGAGAGGCTGAGATGCTCGAAAATAATTCATTTTTTGGATAGTCATTATATAAAAAATGAAGCAGCTCTTGAACGGTTTTCGGCATGTTTTTTACATTTTCGAGATAATTGCCGGATAACGCAATGCTTGATTGAGCGTCTCCTCCGGGAGCCCGCCCGATCCCAAGATCAATGCGGTTAGGAAATAATGTTGCCAGCATATTAAACATTTCCGCAACTTTATACGGCTTATAGTGGGGGAGAAGCGTTGCGCCTGACCCGATGCGAATCGATTTTGTTTTTGCCCCTATAACTGGGAGCATAATTTCTGGAGCGGAGCAGGCAAGTCCAGAAAGATTGTGATGCTCCGCAATCCAGTAGCGGGTATAGCCTAGTTTTTCCGCCAATACGGCCAGTTGAATGGATTGCTCCAACGCCTCTTTTGCTGTTGAGTTGTTCAAAATCGGTGCTTGGTCTAAAATGCTAACCTGCATTATTCGCCAACCTTTCTTCGTATATTAAAAATTTTTTAATGCTTCGCGAATCGGGGTGTTTCCTGAGACTAGGTCAAATGAGCGGCGAAAAGTGTTTTTCTCCGTTATTGATGCAAAAATAACCGAAGCCACATCTTCTCTTGGAATGGCGGCTCTTTCAAGATTTTCGGCAATTTTTATTTCTCCGGTTCCTTTCTCATCCAATAGCGCCCCCGGCCGGACAATTGTATAGTTTAAACGGCTTTGGACAAGGAAACGGTCGGCATAATGCTTGGCAACATAATAATGTTTAATCTTTTCGTTCCAATTTTGTCTATTATGGGCTTGCAAAGCGCTGACCATTATAAACCGTTGAACGCCTGTCTTTTCTGCTGCTTCAATTGTTTTTACGGCACCGTCTAGATCTACTAAAAGAGTTTTATCTGCACCTGTATGTCCGCCTGAACCTGCGGTAAAGACGATCCCTTCCGCACCTTTGATCGCCTCTGCAATCTGATCGACTGTGCCTTCCAAATCAGCTAAAACCGTCTTGACTCCGATCGAGTCAAAATATTCTTTTTGGTTTTCGTTGCGGATCATTGCTTTCACTGTGTGCTCGTTGCTTTCTTTTAATAACTGAACAAGAATTTTTCCGATTTTTCCATTGGCGCCAACTACAACAATTTCCATAAACGGACTCTCCTTTCAAACATCGTTTATTAACATTATTCCAGAAGCTGGCTGTTTTCTCAAATGATCGATACATGGTATGTGGTTGATTTTCCCATCGATGGGGATTAGTATATTAATAATTGACTTTTAAGATGTTCAAGGGGGTAAAGGAGGGGTGAGTATGGAACGCTATACGGTAAGGGCAGAAAAAGAAATTTCTATTAAAAAAATGCTCTTGATAGTTGGAATAATCTTTGCTGCTTTTAATTTGCGTCCTGCTATTACTTCGGTCGGACCGCTCATCGGTTATATTCGTGAAGATCTCGGAATCTCCAACGGGGTTGCGGGTTTACTAACGACTATCCCGTTAATCGTTTTTGCGGTTCTTTCGCCATTAGCTCCGAAATTTGCAAGCCGATACGGAAATGAAACGGCGATTTTTGCCGGGTTAGTCGTGCTTCTTGCAGGAATGATTATTCGAACATTCGGAGCGATGATCGGTCTGCTTTTAGGAACTGTATTGATTGGAGTAGGCATTGCCATTGGAAATGTGCTTCTTCCGGGTATTGTAAAAGAACGGTTCCCGGATAAAATCGGACTGATGACAAGCGTTTATTCAACAGCTATGGGTATGCTTGCAGGGATCGCTTCCGGTTTAGCAATTCCGTTGTCGGAAGGATTAAAATTTGGATGGAAAAATGCCTTATTATTTTGGGCAATTTTAGCAATTGTGGCGATATGTTTATGGTTTCCATTAATTAGTGGAAAACAGAGATCCGCAAAACCGCCAATTGAACATATTTCAAATGGTTTTTTGCTCCGGTCGCCGCTGGCATGGCAAGTCACATTTTTTATGGGTCTTCAATCGTTCTTATTTTATAGTATGGTTGCATGGCTTCCTGAAATTTTGCAGGCGGACGGATTAAGTGCTTCAACAGCTGGTTGGATGCTGTTTCTTGTGCAAATTGCTGGCTTGCCGGCAACATTTGTCGCTCCGGCACTGTCGGACAAATATGCAGATCAAAGGCGAATTGTAGCGGTTTTAGGAGCTATTTATTTAGCAGGTCTCGTTGGATTATTGTATGGCGGGCCTCTTTTACTGATTGTCTTTTGGATTATTTTAATCGGTATTGGACAAGGGGCAAGCATTGGGCTCGTATTAGCGCTATTTGGTTTAAGAACAAGAAGCTCCGAGCAAGCTTCCGCTTTATCGGGAATGGCGCAATCAATTGGTTATTTGCTTGCTGCTTTTGGGCCCATTTTAATTGGCGTTTTGTATGACAAAACTCATTCGTGGGTGGCGCCCATTTTATTGTTTATTGCTGTCTGTGTTTTGATGATCATTGCTGGTTTGAATGCCGGACGAAATAAGTATGTGTAAAAAAAACTAAATAAAAAGACGGGGCAGTTCAAAGTCGTTTTTCCGGCTTATTGACTGCCCCTTTTAATGTTTTAGAAACGTTGATATATCGGTGTTTATGATTGTTTGTTTTCAATGGGGATTTGACTTTTTGGACAACCCCAAGCTTTTTATTGTATTTGGAAGGTTCCATTTGATAAATGAATGTTCACATCGGCGATGGATGCAATTGTTAAATCGTGCGTCACCATGATGACGCATTTTCCCTCTTGATGTGCTAAATCTTGAAAAATGCGGACGATTTCTTTAGATGTTTGCTCATCCAAGTTTCCTGTTGGTTCATCCGCGACAATTAACTGCGATTCGCAGCAAAGAGCGCGGGCAATGGAAACTCTTTGCTGTTGTCCTCCGCTTAGTGTCAGTACTTTTTGCTTTGCTTGGTCCTGCGAAATCCCCATTTGTTCTAATGTTTTTAGTGCAATTTGTTTATATGGCTTTTTAGAGGATTTCGTTATTTCCATTGCCGCAACGACGTTTTGCAATGCTGTCATATAAGGAAGCAGGTTGTATGATTGAAAGACGATTGAGACGTATTGATTGCGAAATTTGGAATAGCCGATTTTTTTTAAATCCTTGCCCTCGTATAAAATAGACCCTTCTTTTGGAGAATCAAGAGCACCGGCAAGAGCTAAAAATGTGGATTTTCCCGCACCGCTTGGACCAGTAATTGTGTAAAATGTACCTTTTTCAAAATCAATATTGATCTTTTTTAAGATTTCTACTTTTTTCTGATCTCTGCTATACCAATAGCTAACATCTTGAAATTTCAACAATGCACTCATTTGATCCCCTTCTTTTCTTAGTCTTGTTTAGTTAAAATCACCTTCGGATGCAGCCGCAAAACGGACAGCGATGGAATAAATGATGATAAAACGGCAATTAACATTCCGATAGACGACAGCATGCCTAAATCTTTCGGTGTTATTGCGATTTCTAAGTCATCAATTGTTTCCACGTTAGCTGCTTGCCCTCTCATTCCTACACTGCCTCCCATACCTGGTCGAAAGGATGGAGGTGTATTCATCTGCTCTTGCTGGGCCAGCTCTTGCGCTAATAATTGATCGCTGATCTTGCCGGCCACCACATTTCCGCATGCGCTTGAAATTCCGATGGCGAGAACGGCTACAATCAATATTTCTGCGACAAATTGACCGATGAGCTTCCATCTTTTCTCCCCAAGAGAAAGAAGAACACCCATCTCGTATTTCCGTTCGCGGATTGACAGCATGACAATCAGTCCAAGAATGACAGCCCCTGAAATCGTCACTAAGTAAACGACATTTTTTGAAAATGACGCGACATTGTTGATTGGTCCGACCATTTGATTGTATAGCTGATCATTTGCATCAAGCTTGAATGTATCGAAGTCTATGCTCGAATTTTTCTTCGCTTTTTGAATAAACGAGTCTATTTCCGCGGGATCTTTCATGTAAAAAACAGCGCGGTCAATGGTATTTTCATAGTCTTCACCTTTCAGTGTGTTCGCGACAGTATATGGAACGTACAATTTGTTGTAAGGGTTCATAAAAGAAAAATTCATTCCTTGATCTTGTTCGTTTGTGGTTGTCTCATAAATGCCAATGATTTTTAATTCAATCGTTTTTTCCTCTTCATTGGCACCTTTTACCGTAATCGTATCACCGACAGTTAAGTCGTTTTCATCCGCCAATGTTTTTTCGATGACCACAACATTTTTTCCTAATGATTGATCGGTAATATGTTCACCTTCTACCAATGTAGAATCTCCGTTCATAAATTCTTCGACAGCATCAGTAAAAACGACGCCTTGCAGACTGACATCAGATTGAAACATTGGATTTCCATTTTCCCCAAAGGGACCTCTGTTTTCTGTTTCCTCATCCGAATCACTTGTGTCTTCATTTTCAATTGGATCAAAGTCTTCAGCAATTCCGTTTGTCGACGAATATAAGTTATAACCTTTTACTTCTGAGTATGTAGATAATTCTTCTGCCGATTTTACCGGAATGGGTTCAAGCTGAAACCTCGTCCGTTCACCTTCCGATTGCTGCTGATTCCGCATTTTTTCCATATCCATCTGCAAGGTCACTTCTCCTCCCAGCTTTTCCTTCGCTAAATCACTGGCTTTCTTTGCTGCACTTTCGATCGCCAGACCGGAAAGGACAAGTAAGCAAATGATGGTGAAAATAAACAGTTGTAAAAGGCTCTTTCCTTTTCTAGCCCATACGCTTAACAACGACCTTTTAAAAAAATTCATCTAATCTTACCTCCTTCGTGATTGTCAACGATAAGCATATTGGAAACATATGAACAATTTATGAAAAATCTATGTTCGAAAGTTTAATTTTTTAAAAGAGAAGTTGAAGTAGTTGCTTCCCTTTCTTTACTCGTTTATCTTGAAAATAAGAGTTGTTTTAGCGGGAGGAAGAGAAATGAAAATTTTAGTGATCGAAGATAATGAAAGCGTCTGTTCGATGCTAAATATGTTTTTTATAAAGGAAGGGATTGAAGGGGAATTTGTCCATGATGGACTTGAAGGCTACCAATCCGCTAAGAGTGGCAATTGGGACTTGCTCATCATCGATTGGATGCTTCCCGGAATGGATGGAGTCACGCTTTGCAGAAAATTAAGAGAAGAAGAACACTCCGTTCCGATCATCATGCTGACCGCTAAAGACAGTGAATCCGATCAAGTGATCGGACTTGAAATGGGAGCCGATGATTATGTCACGAAACCGTTTAGCCCGATTGCACTAATGGCGAGAATAAAGGCAGTGGCGAGAAGATATAACAAGCAAGAACCTCGTCAAAAAAACATTGTGACAACCAAACACTTTAAAGTGGACAAAGATGCAAGAGAAGCGTATTTTAAAGGACAATCGATTAATAACCTAACTCCAAAAGAGTTTGACCTCCTTTATCATTTTCTCACACATCCGCGCCAAGTATTTACGAGAGAGCAGTTGCTGGAAAGTATATGGGGGTATCAATTTTACGGAGATGAAAGAACGGTTGATGTCCACATGAAAAGGCTGAGAAAGAAGCTCGGGCCTGAAGCGCAAAACTTCCTTCACACGGTTTGGGGGGTGGGATATAAATTCGACGAATCGGTGAAGCACGATGAAACTTAAATATATGTATCAGCTGCTTATTAGCCATATAGGAGTTTTAGTCATTGCATTCTTGATTTTGAGCTTTTCCTTTGCAAAATATGTTGAAAACTATGTTTATCAAAATAAAGTAGAAGAATTGATTGCCTACGGCCAAAACATTTTACATGATTATAGCCGCGATAATTGGGGCGGAAACCGGATTTTGGATCAATACCGGCAGGTGCTGAGGACACGAAATATTATGTTCAGTGTGTTTAATCAACAAGGCGAAATTTTTTATCCGGAAGCTGGCTTTTTCCCGCGGTTCACAATGTCAGAAAAAGAATGGGAGAGTTTGGAGGATGGCAAAATTGTCGTGGTCAAGCAAGATTTAAAACGGTTTGATCAGGCGGTATCCTTCGTTTCTTTGCCATTCATCGTGAACGGGGAGCTGATGGGAGGAGTTCTCCTAGTTTCGCCGATAAGCGGTTCAAGAGAGACCATCAGCGACATTAATCAGTTTTTATTTTATACAATTTTAATTTCGTTGACGGTTTCATTTTTGCTAAGCGGTCTTTTATCGAAGCTGCATGTTCGGAGAATTCAGAGGATTCGTGAAGCAACGTCAATGGTGTCATCTGGAAACTATGACGTCCAGGTGAATGCCTCCAAAATCGATGAAATTGGTGAGCTGGCAAGCGACTTTAATGAAATGGTAAAAAAGCTTAAAGCTTCTCAGGAGGAAATAAGCAGGCTTGAAAAAAGAAGGAGACAGTTTATTGCAGATGTTTCTCATGAGTTGAAAACTCCTCTTACAACGATCAGCGGTGTCATTGAAGGATTAAAAAGCGATATGATTCCTGAAGAAGAAAAAGAAAGAGGCATTCAATTAGTAAGCCAAGAGGCAAAAAGGCTGATTCGGCTAGTTAATGAAAATTTGGACTATGAAAAAATTCGGTCGAATCAAGTAAAGCTAAATATAGAACCTATACAGTTAATTGATGTGTTTGAAATTGTGAAGGAACAGCTTCTTTCACAAACGGAGGAGAAAAATAACATTATGATCATTGAAGCGGATGAAAATGAAATCATTTATGCTGATTATGATCGCCTCATTCAAATTTTGATCAATATTGTTAAAAATAGCATTCAGTTTACACAAAACGGAAAAATATTTTTGCGGGGGAAACCTGGATATAAGGAAACAATCATTGAAATCGAAGATACCGGGATCGGAATGGACGAAAAAGAAATTGAAAACATTTGGCAGAGATTTTACAAAGCAGATCTGTCAAGAACAAACAATAAATACGGGGAATTCGGGTTAGGACTCTCAATTGTGAAGCAGTTAGTGATCCTGCATCAAGGAGAAATCAACGTGACAAGTAAAAAAGGCAAAGGAACGAAATTTGAGATTAAACTGCCTGTCAAAAGCTAAAGAATCTTGTAGAAGGGATTGGATAATACATGGAGCTTGCATTTCATCGTTCGCCCAATAAATATATCGGGGGAGTATCGATCAAAGTGGAGGATCTTAAGAGATCTATTGCGTTTTACCACAATTTATTGGGTTTTAAAATATTAGAGCAAAAGGAAAATAAAGTCGTTTTTTCTGCTGATGGAAAGAAGCCGCTATTGATTGTCGAACAACCGGATAATGTCATAAGAAAACAAGTCCGGACGACAGGGTTATATCATTTTGCCATTTTATTGCCGGAAAGGAAAGATTTAGCTAATGCCCTTTATCATCTCATTCAAATGAACTATCCGCTGCAGGGTGCTTCCGATCATTTGGTCAGTGAAGCGGTCTATTTGGCAGACCCGGATGGAAACGGCATTGAAATTTATGCTGATCGAAAGTCGGCGAATTGGGAATGGAATCAAAATCAAGTTGTGATGGACACGATTCCGTTAGATATAAACGATTTATTTTCTGAAAGAGATCCAGAGGGCTGGCAAGGGATGCCTGAAGCAACCATTATTGGTCATGTTCATTTGCATGTTGCCTATTTAGATGAAGCAGAACAATTTTATTGTAAAGGCCTCGGTTTTCAAATGACATCAAAATATGGATCTCATGCATTATTTATTTCTAGCGGCAAATACCATCACCATATTGCGTTAAATACTTGGAATGGTATAGGGGCTCCAAAGCCTCCTGAGAATAGTGTCGGGCTTAAATGGTTCACAATCATTTTGCCGAATAAGGAAGAAAAAGATCAGGTGATCAAGAGATTAAAAGAAATAAATGCACGTATAACTGAAAAAGATGGAAAAATATACACGATCGATCCTTCCGGAAATCAAATTGAAATAACGACAGCTCATTAAAAATCGATCATGAACATGGACGCATTGGCGTCTTTTTTTTTGTGCAAATTTTTCTTGCATTAAGAATAAAAAAACGAAAAATGCAAATATTAACAAGAAATAAAAATGCTGGAGTTAAGCAAAAATGAAATTCAAAAAGATGCTTTTATTTGCTGTTGTTTTGTTGTTGTTATCCGGCTGCTGGAACCGAAGAGAATTAAACACGATTGCCATTCAAGTGGGTTTAGGGATCGATAAAGAAGGAGACCAGTATGTGGTGACCTCGCAAATAGTAAACCCTAGTCAAATTGCCATGTTGATGAGTAAAGGGGATAAAACTCCTGTTATGACTTATCAAGAGAAAGGTCACACCATCATTGAAGCTATACGGCGAATGACCACTGCTGTTCCAAGGAGAATTTACTCGTCTCATTTGCGGATTTTAGTAATCGGTGAGGAATTAGCAAAAGAGGGAATTGGGGAGGTGCTTGATCTTTTGTCACGCGATCATGAAATGAGAACAGATTTTTATATAACTGTTGCAAAGGATGCCAAGGCAGGGGATATTTTAAAAGTTTTAACAGCGTTAGAAGATATCCCGGCGAACCAGCTTTTTAATTCTCTTGAATTATCAGATAAGCAATGGGCGCCGACAATATCTGTAACTCTTGATCAATTGTTATCGGATTTAAGCAGCGAAGGGATCGAAGTGAAACTGACAGGAATATCAGTAGAAGGCAATCAGCAAGTCGGTGAAACGAAAGCCAATTATGAACAAATTGACCCTGAAGCAAAATTAAAATTTAAAGGAATCGCTTTGTTTCACCAAGACCGATTAATAGGCTGGCTGGATGAACAACAGAGCAGAGGACTTCATTATATTATCGGCAAAGTACATCGGACGATCGAAGAAATTTCATGCAAGAATGACGGAAAGATAAGCATTGACATTTTTTCTGCAAAAAGCCAGCTAAAAACAAAAATGCATAAAGGCAATCCCGTTGGTGAAGTTCATATAGAGGCTCAAGGAAATGTAGCGGATGTACAATGCAAGCATCTCACAATAACAAATACAAAAACGATAAGAAAGATAGAAAAAAAGACGGAAGAAGAAATAAAACAAGAAGTTGAAAAAGTTCTTTCGAATGTTCAGCAAGATTACCGAGTCGATGCTTTCGGTTTTGGAAAAGCGTTGTATCGGGACGATTATGAAAATTGGAAAAAAATAAAAAAACATTGGAAGGAAACGTTCACTGAACTTCCAATAAAAACTACTGTTGATGTCAAAATACGAAGAACAGGCACGATCAACAATCCTCCGCTTAACAAGCTGGAGGATTGAGAGCAGGGAAATGGAAGGAATTTTATATGGAAAAAGCAAAAATCGATGGGTTACAGATGTTTTCATTTATATTTTTGTTTCAATTTGGAAGTCTGATTGTCACAGGGCTAGGATTGGAAGTAAAGCAAAATAATTGGATCGCCGTGTTAGTTGTTTCCGGAATTAACATTCTCCTTATTTTAATGATTTACGGTCCAATTTATAATCGTTTTCCAAACCTAACCTTGACAGGAATATTTTTGGAAAACACAGGGAAAATTGTTGGTACAGTGCTTTCAATCATATATAATTTTTATTTTATCTTAATCGCCGGCTTTATATTGCGGGATACTGGGGATAACATCATTAAATATCTTTTGCCTGAAACGCCTCTTGAAGTGGTTTTATTGATGGGAGTTTTACTTATTTCTTATTCATGCTTTTTAGGAATTGAAGTGTTCGCAAGAGTTGCCCAGCTGCTTTTCTTTATCATGATCACTCTAGGGATAATGGGAAATTTTTTAGTGTTTGCCTCCGGAATTGTTGATCCGATACATCTTTTGCCAATTTTAGAAGATGGCTTATTTCCTTTAATCAAAGCGGTGTTTCCGTCTATCATTTCTTATAGCGAAATGGTTGTCTTTTTCATGATACTTCCATACTTAAACAAACCTCAGAACGGTGTGCGAATTGGAACGTTATCGGTTTTATTCAGCGGTTTGGCCGTCTCATGGACTTTTGCATTAACTATTGCAGTGCTTGGGGTGTACGGAACGGAATTAGCCGATCTCCCTTTGCTTAATACAGCCCAAAAAATCAATGTCGGCGACTTTTTTCAGAGAATGGATCCGATTGTCATTTTAACTTTATTTATCGGCCTTTTCGTAAAATTAAATATTTTTTTTTATGCAGGAGTTGTAGGAATGGCGGAGCTGTTTAAAAAACAAAAGCACCAGCCTTTTATACTGCCTGCAGCGATCATGATTTTTGTCATTGCAATTGTAAGTGTGGAAAATGAGATTGAAAAAAAAGAGCTTTTTAAGGAAAAGCTTCCATTGTTCATTGAGCTGCCGATTTTAATTATTATTCCTTGTATATTGCTGGTGATCATAGCCATTCGCGGCAAATGGCAAAAAAGAAAGCATCTACAACCTTATTCAAAAGGATCGATGAAGGATGAATGAATTTTTGGTAATAGGTGCATTATTATTAAGTCCCCTTCTGACATATGTGATCGTGTTATTAACTATTCGCCCTCTTATTAAAAAGGCTGTTTCATCATTTACAAAAATTCTCATGGGTGATCCCTATATGGAAAATGTATGGGAAATGGTCAGTGCCTTTACGCGGATAAGTCCAAGGATTGTCGTTGAGAACAGCTTGAGGGCTGCAGAAGGGAAAATTATTGACCGCCCGTTTGGTAGCCCGCGAAAATTTCTTAATTTTGACGGACTCGTCTTTTCACCCGCTCAACTTGCAATTTTTCCTGCAAAAGATGACGCAAAAGTGGAAATGAAAACGGTTATTGGTCCCTTGGCCAAAAAACCTCTCACAATTGATATGCCTGTTTTGCTTGGCGGGATGGCATACGGTCTTGGCGTAAGCGAACAAGTTCGAATTGCCCAAGCCTGG
The DNA here is from genome assembly GCF_037965805.1 of Aeribacillus sp. FSL K6-3256. Classification (NCBI taxonomy): domain Bacteria; kingdom Bacillati; phylum Bacillota; class Bacilli; order Caryophanales; family Bacillaceae; genus Aeribacillus; species Aeribacillus sp. FSL K6-3256. The sequence goes on from NZ_CP150188.1 coordinate 359,250, forward strand.
GGAACGGCCGTTGTCGGAACAGCCTGTAACATTGGTGAAGGGGGATTTTTGCAAGAGGAACGTGAACGGGCAAAGCATTTGATCGTTCAATACCACACTGCGAATTGGGGGAAAAATGCAGATGTATTAAAACAGGCAGATGCTGTGGAAATCCATATTGGACAAGGAGCTTCAGCTGCTGTCCCGGCAAGAATTTCACCTGAATTTTTGCAAGGAAAAGCCCGTGATATATTAGGTTTAAAACCGGATGAGACCGCAGTTATTCCAAGAAGATTCAATGAATGGAACAGTCCGAACGATTTAAGAAAGGTTGTAAAAGAATTAAAACAACTCACTGGAGGAGTCCCGATCGGAATCAAAATTTGTGCAAGCAACAGGCTTGAAGAAGATATTGAATACGGACTTTTGGCAGGTGTGGATTTTATTTCGATTGATGGCGGTCAGGCAGGTACAAAAGGATCGGCGCCGATCATACAAGATGATTTCGGATTGCCGACGATTTATGCATTGACTAGGGCTGTCCACTATATAACAAAAAGAGAAATGAAAGGAAAAGTGAGCTTATTGATTGGCGGCGGAATCAATACACCCGGGGATGCATTGAAGGCTTTGGCGCTTGGAGCAGACGCTGTTTATATAGGAACTGCTGCTTTATGGGCAATGACGCATACACAGGTCGTAAAAACAATACCATTTGAGCCACCGACGGTATTGGCCTTTTATAGCGGAAGAATGGCGGATCAATTTAATAAAGAGGAGGCAGCATATTATTTATCTAATTTTTTAACGTCATTTTCGGAAGAAATACAGGTCGCTGTCAAAGGTTTAGGGAAAACAAATGTTCATGATGTGAACAAAAGTGATCTTGTCGCACTTGATGAAACAACAAGTAAAATTACAAAAGTCCCTTTAGCATTTGACCCAAATGAGACCGCTCATATGACTGGAAGCAAAAATTGATTTCGACTATTTCTTGTTTAGTACGTGGCTAAATCTTAACGCATGTTCAATTTCATCAGTCATGGCTCTAAAGAAAGCATCTCGAATCATTGGATCTTGTGTAGATAAATAATTATCGCGGTATGTCTCATATGCTTCCAATTCTTGTTCATAAGCGATCCGCAGACCTTCTTGGAAATTTCGGAATCGAGTTATTTTTGTTTGATAAACCGGTTTTTTTCCTGTTAATGTTTGATAAAGCTGCGTGAATGTTCGTAAATGTATTTTTTCGTCTTCTAGCGCATGTTCAATTGCCTGTCTCTGTTCAGAAGTTTCCGCCGCCTTTGCCAATCTTGTGTAAAAATCAATAGCACTTGCTTCAGAAGAAATTCCGTTTAAGATAGCCTTCAGTATATTGTCAATGGAGCTGTTGTTTCTATTTTGTCTAATGAAGCTGTGGTCGTAAACTGGATAATAGTAGTTTACATAATGTGTATTAGCATACATGCAAATATCCCACCTTTCATTTTTCTTATGACAGTTTATTCAGATATAGAGAAAAAGTGATGAATTGGGTGAAATCGAGACGTGTCGGAAACAAATTTTTGTTAATAACTAAATTCTTATTGACTTAAAACGAAAGAGGTTATATAATCATTTTCAAAATTATTTACTAAATAAATTATTTTCAGATAAGAAAAGCAAAGAAAAGGAGCAGTAAAAGAGGTCGGTGGCGCATAGAGAGCTGACCCGCAGGCTGAAAGGTCAGTCGTTCACCACTCTTTGAAGGTCACCTTGGAGCTTTGTTTTAGAAATAGCGCAAGCTAAAGTATAAAGCAACGGTTCTTCCGTTATCAAGAAAAGTCATGTACGTGACTTGCTGAGTCTGTATTTCGCGAGGAATACAGAAAAGTTGAGTGGTACCGCGAAAAACTCGCCTCAACAATCCAATATTTCTTTTTGGATTGGGGCGAGTTTTTATTTTGATAATTTCATATGAAAAAGGTGAGGAAAAGGAGCAGTAGAAGAGAGCGATGACGTATTAGAGAGCTGACCCATAGGCTGAAAGGCCAGCCGTTATCTCTCTTTGAAGATCGCCTTGGAGCCTTGTTTTAGAAATGGCTTTTGGCCAAAGTATAAAACAACGGATCTTCCGTTACGAAGAAAGTCATCTATGTGTGACTTGCTGAGTCTGTATTCTGTGAGGAATACAGAGAAGCTGGGTGGTACCGCGAAGCATCTCGCCCCAGCAATCAACCGATGTTTTATGCGTTGGTGATTGCTGGGGCATGTTTTTTTAATTGGCTATTTCGCCATGCTGCCCGCTAAAAGAAAAGCCCGATTTAGCCAATCAAGCATTCAATAAAAATTGGCAACCAAATAGGTCTAGTCAGCAGCGCACAATAAAATTAAAATAATGAGAAAGGATGGATGAACATGAATCAAGTTATTGAATTTATTAAATCGGACCGGTTAAAAGAAAAGCCTGATCTTGAATCGTTAGGATTTGGAAAACATTTTACAGACCATATGTTTATATTGGATTATAATAAGGTGCAAGGGTGGCATTCCCCTCGTATAGTGCCGTTTGAACCGTTGGTGCTGTCCCCGTCAGCAATGGTATTTCATTACGGGCAAGCAATTTTTGAAGGGCTGAAAGCTTATAAAACGAATGACGGCCGCACATTGTTATTCAGACCGGATAAAAATATAGAGCGATTGAACCGCTCTTGCGAACGAATGTGTATCCCGCCCATTGACCCTGATCTAGTATTGGAAGCAATTGTGCGGCTTGTTGAAGTGGAAAGAGATTGGATTCCAAATAAAGAAGGTACTTCTTTATATATCAGACCGTTCATCATTGCAACGGAACCATATTTAGGAGTTAGACCAGCAAGCGAATACAAGTTTATGATTATCCTGTCGCCAGTTGGAGCTTACTATTCAGGCCGTCAGCTCGTTCCTGTAAAAATTTATGTTGAAGATGAATATGTACGCGCTGTACCGGGAGGAGTTGGTCATGTTAAAACTTCCGGAAACTATGCAGCTAGCTTATACGCCCAAAAAAAAGCGGAAGAATTAGGATACGATCAGGTGCTCTGGCTCGATGGAAAAGAAAATAAATATGTTGAAGAAGTTGGAAGTATGAACATTTTCTTTAAAATCAACGGTGAAGTGTACACGCCAAAATTAAACGGAAGCATTTTGAGCGGTATAACAAGAGACTCCGTTATCCAGCTAGTGAAAGATTGGGGAGTACCGGTGCATGAAGAACGCATTTCAATAGAAGATATCTTCAATGCCTACAAAAACGGGGAATTGGAAGAAGTTTTCGGAACAGGAACAGCAGCGGTAATTTCGCCGGTCGGAGAGCTGAAATGGAATGAGCATAAAATGCTATTGAATAATTCTGAAACAGGCGAGTTTTCTAAAAAGCTTTATGAAACGATCACGAACATTCAATACGGAAAAGCGGAAGACAAGTTCGGCTGGACGAAAGAGGTATAATTCAATTTTATATTGATTTCAAATAAAATATATTAAGGTGCCATCCATCTTTATTTGCTTTCGAATCAGAAATATTGGCAGTGACAAAAAATTGTTTTTAGGTAAGAATGGAACAGAAAATGGAGAGGAGATAGATGATTGATTAAAGCTGTTTTTTTTGACTTAGATGATACACTTCTTTGGGATGAAAAAAGCGTCAGCGACACATTCCAATATGTTTGCACCACAGCAGAAGAACAATACGGGGTTGATTCAAAACAGCTTGAGGAAGCGGTTCGTCAAGAAGCGAGAAAATTGTATGAATCTTATGAAACATATCCATTTACAAAAATGATTGGCATCAATCCGTTTGAAGGCCTTTGGGCAAATTTTAGCGAAATCGTGCACGAACAGTTTGGGAAGCTTAATCAATTGGCGCCTGTTTACAGAAAAGATGCTTGGACGAACGGTTTGAAGGCGGTCGGTATAGATGATGCTGAATTCGGGGAAAAGCTGGCTGAGCTTTTTCATGCAGAACGGCGCAAAAGACCGCTCGTATATGAAGATACATTTGAAGTATTAGAACGGCTGAAACAAAACTATCGTTTGCTTCTTTTAACAAACGGGGATCCAAGCCTGCAAAAAGAAAAGATTGCTAGTGTTTCTGCTCTCTCATCGTATTTTGAGCATATTGTCATTTCAGGTGAGTTCGGCAAAGGTAAGCCTGATCCGTCAATTTTTGAACACGCACTAAACTTAATGGGTGTTCAAAGCAATGAAGTGGTAATGGTTGGAGACAAACTGAGCACTGACATACTTGGGGCATCACGGACAAATATCCGGTCTGTTTGGATTAATCGAAAGCAGTTGGAGCTTAGCGGAGAAGTCACTCCAGACTATGAAATCAGCCAATTAAGAGATTTATTGACGGTTTTAGAGGATTTAAAAAAGGAATAGAAATATTTTGATAGGAAAAGAATTGAGGCTGGACTGGATGAAAATACATCCGAAGTCCAGTTTTTTTAGATTCGTGCTTTTTATGAAAGGGCTGTCCAGAAAATCAAATCGCCATTGAAAACAAAAAATCATAAACACCGATATATCAACGTTTCTAAAACATTCATGGGGGCGTCTATAAGCCGTAAAAACGACTTATTAGACACCCCCAGCGGCTTTTTCTTTATTTAAGATGCGAGCCTAAAAATTCTTTCACTTCCTCAGGTGTTTTTGCGTATGCGCTGTGCAGATGAGCGATTTTTTCGTTGTTTTTAAAAATTAAAATGCTTGGAATTCCCATTACTTGATATTTTTCAGCTAGGTCGGGGAATTGATCTTTATTGATCTCATACCATTCATATTGACCGTATTCTTCTAAAATGTCGCCGATAAACATGTCCATTCTTTTGCAATCAGGGCACCAATCGGCAAAAAACTTGATGATGGTTTCTTGATTGCTCTGAATCACTTGTTCAAACTGTTCTGCTGTCTCTATTGGCTTCATTGGATAACCCCTCCTTCCTTCGTATTTATTTTAATTCATGGTAAAGAAGAAGTGAATTTTTTTCTCCCGCAAATAAATTGTTCGGCAATGATAACAAAAACAACCTATATAATGATAAAATAAAACAGATGATTTTTTTCAAAACGGGAGGAAAAAATAAATGGCAATCAAACTGGCGCTTGTATATGGGGGCAAATCTGCCGAGCATCAAGTATCATTACAAACAGCTCGGGCAGTAATAAACGCTCTCGATAAAAATAAATTTGACATATATCCAATTTACATTACGGAGCAAGGGCAATGGGTAAAAGGAAAGCAATTGAACGGTCCAGTTGAAAGAGTAGAAGACTTGAAGTTTCTAGCGGGAAATTCCGAAGCTGGAGAAAAAGGTGAACATTTGCCGGTACCTTTCAGTCAAGAGCTATTTAACGCTCCAGGAAGCGCTGATCCAGTCCATGTCGTATTTCCGCTATTGCATGGACCGAATGGTGAAGATGGAACGATACAAGGAATGCTGGAATTGCTGAATATACCTTATGTTGGGAATGGAGTTTTGGCTTCAGCAGCAGGAATGGATAAAATCATTATGAAAAATTTATTTGCCCAAGCAGGACTTGCTCAGGCAAAGTACGTTTGGTTTACGAACAAAGACTGGGAAAAAGATAAAGAGAAGGTTTTTCAAAAAGTCGAGGAGCAGCTCGGATATCCTTGCTTTGTAAAGCCAGCCAACCTCGGCTCAAGCGTAGGTATCAGCAAGGCAAAAGATCGGCAATCGCTCATTCAATCTATTGAAGAAGCGTTTCTGTATGATCGGAAGCTGATTATTGAAGAAAGTATTGATGGAAGGGAAGTTGAAATCGGAGTAATTGGAAATGACGAACCGATCTGTTCTGTTGTTGGGGAAATTGCTCCGAAAAAAGAGTTTTACGATTATAAAGCGAAATATGAAGACGGAGATACGGAGCTCATTATTCCAGCTGACATAACGGAAGAGCAATATGAACAAATCAAGAAAATGGCGCTGAAAGCATTTAAAGCTATCGATGGTTCTGGACTTGTTCGGGCAGACTTTTTCTTGAGAAAAGACGGGACACCGTTGATCAATGAAGTGAACACAATGCCTGGATTTACGCCGTTTAGCATGTTCCCTCTTTTATGGAAGCACAGCGGCATCGATTATCCGGCGTTGATTGAAAAATTGGTTCAGCTTGGAATCGAGCGATATGAACTAAAACAGAGAATCAAGTATACTATTTAAAGATCGTTCTTAGGGCGGCTGTGTAAAGCCGCCTTTTGAAAGGAGAACAAAATAGCATGATAAAACGGCAATTATCAGCAATTAAGCAGATGGCAAACAACGCAGAATTAAAAGAGGAATTTGAGAAGATTACCATCGAAGGAGTAACGACTGATTCGCGGAATGTCCGTAAAGGAAACTTATTTGTACCCATTATTGGCGAAAAGTTTAATGGACATGACTTTGTCGAGAAAGCGTTCGAAAATGGTGCTCATGCCTCCTTATGGTCTAGATCAGTCCCGAATCCACCGCAAGACAAACCATTGATCATTGTCGACGACACCTTGGCAGCATTGCAGCAGATTGCTTCTCACTATTTGTTGGCAGTAAACCCAAAAGTAGTAGGGATTACAGGCTCTAATGGCAAAACAACGACAAAAGATATGATCGCATCGGTTGTGGGCACTCGGTATCGCGTGCATAAAACGAAAGGGAATTTCAATAACCATATCGGTCTGCCTTTAACAATATTAGATATGCCTGAAGATACAGAGGTGGCCGTATTAGAAATGGGCATGAACGCTAAGGGAGAAATTGAATTATTATCATCAATTGCACGTCCTGATATAGCCGTCATTACCAATATCGGCGATGCTCATTTACAAGATTTAGGCTCTCGTGAAGGGATTGCGGAAGCAAAGCTTGAAATTATAAAGGGTTTAAAAGAGAATGGAACGCTCATTTATCATGGTGATGAGCCTTTGTTAAAAAAAGATTATTCATGTCAAACCGTAACGTTTGGAGAAAAGAAAAACAATAATCTTTTTCCGACATCAATGGAGCTGTTGGGTGAAGGAACACGGTTTCGCGCCAATATAGCTGAACAGCCTTTTTTTATCCCTGTTTTAGGCCGTCACAATGTTTTAAACGCATTGGCAGCGATCGCTGTTGGAGAACTCCTAAAGATCGGACTGAATCGTATTGAAAAAGGGCTTCGCGATTTGAAAATAACAAACATGAGACTTGAATTGATTCAAACGAAGAACGGTCTGTCCATCATAAATGATGCATATAACGCGAATCCTACAGCGATGAAAGCAGCCATTGATCTAGTCCATGGTCTAAAAGGATATTCGCAAAAAATTCTTGTCTTAGGGGATATGCTGGAGCTTGGCGAAAGAGAAGTTGAACTTCATCAAGAAGTAGGAATGATGCTGTCTGATCAAGAAATTGATCACCTCTTTACATTTGGAAAACTCGGAAAAGAAATTGCCGTTGGTGCAAAGAAAGTTATAGATGAAAGAAAAATTCATGTGTTTTTTGACAAAGATGAACTAATTCATGAATTAAAGAAAGCTGCAGGCTCAAAAGATCTTGTGTTAGTGAAAGCGTCCAGAGGAATGAAGCTGGAAGATGTTGTTCATGCATTAATGGAAGAATAAAATAAAACATCATTTTGCTTGTGCTTTTGTTTTTATGCTTTTTTAGCTATAGTGCGGTAAGTTGAAATAGATTGATGGAAATGGTATGATAACACCTGCGGTGAATGGATAAAAATCCCTATGCGTACTTTCCAGCAAAAATCGGAGTTTACACTGATTCTCACGACTATGATAAGCTTACAGTTTCTAGAAAATACGCACAAGAGCCTTTTTATCCAGCAGCGCTTAATAAAAGTCTTAAAGGAGTTTGGAAAAATTGACAAATTTGTTTCACCAGTTCGGGTTGAGTCCGGAGCTGTTAAAATCAATAAAAAGAATGGGCTTTGAAGAAGCGACTCCCATTCAAATGCAGGCGATCCCTTTAGGCTTGAACAATAAAGACATCATTGGACAAGCGCAAACAGGGACAGGAAAAACAGCAGCTTTTGGCATCCCTTTAGTAGAAAAAATTAATGTTCATGATTCAGCTGTTCAAGCGATTGTGATAGCCCCAACACGGGAACTTGCTATACAAGTATCAGAAGAGTTATATAAAATCGGCTATGATAAACGGACAAGAGTATTGCCGATTTACGGAGGCCAGGACATTTCCAGGCAGATTCGGGCTTTGAAGAAGCCTCCCCACATCATTGTTGGAACACCTGGAAGGTTATTGGATCACATACGGCGCAATACGCTGCGGCTTGATTCTGTGCACACTGTCGTTTTAGATGAAGCGGATGAAATGCTCAACATGGGGTTTATTGATGATATTGAGCACATTCTTTCAAATATTCCTAGGGAGCGTCAAACCCTTCTATTTTCGGCAACAATGCCTGGTCCAATTAAATCAATTGCAGAACGTTTTATGAAAAATCCGACTCATGTCCGTGTAAAAGCGAAAGAAGTAACGGTTCCAAATGTGCAGCAATATTATTTAGAAGTGCCTGAAAAACAAAAATTTGACGTTTTGACAAGACTTCTTGATCTGCAATCACCGGAGCTTGCGATTGTGTTTGGCAGGACAAAGCGCCGAGTGGACGAACTTTCTGAAGCATTAAATGTCCGCGGCTATTCAGCAGAAGGAATTCATGGCGATTTAAGCCAAGCGAAACGCTTATCTGTTTTGAACAAATTTAAAAATGGAGCCATTGATGTACTTGTTGCAACAGACGTAGCAGCCAGAGGGCTTGATATATCTGGTATCACCCATATATATAATTTTGATGTACCTCAAGACCCTGAAAGCTATGTGCATAGAATTGGAAGAACAGGACGGGCTGGGAAGTCAGGAAAAGCGATGACGTTTATAACCGCAAGGGAACGCGGTATTTTGGAAACCATTGAGCATACAACAAAAAGAAAAATGGATCGAATGCGTCCTCCTACTTTAGATGAAGCACTAGTAGGAAAACAAAAAATGACGGTCGAAAAAATTTGCTCTGTAGTGGAAACTGAAAATTTAGATCAGTATAAAAATTTTGCTGCGGAGCTATTGGAAAAATATGATTCCGTCCCATTGCTTGCAGCAGCTATTAAAATGTTAACGAAGGAGCCGGATACGACACCTGTAAAATTGACGGAAGAACCTCCTCTCCCTATGAAGAAAGAAAAAAGCAGAAATAAACGAAAGCTTGATTTAAAAAACAAACGGGTTGGACGGAAACGCTCCTTTCATTCAGCAAGATCGACAAAAGGATCGGCTAGCCCAAAATAATTGGAATGAAAAAGAATAATCAGACATGGAAAAAGAGGCATTCCAAAACTTGGAGCTGCCTCCTTTTTATATATTTGAAACTTTTTGCCTAAATGAAACGTAATTTTTTACAGAAGGAGACAAGGGAGGGAAAAACTTGCGGCGCGAACCACAAAATCGCATTAGTCCTAAAGCTGTTACTGTATGGAAGATCACTGCGGCTATTTGGAGCATTGTTGAGTTGCTGGTGATCATAGGCATATCTTTATTGATATTTTTTTTCAACTGGCCGAAATGGATTATTCCTATATTGGCAATTATTTGGTTGGTGTCTTCTATTTGTTCCATTTTCATTTTTCCAAATATTCGGTTGAAAATATGGCGATATGAAGTTCATGAGAATGAACTGGATTTGCAGCATGGATTGTTTACAGTTACCCGTGTGCTTGTTCCAATGGTGAGAGTTCAGCATGTAGATACCTCACAAGGACCGATTTTAAGAAAATATAACTTGGCGACTGTAACTATTTCCACTGCAGCAACGGTTCACGAGATTCCTGCCCTGGAAATGGAAGAAGCGGATCAGCTTCGCGATTATATCTCGAAATTGGCACGGGAGGCGAAGGATGATGTATGATCAGAAAAGATTGCATCCCGTAGCTGTTTTAGTGAAAATTGCGAAGGCGATTAAAGAAATTATAGTAACGAATATTTTCTTGTTTGTCACAAACATAGGAAACATCCGGTCGTTTTTATTGATCGGAACGATTCTAGCACTTGTACTCACGATCATTTCCAGTGTGTTAAATTGGTTGAAATTTACTTATCGCATTGAAGAAAATGAATTTCGTGTTGAGCAGGGCGTTTTTTTAAAAAAAAATCGATATATACCGATTGAAAGAATTCAATCCATCAATGTAACCGCCGGTTTCATCCAGCGCCTCTTCGGTGTAGTGAAGCTTGAAATCGAAACAGCGGGCGGCATGGGCGAAGCAGAGGTTGAACTTAGCGCCATACGGAAAGAAGAGGCAGAACAGATTCGGACAATCATCAAGGAGCAAAAAAGACAAATAGCACAAGGAGAAGCAGAGCAAGACAAACTGGAAGAAGGAAGGGTTCTTTACAAAATAAGCTTTAACGAACTGCTTATTACTGCAGCAACTTCAAGCGGCTTAGGGGTTGCTCTGTCAATCGTAGCCTTTTTAAGCCAATTTGATGAAATTATTCCGTACGAAAAAATATTTGACAAGCTGGAATGGATTGTCCATGCAAGTGTGACGATGATTGTCATCTTATGTTTGATTGGTTTGATCATTGCGTGGATTATAAGCTTTATCGGGGTTTTACTCCAGTACGGAGATTTTACAGTTCGAGAAGAAGCCGGACAGATTATTATTTCAAGTGGCATTTTTGAAAAAAAACAGATTTCTATACCAATAGATCGTATTCAAGCAATTAAAGTAACAGAAAATTGGCTGCGCCAGCCTTTTGGATATGCAACTGTACATATTGAATCGGCGGGAGGCGGAAGTGACAAGGATGTCGAGACCATTTTGTTTCCGTTAATTCGGAAGAAACAAGTTAAAGAAAAGGTTGAAAGCTTTTTTCATTTGACGATAAACGAGACACTGCACCCGGTTCCGCGGCGTGCGCTGTCCAGATTTTTGCTCCGTATGCTGATTGTATCACTTCTCATAGCCATCCCTTTATGCTTGTTTTTTAAACCATGGGGCTACTTATCACTTATTCTTATTCCTTTTGCACTGGTGCTCGGATTTTTTCAATATAAAGATACAGGTTGGTATTTAAATGGAAAAGAATTGACGCTGTCTTTCCGCGTGTTGAATAAGACAACCGTCTTTTTCGAAAAAAAGCGGATTCAATCATTGGAATTGAAACAATCCTATTTTCAGAGACAAAAAGATCTGACTTCTGTTCAGTGCAGTATTATTTCCAAGTCTACTGGAAGCTTTTTTGCTGTTAAAAACCTCGAGGAAAAGGACGGAATGGAAATTTATAAATGGTTTTCAAGAAGAAGTGAAGGACAAGTTTAGAAGCTCCCATCTCTCATGTGGATGGGAGTGATTTAAATTTTTACAACACATATAAAATAGCCGCAAGTATAAAAACGAAAACAAAAATCCATATCGACCATTTTTTGAAAAATAATTTCATTCCTTCCTGCCGAACCGGTTGATGATAATACGTATAATGAATGAAGCTTGGTTTTTTGCGGACAAACACTTTACCTAGCAAAAATCCAGCCAGAAGTCCTGTTACATGTGCAACTACATTGACATGGGCATCAATAAAGGACAGTACGAGAGCTATGGCTGTAACCGTTAAGATCATTTGAGAGTTTTTTTGATCCATATATTCCTTTCGGAAAAAACAGATGAACATGTACGTGCCCAAAATGCCAAAAATCGCCCCTGAAGCTCCTGCATGAGAATAATCCATTGGCATGATCAAATAGGTTACAATGTTGGCTATAATGCCTGATGCACTGTAAATGACCAGAAAATAAATTGACTTTACCATTCGTTCCAGCGGCGGGGCAAAAATAATAAGTGTGATTGTATTAAACAAAAGATGGGAAAAGCTAGTATGCAAAAAAATTGGTGTAATGAGCCGCCACCATTCCCCTGAATGAACCCCTGCATTGTATCCGGTTAAAAAAGAAAATAGAAGCGTAAATATTGGGAAAGAAAGTTTCATCATAATCCATAACACAACATGTATGCAGCTTATGATCGTGACAGCAGGATAAAGGCGAATAAAAGTGTGAAGGCTTTCTGTTCTGCGAAACATGTGAATTCTCCTTTTCAACAGGACAAGTATTCTATAATCATTTGTATGATTTTCAATTTATAAATAGTACAGTAGAAAATTAAAGGGATGTGATGGTGTGATCGTTGGGATTGGACTTGATATCGTTGAAATGGACAGGATGAAAGATATTATGGAGCGGAGATCCAACATTATTGACAGAATCTTAACGTTTCGTGAAAAGGAAATCTTTAACAAATTGCGGGATTCAAGACAATTGGAGTTTTTGGCAGGCAGATTTGCCGCTAAAGAAGCATTTAGCAAAGCATTAGGGACAGGAATCGGAAAGACAGTGGGCTTTTTAGATATTGAAATTTTACATGATGAAAAAGGGAAACCGATCATTGTGCAAAATATTACATCAGACCGGGTGTTTGTGACAATCACTCATTCAAAAAATTTTGCTGCTGCACAAGTAATCATTGAAAGCCTGTCAAGCTAGTCTGCATATTTGCTGACCTTGCCTCATATAGTTGTAATGCGGTAGGGGAGACAAGTCAGAAATTGTTCACTGACTCTTCAAAACTTCCTAGTGACGCTAATTGAGGCAAAGGGGTTGAAAAATTTGACGAGAGGCGTAAAGCTCGTGATTGTCTGTTTGCTTTTTGTGGGATTAATATCTGCATGTGGCGTAAAATCAAAAGAAGACGTTTCAAGTGCATTGAACAAAAAAATTGAAGAATTAAAAGGCTATAAGGTGAACGCCAAAATGACGATCAAAACAGCGGAAGAGCCGCATGTGTATGAAGTGGAAATTTGGCACAAAAAGCCCCATTATTATCGAGTGCTATTAAAAAATGATGACAGGGATCAAAGCCAGATTATTTTAAGAAATGATGATGGGGTATTTGTTCTGACTCCTGCTTTGAACAAAAGCTTCCGTTTCCAAAGCAATTGGCCGCAAAATTCGAGTCAAGCTTACCTGTATGAATCGCTTGTCCAAGATATATTGAAGGATAAAGAAGCGAAATTCGAAGTCGGGGAAAAGAACTATGTATTTGAAACAAAAACCAATTATCAAAACAATCAAATGCTCCCATACCAAAAAATTGCATTTCATAAGAAAAATTTGACACCTTCATATGTGAAAGTGATGGATGTTGATCGGAATGCGCTTGTTTCTGTTGAATTTTCCAATTTTGAATCGAATCCAAAATTTGATAAAAATGCCTTTGAAATAGAAAAAACGATGTCCAATGCCCAAGTGGATATTCCTGTTTTGGCTCAATCAGCGAACAAACAATTTGCTGTTCTTTATCCGCTTAAGGAAGACTTGCCGGAAGGTGTCGATCTCGTCCAAGAAAAAGAGCTGAATACAGATAGCGGAAAACGAGTAGTATTAACTTACGGAGGCGAAAAATCATTTACTCTTATTGAGGAGCTTGCGGAAGTTTCACCAGTTACCTCTTCAGAATTTGTCAGCGGAGAGCTGGTCGACTTAGGGTTTGCAGTTGGAGCGCTGACCGACAATTCTTTAACATGGACATATAATGGTGTGGATTATATGCTCGCTTCAAACGAACTGACGCAAGAAGAAATGATTGCAGTTGCTCGTTCTGTACAAAGCCAATCAGGGAAGTAGTAAAATTGAGCGGCAAAAGAAACGATCTTCTGCCGCCTTTTTTATGTACTATTGTTTAAAAAGAAACAGTGATATAAAATAAACAAAACGATATCGTTGGAGATGAAATTAAGATGCAGAACTATTTCCGAGATACATGGGCAGAAATTAATTTAGATCATATTGAAACGAACATTCATGGATTAAAGGAACATTTGCCGAATGAAACTGAAATTATTGCTGTTGTGAAAGCTAATGCTTATGGTCATGGAGATGTGGAAGTTGCCCAAGCAGCATTGTCAGCAGGTGCTGCTAAATTAGCAGTCGCTTTTCTAGATGAAGCATTGAAATTGAGACAAGCAGGAATAAAGGCCCCTATCCTCGTTTTAGGAGCGGTAAGACCAGAAGATGTTACAGTTGCAGGAGAAAATGGGATAAGTGTGACTGCCTATTCAGCTGAATGGCTGGAAAGTGCGGGAAAATATTTAGGGAAAACATCAGTCAACATCCACTTGAAATTAGACACAGGTATGGGACGGATCGGAATAAGAGATAAAAAAGAACTCGAACAAGCCATTTCGCTCATAAAGGGACAGCAGTTATTTCGATTAGAAGGTATATTCACTCATTTTGCCACAGCAGACGAACACGATACAGCATATTTTGAACAGCAATATGAACGTTTCCTGGAATTATTGCAAATCGTGGATACAGACGGTTTGATTATTCATTGTGCAAACAGTGCTGCGACTCTTCGCTTTCCAACAAAAACTTTTAATGCGGTTCGCTTTGGCATTTCCATGTATGGTTTGGCGCCATCGGAATTTATCAAAAGCACGCTGCCTTTTCCGTTATATGAAGCCTTTTCTTTACACTCAAAGATTGTTCATATTAAAAAAATAAAAAAAGGGGAAAAAGTAAGTTACGGAGCAACATACGCAGCGAAAGAGGAGGAATGGATTGGTACGGTTCCAATCGGTTATGCTGATGGATGGATTCGAAAATTGACTGGTTCGGAAGTTCTTGTCGATGGAAGGCGCGTTCCTATTATCGGGCGCATTTGCATGGATCAACTGATGATTAAGCTTCCGGAAAAAAAACCTGTCGGGACAAAAGTGACACTTATCGGTTCACAAGGCAATGACATGATTTCAGTTGATGAAGTGGCCAAACGGCTGGAAACGATTAATTATGAAATTCCATGCATGATCAATTGGCGGGTTCCTCGGATTTATATAAGAAATGGAGGCAAAACAAACGTAAGAAATCCTCTGCTTACTGAAAAATGAAGAAACTTGAATAAAATATTCATCTCAATGCCGATAATATTGAAGAAATTATTTGAAAAATGGCTTTGCTTCAACGAATATAAATGTTAATATTAATATTGGAATAAAATGATTTCGGCTTTGTAGGAACGGTGGAGGTGTATTTTGGTGTCTGAATCCAGCTCAACAACGGAAATTATTGTTCGATTGCCACAAGCACTTGTTTCTGAATTAGATGGAATCGTGAAACAGGAAAACGGAAACAGAAGTGAATTTATTTATCAAGCAATGAAAATGTATTTGAGAGAGCGTAAAAAACGCCAAATTCGCGAGTCAATGAGACGCGGTTATATGGAAATGGCGAAGATCAATCTAAATATTGCATCGGAGGCTTTTCTGGCAGAGTATGAGGCTGAACACACCGTTGAACGCTTAGTTAGCGGGGGGTAATCTTTTGATTGTTAAACGCGGCGACGTTTATTTTGCTGATTTATCCCCTGTAGTTGGTTCAGAGCAAGGCGGCGTTCGTCCAGTTTTAATTATCCAAAATGATATAGGGAATCGTTTTAGTCCAACGGTGATCGTAGCCGCTATTACAGCACAAATTCAAAAAGCAAAATTGCCGACTCATGTTGAAATTGATGCGAAAAAATATGGATTTGAACGGGATTCGGTCATTTTGCTTGAGCAGATTAGAACGATTGATAAACAACGGTTAACGGATAAAATTACCCATCTTGATGATGAAATGATGGATAAAGTGGACGATGCCTTACAAATCAGTTTAGGGCTGATCGATTTCTAATATTTTTTACGTATATTTCAACGATCTTTTCAAAAGGACTGCCTGCAGGTAGAATGTTTAAAATAAATAAGATTGAAAAAATGTCCACAGTTGCGAAACTGTGGTATTTTTGATTTTTGCGCAAAAATGAACAGACGTGCTGACAAGCTGCATTCGCTTTTTTAAACGACGAAGCATTTAAAAACAGCATCTTCCATAGTCGAGAAATGAAAGGAAGATTTGCCGCATTCCCTTTATAAAATAGCTGTAAGCAATGCATGCGACAGCATTAGCAGATATTGTGGAAGAAAAATGATAAAAACGGGAACATATCTATAATTTTTTTTATTTTTCTATAAAAGTTGAAAAGGCAAAGTTTTTGAAAGGAGACATGCAACATGTCACTGAAAATTTCTGAAATAGTTGAATTTATCCGAATGCATCGAGACGAGATTATGAAGGATTGGATTGATCGCTTCAACAAGGCTGATGCCCAATCAATTTCCGCTGAGTCTGATCAAATTAATCAAGCAATTGCTGCAGAATATGTGAATATTCTCATCGAATGGAGCAAAAACAAAGAAGATGAATTTTCCAGAAAAATTCATGAATTTTCAAAACGGATTGTCCAGCTTGACTGGCCAATGGACAAAATTGCTCAATGCTTACATACTTTTGAAAAAATATTATTTGCTAAATTGCTTGAGAAACAAATACCGGGTGATCCGCTTGAATTATTATCGGAGATAGAGAAAGTTACCTCACCGGTTAATCGGGAAGTATTTCTGCAATATACCTCTTCATATGAAAGAACCATTAATCTCCAAAAAATGGCTCTGCAAGAATTGTCTGCGCCGTTGATTCCGGTTTTTGATAGCATCACTGTTATGCCATTGATTGGAACGATTGATACGGACCGTGCCAAAAGAATTATGGAAAATTTATTAAAAGGGGTCGTTAAATATCGTTCTGAAGTGGTGCTGATTGATATAACCGGTGTGCCTGTTGTGGATACGATGGTAGCCCATCACATTATACAAGCTGCAGAAGCAGTTCGTCTTGTAGGAGCAAAAAGCTTGCTTGTCGGCATTCGCCCTGAAATTGCGCAAACGATAGTGAATCTAGGCATTGATTTAAGTCAAATTACGACGAAAAATACCCTTCAAAAAGGTATCGAAGCTGCGCTTGAAATGACCAATCGAAAAATTGTTTCAATGGGTGAACGCAGATGATGAAAACGTCAAAAATACCTATTTTAAAACTGTATAATAATCTATTAATTTCAATACAGTGGGAGCTGGACGACAAAACAGCGATGCAATTTCAGGAAGATTTATTAAAGAAAATTCATGAAACAGGAGCAACAGGTGTTGTCATTGATTTAACTTCGGTTGATGTCATTGATTCATTTATCGCCAAGATTTTAGGGGACTGTGTCAACATGTCTAAGTTAATGGGGGCGACGGTCGTGTTGACAGGTATTCAGCCTGCTGTGGCTATTACGCTGATCGAATTAGGCATTGAACTGGAAGATATTCATACTGCGCTTGACTTGGAAAAAGGGCTGGAATTGCTTAAGGAGCTGGAGGATTAGAATGGATGGCCAATCCTGTGTAATGATTATGAACGAATGGGATATTGTGGCTGCCCGCCAATTGGGTCGTCATGCTGCGAAAGAACTTGGATTCGGCGCAGTGGACCAAGCCCGGATTACCACCGCAATATCAGAATTAGCAAGGAACATTTATCATTATGCAAATGGTGGGAAAATTTACATCGATAAAATTGAAGAAAAAGAAAAAAAAGGAATTAAAATTACTGCCTCTGATCATGGGCCGGGAATTCCTGATATTCGCAAGGCAATGGAGGATGGATTTACGACGTCAGGAGGACTTGGGGCTGGATTGCCCGGTGTTAAGCGCTTAATGGACGAATTTTATATCGACTCAAAGACAGGCGAAGGGACCGTTGTACAAGTGGTGAAATGGCTTCGTTAGGAGGATTTTATGGCGTTTGATGATGATATTCAAATGAAATATAAAGAGATGTTAGCAAATTACATTCAAGAACTGACCGAACAAGCTTTATATGAAGGGCAGCGCTTCAGTTGGAAAGCAATTGAACATAAAATACCGCCTGAGGAAATCATCAACATCCATTTAAAAGTTTTAAAAGAATTATTTCCAGACATACCAAAAAAGATTTTAGATTCCTTTGACTTTTTATTGGAGGTAATGGTTGGTTATGGTCTGGCTTATCAAGAACATCAATTTTTGAGGGGCAGGCAGCTTGAGCTGAAATCCGAAATTGAAATTGCAGCAAACGTACAGCAGGCACTGCTGCAAACAAATATTCCAAAAGTCGAAGAATTGGACATAGGGGTCATCAGCGTTCCTGCCAAAATTATGAACGGAGATTATTACCAGTTTGCAGAACATGAAAACACAATGAGCGTTGCGATTGCGGATGTCATAGGCAAAGGCATACCTGCAGCATTGTGTATATCAATGATTAAATATGCGATGGACAGCCTCCTGGAATCAAGGCAAAATCCGAGTTACATATTAGAAAATTTAAATAGAGTTGTTGAACAAAACATCGATGTCAATATGTTTATTACCATGTTTTTTGGTAAGTACGATTTTCGGACGAATAAGATTACATATGCATCTGCAGGACATGAACCGGGCTTTTATTATTGCGCCAGCGAGGATCACTTTTATGACCTTCAATCAAAAGGGCTTGTTTTAGGTGTTGACCGGCAAGTGAAATATGAGCAATATGAATTAAATCTTTTCCAAAACGATATGATTATTCTTTTGTCAGATGGAGTAACTGAAACAAGAACGAAGGAAGGATTTATTGATAGAGCTGCAGTGACGAGCGCCATCCGAGCTCATTTACATTTGCCTGCTCAGCAAATAGTAGAAAATATTTATAAAGATTTTGAGAAAATGCAAGGTTTTCAATTGCGGGATGATTTCACCTTAATCATTATGAAAAAAAATGTTTAAACGGCTTCGAAAAAGGGTATAAGTGAATGGATGATTTTGTCTTTTATGAGGGGGATCAGAATGAATCTTGAAATTGATATTAAAAGGGAAAAAAAGGTTTCGTATGTGCATCTAAAAGGAGAGATTGATGCCTATACTGCGCCAGCGCTAAAAAATAAACTTGCGCCCATTTCTGAGGAAAGCGAACCTTTTATTGAAGTCAACCTAAAAGATGTTGAATATATGGACTCAACCGGATTAGGAGTTTTTGTCGGATTGTTGAAAACGGTCAGAAAACAAGGCGGAAAGCTGAAATTGACAAATTTGTCGCCGCGGCTGGAGCGCTTATTTCATATTACCGGTTTGGACAGCATCATCGAGATTTCAAGAAAAGGTGAGGATTAATGGATAAATGTATTGATTACATTGAAATGAAAATACCTGCGAAAACTGAGTATATAGGGATTGTCAGATTGACTCTATCCGGTATCGCCAATAGAATGGGGTACACATATGATGACATTGAAGATTTAAAGATTGCCGTCAGTGAAGCGTGTACAAATGCGGTGCAGCATGCCTACGGTCATGATGAAAACGGTGAAGTGAGAATCGGCTTCAGCTTGTTTGAAAATCGATTAGAGATCACTGTTTCAGACGATGGGAAAAATTTCGATTTATCAAAAATGAAAGAAAACACCGGGCCTTATTCTCCTTCCATGCCGATTGAAAAATTGAGCGAGGGCGGTTTAGGTTTGTTTCTAATTAAAACGCTCATGGATGAAGTGACAATCGATATGAACTCAGGAGTAACTGTCAAGATGTCCAAGCTTTTAAATGAGGAGCGAATGAGAAATGAACAAACCTCATGGTCAAAAACGAAGCAATAACGAAATCCATGAACTCATTCGTCAAGTTCAGGAAAATAAAGATGAAAAAGCACAAGAACAAATTATTGAACTTTATCAGCCAATTGTTGTTGCACTGGCAAAAAAGTACTCAAGTTCGAAAATGTATCAGGAGGATTTGGTACAGGTCGGGATGATCGGTTTATTGGGAGCGATTGATCGCTTCGACCCAACAGTTGGGAAATCATTTGATGCGTTTGTTGTTCCAACGATTATTGGAGAAATCAAACGCTATCTTCGGGATAAAACGTGGAGCGTCCATGTGCCCCGCAGAATGAAAGAACTTGGACCAAAAATAAATGCAGCGGTGGAGCAGTTGACGAGTCAGCTGGAGCGCTCTCCGAAGGTCAAGGAAATAGCAGAATATTTAGGAGCAGCTGAGGAAGAAGTTTTGGAAGCTATGGAAATGGTCAAAAACTATCATACGCTTTCTGTTGATCACTCAATAGAAGCTGGACCGGATGGAACCGCGGTCACCATTTTAGATCTTGTCGGACAAAAAGACGAGGGCTTTGAACGCATTCTTCAAAAACTGACTATTGAAAACATTATGCACGTTTTAACTGAGAGAGAAAAAGAAATTATTCTACATTCTTTTTATCATAACCGCAGTCAAAAAGAAATAGGTGAAATTTTAGGTATCTCCCAAATGCATGTTTCCAGACTATTGCGCCAAGCATTAAAAAAATTAAAAAAAGCTGTTCACGCTGATCCAATGGAGATAGGGCAATGATTCAATATCAAGAAACTGAACATATTCAATTTTTGACATGTCAGGTTGGAAAAGTAGGCAGTGCTTATTGTGGAGACAGTTTTTTCACCTGTACGGACGAGCATAGATTTGTTTGTGTTGTCGCAGATGGGTTGGGAAGTGGACAAGCTGCGCGTGAATCATCTGAAATCATATGCCAAACGGTGAAGCAATACCAGCAGGAAACTGTACATGAGATTTTTAAACAGTGCCATAAGAAATTAAAAGGTAAAAGAGGCGCGACAGTCGGAATATTAAAAGTGGATTTCGTAGACAAAACTATTACATACGGCTCGGTAGGAAACGTTCGTTTCATCTTATATTTGCCTTCTGGGGAATACATTTATCCAATTCCAACCGCTGGATATTTACCTGGTAAAATGAAGAAATATCGCATCCGCACTTTTTCATATGAAAAAGGGTCAAAATTTATTATTCACACTGATGGCCTTTATGCTTCAAACATTAAAACGGCGTTAAAAGATCATTCTTCTATTCACGAGATTGCGAAAGGCTTCAATAAATTTCTTTCCGATCGGACAGATGATTTAACTTATATAATCGGACAGCTTTTTTAATTGTTGGGACAATCGGATGGATAACGGTTGTCTTTTTATGTTGAAAAAATTTTTGATAAAATGTTTATGTAGATGGAAATAGTAGTGGAGGCTAAAGAATGTTAAATAATGAGAAAATTTTTCAAATGTTAAGCAGCGAATTATCAATATCCACCAAACAAATTCAAAATGTCATTGCATTACTTGAAGACGGCAACACCGTTCCTTTTATTGCGCGGTACAGAAAAGAACAAACAGGCGCTTTAAATGAAGTGGAAATACGAAACATTAGTGAGCGCTGGCAATACATACAAAACCTTGAAAAAAGAAAAGAAGAAGTTATTCGGTTAATTGAGGAACAAGGAAAACTAACAGAATCTTTGCGAAATGAAATACTGGCGGCTGAAAAATTGCAGCAAGTTGAAGACTTGTATCGGCCATACCGGCAAAAAAGAAGAACGAAAGCAACGATTGCAAAAGAAAGAGGGCTTGAGCCTTTAGCCAAATGGATATATTCCTTGCCGCTAGCGGGATCGATTGAAGAAGAAGCCGAAAAATACATCAATGAAGAGAAAGAAATCCATACGGTTGAAGATGCTCTCTCTGGTGCAAAAGATATTATTGCAGAATGGATTTCAGACGATCCGAATTATCGGCAATGGATAAGGGAGCAAACGTTGAAAGAAGGTATGGTCGTCTCAACGTGTAAAGACGAAGAAAAAGATGAGAAAAAAGTATTCGAAATGTATTACCAATATGAAGAACCGATCAAAAAAATCGTTCCCCATCGTGTTTTGGCGTTAAACAGAGGGGAGAAGGAAGGGATTTTAAGGGTGGCAATCGAGCCGCCGACAGAACAAATAGTAGCCTATTTGAAGAAAAAAGTTGTTTCGGATCAAAGGACAATTGCTGCTGATATTTTAATTGAAACGTTGGAGGATGCGTATAGACGGCTCATACAGCCTTCGATTGAGCGGGAGATTAGAAAAGAATTGACTGAAAAAGCTGAAGATCAGGCCATTCGTGTTTTTTCCGAAAATTTAAGAAAACTGCTCCTTCAACCTCCATTAAAAGGAACGATCGTTTTAGGAATCGACCCGGCTTACCGTACAGGATGCAAGCTTGCGGCAGTCGATGAAACTGGAAAAGTTCTTTATATTGATGTGATTTATCCTCATCCGCCAAAAAATGAAATAGAAAAATCAAAACAAAAGCTGATCGATATTATTCAACGCTTCCAAATTGAAGTAATCGCTATCGGCAATGGAACAGCTTCAAGAGAAACAGAACAATTTGTTGCAGATGTAATAAAAGAATTAAAAGAAGATATTTATTATTTAATTGTTAACGAGGCGGGAGCAAGTGTTTATTCAGCTTCTGATTTAGCCCGGGAAGAGTTCCCAGATCTTGAAGTCGAAGAACGCAGCGCAGTATCCATTGCTAGAAGGCTTCAAGATCCGCTTGCTGAATTGGTGAAAATTGATCCTAAATCAATCGGTGTTGGTCAATACCAGCATGATGTATCCCAAAAGAAATTGCATGACTCTTTAACGTTTGTTGTGGAAACAGTTGTCAACCAAGTCGGTGTCAACGTAAATACTGCTTCGCCGTCTCTGTTGCAATACGTATCTGGATTATCAAAAACAGTGGCTCATAATATTGTGAAACGAAGAGAAGAAATTGGAAAATTTGTGAATCGCAACGATTTAAAATCCATCCCACGGCTTGGGGAGAAAACGTATGAGCAATGTATCGGCTTTTTAAGAATATTGGACGGCGACGATCCGCTTGACAGGACGAGCATTCATCCTGAAAGCTATGAAGACGCTAGAAAACTGCTGTCAAGCCTTTCATTGACAGTCGATGATATCGGTACAGAACTGTTGAAAGATAAAATCAGATCGCTGAATATTCAAGAAACTTCAAAAGCCTTGCATATTGGCGAATATACATTGAAGGATATATGCGATGCTTTAATGAGACCGGAGCGCGATCCTCGTGATGAAGTTCCAAAACCTCTTTTGAAAAAAGATGTGCTGCAGCTTGAAGACTTGAAAGAAGGAATGGAGCTGCAAGGAACGGTTCGAAACGTAGTAGACTTTGGTGTATTTGTTGATATCGGCGTTAAACAGGATGGACTTGTGCACATTTCAAAATTAAGCAAACAATATGTAAAGCATCCTTTGGACGTTGTTTCGGTTGGGGACATCGTGACAGTCTGGGTGGAAAAAGTTGATGTTGATAAAGGAAGAGTCGCTTTAACAATGGTTAAATAAATAACAACAGAAATCACGGCTGTCGGCAAAGTCGACAGCTGATTTTTTTATCAACCTTATATTGCATGCTGATGGAAGCAAACAACGATCTATCAACCAAAAATTTTGAAAAAAGTTAGTCTGTTCTTTGAGAGCTGTTGAATTATGAGCAATGCTTTTTTCTATAGAAATACCAGCATTGATTTAATAACTTGATTTGATAAACGTTTTTTTCATAATATGCTTTCTTCATTTGATTTATAAGCCAATTCGGCATTGGTTAATACCTCCTTGGATGTATTGTTCTTTTTGGCTTGCCATTTTATGGTCAAGAAAAAAAGCATATGCTAAAATAAAATATGTGAGTCCGATTAGATGTAGTAATATTTATTGTATGCGTTAAGTTGTTGTCCTGTTCAACATGTTTTTAAAGTAGGTGCAGTACATTGAATGATGACCAGCTTCAAAAACTTGTGGAGCAAATTTCACTATCCTTTTTTGGGAAAAAATTTGTTCACAAAGCGTATTTTAATCACCGTCTTCGAACAACAGGCGGAAGATATTTATTAAACAGCCATGATATTGAAGTGAATAAAAAATATTATGAACAATACGGAATGGACGAATTAATAGGGATTATTAAGCATGAACTTTGCCACTACCATCTTCATATCGAAGGAAAAGGTTTTCGGCATCGGGACTCTGACTTTAAAATGCTTTTAAAAAAAGTAGGTGCACCTAGATTTTGCACACCATTAAGAGAAAAAAATAAAAATAATATTATTTATATTTATAAATGCCTATCATGTATGAGCACTTTTATTCGCCGTAGAAAAATGAACCCAGAACGATATTTATGCGGAAAGTGCGGAGGAAAAATTCAATTTTATAAAAATAATGGTTGACGAAAAGGAGAAAGATATGATAAAGTATAAAAGCCGTCGCTAATTGGATGGCAGCGAAAAACAATATATAACGAACTGTTGACAAAATTATAAATGCTCATTACAATGGTTACAGTCGTCAATTTTTTCTTCATTCCGCAGTAGCTCAGTGGTAGAGCATTCGGCTGTTAACCGAACGGTCGCAGGTTCGAATCCTGCCTGCGGAGCCAATTTGGAGAAGTACCCAAGTGGCTGAAGGGGCTCCCCTGCTAAGGGAGTAGGTCGTGTAAGCGGCGCGAGGGTTCAAATCCCTCCTTCTCCGCCATGAAAAATGGCCCGTTGGTCAAGTGGTTAAGACACCGCCCTTTCACGGCGGTAACACGGGTTCGAATCCCGTACGGGTCATTCATATTCGCTGAAATAGGAAGTTGAAAAACTTCCTATTTCTAACTTTAAAAAATCCAAAACAAAAAGTCTTTACATAGCGTTCAAAAAATGTTACAATAAATTTTGTGACTTTTTGATGGGCTATAGCCAAGCGGTAAGGCAACGGACTTTGACTCCGTGATGCGCTGGTTCGAATCCAGCTAGCCCAGCCACTTATTATAAAAATAATAAGAGCCATTAGCTCAGTCGGTAGAGCATCTGACTTTTAATCAGAGGGTCGGAGGTTCGAATCCTCCATGGCTCACCATTTAATGCGGGTGTGGCGGAATTGGCAGACGCACTAGACTTAGGATCTAGCGCCTTACGGCGTGGGGGTTCAAGTCCCTCCACCCGCATATTCGCGGTAGTGGCGGAATGGCAGACGCGCTAGGTTGAGGGCCTAGTGGGGGCGACCCCGTGGAGGTTCGAGTCCTCTCTACCGCACCAAAAAAGTGTTGACATCATATTTTAAGTGAGTTACAATAAAAAACCTGTGGAATGCGCCCGTAGCTCAATTGGATAG
The DNA here is from genome assembly GCF_037965805.1 of Aeribacillus sp. FSL K6-3256. Lineage (NCBI taxonomy): Bacteria > Bacillati > Bacillota > Bacilli > Caryophanales > Bacillaceae > Aeribacillus > Aeribacillus sp. FSL K6-3256. The sequence goes on from NZ_CP150188.1 coordinate 384,267, forward strand.
AGCGTTTGACTACGGATCAAAAGGTTAGGGGTTCGACTCCTCTCGGGCGCGCCATATACGGGAAGTAGCTCAGCTTGGTAGAGCACATGGTTTGGGACCATGGGGTCGCAGGTTCGAATCCTGTCTTCCCGATTTTGATCAATAAAGGCTTAAAAGCAAAATTGCATGAATAAATTAAGATATGCGGGTGTAGTTTAGTGGTAAAACCTCAGCCACGAGCGACACTTCAATGAATAATCTGCGAGTTGCCTCGACGCATTTACATCCTCGAACAATGCTGGAAGAGGAAGAGGCATGGAAAATGCGTGTTTATCATCTAAATAGAAAAACAAATATTTTCGCGCGGGTGTAGTTTAGTGGTAAAACCTCAGCCTTCCAAGCTGATGTCGTGGGTTCGATTCCCATCACCCGCTCCAAAATGATCTTTGAAAACTGAACAAAACGAAAAGCGTGCCTGTTGATTCTAAAAGAGCATTTGGTGACAAACTTTTTTTGGAGAGTTTGATCCTGGCTCAGGACGAACGCTGGCGGCGTGCCTAATACATGCAAGTCGAGCGGACCGAAGGGAGCTTGCTCCTTTAGGTTAGCGGCGGACGGGTGAGTAACACGTGGGCAACCTGCCCTGCAGACTGGGATAACTTCGGGAAACCGGAGCTAATACCGGATAACACCGAAAACCGCATGGTTTTCGGTTGAAAGGCGGCTTTTAGCTGTCACTGCAGGATGGGCCCGCGGCGCATTAGCTAGTTGGTGAGGTAACGGCTCACCAAGGCGACGATGCGTAGCCGACCTGAGAGGGTGACCGGCCACACTGGGACTGAGACACGGCCCAGACTCCTACGGGAGGCAGCAGTAGGGAATCTTCCGCAATGGACGAAAGTCTGACGGAGCAACGCCGCGTGAGCGAAGAAGGTCTTCGGATCGTAAAGCTCTGTTGTCAGGGAAGAACAAGTACCGTTCGAACAGGGCGGTACCTTGACGGTACCTGACGAGGAAGCCACGGCTAACTACGTGCCAGCAGCCGCGGTAATACGTAGGTGGCAAGCGTTGTCCGGAATTATTGGGCGTAAAGCGCGCGCAGGCGGTTCCTTAAGTCTGATGTGAAATCTCGCGGCTCAACCGCGAGCGGCCATTGGAAACTGGGGAACTTGAGTGCAGGAGAGGGGAGCGGAATTCCACGTGTAGCGGTGAAATGCGTAGAGATGTGGAGGAACACCAGTGGCGAAGGCGGCTCTCTGGCCTGTAACTGACGCTGAGGCGCGAAAGCGTGGGGAGCGAACAGGATTAGATACCCTGGTAGTCCACGCCGTAAACGATGAGTGCTAAGTGTTAGAGGGTATCCACCCTTTAGTGCTGCAGCAAACGCATTAAGCACTCCGCCTGGGGAGTACGGCCGCAAGGCTGAAACTCAAAGGAATTGACGGGGACCCGCACAAGCGGTGGAGCATGTGGTTTAATTCGAAGCAACGCGAAGAACCTTACCAGGTCTTGACATCCCCTGACAACCCTAGAGATAGGGCGTTCCCCTTTCGGGGACAGGGTGACAGGTGGTGCATGGTTGTCGTCAGCTCGTGTCGTGAGATGTTGGGTTAAGTCCCGCAACGAGCGCAACCCTTGACCTTAGTTGCCAGCATTCAGTTGGGCACTCTAAGGTGACTGCCGGCTAAAAGTCGGAGGAAGGTGGGGATGACGTCAAATCATCATGCCCCTTATGACCTGGGCTACACACGTGCTACAATGGGTGGTACAAAGGGCAGCGAAACCGCGAGGTGGAGCGAATCCCAAAAAACCACTCTCAGTTCGGATTGCAGGCTGCAACTCGCCTGCATGAAGCCGGAATCGCTAGTAATCGCGGATCAGCATGCCGCGGTGAATACGTTCCCGGGTCTTGTACACACCGCCCGTCACACCACGAGAGTTTGTAACACCCGAAGTCGGTGGGGTAACCCTTACGGGAGCCAGCCGCCGAAGGTGGGACAAATGATTGGGGTGAAGTCGTAACAAGGTAGCCGTATCGGAAGGTGCGGCTGGATCACCTCCTTTCTAAGGATATATACATTGAAATAGGGTGCGCTTTTCCGTTTTGTTTAGTTTTGAAGGATCATATCCTTCTTGATTGTTCTTTGAAAACTGGATAACGGAAAGACATTCACGAATAGATCGCTCATGTTAGGAAGAAACGGTTAAGTTAGAAAGGGCGCACGGTGGATGCCTTGGCACTAGGAGCCGATGAAGGACGGGACAAACACCGAAATGCTTCGGGGAGCTGTAAGTAAGCGTCGATCCGGAGATGTCCGAATGGGGGAACCCACTGCCCGTAATGGGGCAGTATCCATACCTGAATCCATAGGGTATGGAGGGCAACCCGGGGAACTGAAACATCTAAGTACCCGGAGGAAGAGAAAGCAACAGCGATTCCCTGAGTAGCGGCGAGCGAAACGGGAACAGCCCAAACCAAGAGGCGTGCCTCTTGGGGTTGTAGGACACTCGATTAAGGAGTGACAAAGGAACGGGGTAGACGAAGAGGTCTGGAAAGGCCCGTCAGAGAAGGTAACAACCCTGTAGTCGAAACTCCGTTCCCTCCCGAGTGGATCCTGAGTACGGCGGGACACGTGAAATCCCGTCGGAAGCAGGGAGGACCATCTCCCAAGGCTAAATACTCCCTAGTGACCGATAGTGAACCAGTACCGTGAGGGAAAGGTGAAAAGCACCCCGGGAGGGGAGTGAAAGAGAACCTGAAACCGTGTGCCTACAAGTAGTCAGAGCCCATTAACGGGTGATGGCGTGCCTTTTGTAGAATGAACCGGCGAGTTGCGATTTCGTGCAAGGTTAAGCCGAAAGGCGGAGCCGCAGCGAAAGCGAGTCTGAAGAGGGCGAAATAGTACGAGGTCGCAGACCCGAAACCAGGTGATCTACCCATGTCCAGGGTGAAGGCAAGGTAACACTTGCTGGAGGCCCGAACCCACGCACGTTGAAAAGTGCGGGGATGAGGTGTGGGTAGGGGTGAAATGCCAATCGAACTTGGAGATAGCTGGTTCTCTCCGAAATAGCTTTAGGGCTAGCCTCAAGGGAAGAGTCTTGGAGGTAGAGCACTGATTGGACGAGGGGCCCCCATCGGGTTACCGAATTCAGTCAAACTCCGAATGCCAATGACTTATCCTTGGGAGTCAGACTGCGAGTGATAAGATCCGTGGTCAAAAGGGAAACAGCCCAGACCGCCAGCTAAGGTCCCAA